>CAVIRL010000060.1:0-10782 GCA_963645005.1 Prevotella sp. P5-108
AGACAGCTCCGGACTATGATCTGGAAAAAATTTATGCAAGTTACCGGCAATTGACGTATCATGACAAATAACAATTCTTAAACTCAAAAACGGGACCGGGCACAATATTCGTGCTTCAGTCCCGTTTCCTGTATGAAAGGCTTTAAACCTCGTTTACTTTTCTCTTCACATAGGTGGTATGTAACAGATGATGCGCTTTCTCACTTCCCAGTTCTCCCAGGAAGGTTGCGTACAGCTCCTTAATGGCCGGGTTCTCATGAGATTTTCGAATCGGGTTGTTTTTGTCACAGTCGTAGAGGACTTTGGCGCGCAGGCTGCGGATATCTACGGTGTTGCGCACGTAGCCCGGCTGCTGCGGCTGGCCGCCGCCGTTGATGCATCCGCCCGGGCAGCCCATGATCTCGATGAAGTGGTAGTTTGCTTCACCGGATTTGACTTTCTCAAGCAGCTTCTTCGCGTTTCCAAGGCCGGAGGCGATGGCAACCCTGACTTTCAGGCCAGCTACCGGATAGGTGGCTTCCTTGATGCCCTCCATGCCGCGGACGTCGGTGAAGTCCAGATTCTTTAATTCTTCGCCGGTCAGAGTCTCCACTGCGGTGCGCAGTGCTGCCTCCATAACGCCGCCGGTGACGCCGAAGATGACGGCTGCGCCGGTTCCGAGGCCCAGGGGAGCGTCGTACTCTTCATCCGGCAGAGTGCTGAATTTCAGGCCGACCTTGCGGATCATGCGGGCCAGCTCTCTGGTGGTTAAGGAATAGTCTACATCCGGGACGCCGTTTGCAGCTTCATCCGGGCGCTGGATCTCAAATTTCTTTGCAGTACACGGCATAATGGAAACGGAAACGATATCCCTCGGATCCAGGCCCATCTTCTCAGCATAGTAGGACTTGGCAATGGCGCCGAACATCTGCTGCGGAGATTTGCAGCTGGATAGGTTCTCGGTCATATCCGGGAAGTAGTGCTCACAGTATTTGATCCAGCCCGGGGAGCAGGAGGTGATAAGGGGAAGCACGCCGCCATTCTGCACGCGGTCCAGGAATTCATGGGCTTCTTCCATGATGGTTAAGTCAGCGCTGAAGTTGGTGTCGAATACTTTGTCAAAGCCGATGCGGCGCAGGGCTGCTGCCAGCTTGCCCTGTACGTTGGTGCCGATGGGGTAGCCGAATTCCTCACCCAGTGCGGCCCGGACAGCCGGTGCGGTCTGTACGATGACATGTTTCTTCGGATCTGCGATGGCTGCCAGAACCTCGCTCACCTGGGATTTCTCCTGGAGGGCGCCGGTGGGGCAGACTGCGATACACTGGCCGCAGGAGACACAGGAGGTCTCGCCAAGGCCCATATCAAAGGCGGAGCCGATAAAGGTGGCAAAGCCGCGCATGTTGGCGCCGATGACGCCGATGCCCTGTACCTTCTCACAGACGGCCGAGCAGCGTCTGCAGAGGATACATTTGCTGTTATCGCGAATCATGTGGACAGCACTGTCATCCATCATGGACGGAGTGCGCTCGCCATCGTAATAGCCCTCGTCGGTAACGCCAAGCTCCTTACAGAGCTGCTGCAGTTCGCAGTTTCCGCTGCGGACGCAGGATAAGCACTTGCGGTCGTGGTTGGAAAGCAGAAGCTGCAGGGTTTTTCTGCGGGAATCCAGAACCTTCGGTGTGTTGGTCCATACTTCCATGCCTTCGTTGATCGGGTATACGCAGGAAACCACCAGGCTTCTTGCGCCTTTCACTTCCACAACGCAGATACGGCAGGCACCGATCTCGTTGATGTCTTTTAAGAAGCAGAGGGTAGGAATTTCAATGTGCGCCAATCTTGCTGCCTCCAGAATGGTGGAGCCTTTCGGGGCACTGACTTCCATGCCGTTGATTTTAATTGTGATATTCTCCATAGCCATTCTCCTCCATTACTGTTTGTAGATCGCGCCGAATTTACATTTCTCCATGCAGGCACCGCACTTGACACACTTGTCAGTGTCGATGATATGCGGATTCCTGACGGAGCCGATGATGGCGCCAACCGGGCAGTTCCTTGCGCACAGGGTACAGCCCTTACACTTATCAGCATCAATGTGGTAGGAGAGGAGCGCCTTGCAGACGCCTGCCGGGCAGCGTTTCTCTTTGATGTGGGCCTCGTATTCGTCACGGAAATAGCGGAGGGTGGACAGGACCGGGTTCGGGGCTGTCTGGCCAAGGCCGCAGGCAGAGTTTGCCTTTACGTAGTAGCATAGCTCTTCCAGTTTGTCGAGGTCATCCATGGTAGCGGTGCCCTTGGTGATCTTGGTGAGAAGCTCCAGCATGCGCTTGGTGCCGATACGGCACGGCGTACATTTGCCGCAGGATTCTTCTACGGTGAACTCCAGGAAGAACTTTGCGATATCTACCATACAGTCAGTCTCATCCATAACGATCAGGCCGCCGGAACCCATCATGGAACCGATGGAAATGAGGTTGTCGTAATCGATGGGGATATCGAAATGCTCTGCCGGGATACAGCCACCGGAGGGGCCGCCGGTCTGGGCTGCTTTGAACTTTTTGCCGTTCGGGATGCCGCCGCCGATCTCCTCGATGACTTCGCGGAGGGTGGTGCCCATCGGAATCTCCACCAGGCCGGTGTTGCGGATCTTGCCGCCAAGGGCGAACACCTTGGTACCTTTGGATTTTTCGGTACCCATGGATGCGAACCATTCCGGACCGTTTAAGATGATCTGGGGGATGTTCGCGTAGGTCTCTACGTTATTTAAGATGGTCGGTTTGCCAAATAAGCCTTTCTGTGCCGGGAACGGAGGACGCGGTTTCGGCTCGCCGCGGTTGCCCTCAATGGAGGTCATGAGGGCGGTCTCCTCGCCGCAGACGAAAGCTCCTGCGCCCAGACGCAGATCAATATCGAAATCAAAGCCGCTGCCGAAGATGTCTTTGCCTAAAAGCTCCATCTCCCGGGCCTGATTAATGGCGATTTTCAGACGTTCTACTGCGATCGGATACTCCGCACGTACGTAGATGTAGCCCTGGTTTGCGCCGATGGCATAACCGGCAATGGCCATAGCCTCCAGTACTGCGTGAGGGTCTCCCTCCAGGACGGAACGGTCCATGAATGCACCGGGGTCACCCTCATCGGCATTACAGCAGACATATTTCTGGTCCGCATCGTTCTGTTTGGCCAGCTTCCATTTGAGACCGGTGGGGAATCCGCCGCCGCCGCGTCCGCGCAGGCCGGAATCTAACAGGCACTGGATGACGTCATCCGGGGTCATCTCGGTGAGAACTTTACCCAGGGCCTGGTAACCGCCGGTACCGATGTACTCTTCAATGACTTCCGGGTTGATGATGCCGCAGTTGCGCAGGGCAATGCGGTGCTGTTTCTTGTAGAAATTGGTGTCGATCAGGGCTTTTACACCTGCCGGGGTAACGGTCTCCTGGTAGAGAAGACGGGTAACGACACGTCCTTTTAATAAGTGCTCCTGAACGATCTCAGGAATATCTTCTACCTTGACCATGGAGTAGAAGCTTGCGTCCGGGTAGACGATCATGATCGGGCCCAGGGCGCAGAGACCGTGGCATCCGGTCTGGACTACGGATACTTCATTTTCCAGACCGGCTTTCCTGATCTCTTCTTTTAAGGTTTCCATAATCTGCTGGCTTCCGGAGGAGGTACAGCCTGTTCCGCCGCAAACCAATACATGTGAACGATACATCTGTTGTCCTCCTTATTTCAGATCTGCTGAACTCAGCGTATATTCTTCAACAACGTGTCCGCCGATGAGATGGCGCTCCACCACCTCGGCAGCCTTGTCTGCGTTCATTTTAATGTAGGTGACTTTCGGTTTGCCCGGTTCCATGACTTCTACGATGGGCTCATACTGGCAAAGGCCGATGCACCCGGTCTGGGTAACAGAAATCTTATCGGTCAGACCCTTTTCCTGGACCAGGTTGGAAAGGGTATTTAAAACGGGTCTGGCACCGCTGGCGATGCCGCAGGTAGCCATGCCGACCACCACGCGGGTATGGGTGTGGTCTTCCGCACGCATGCTGACCTGACTCTGCATTTTCTCTCGGATCGCTCTTAGTTCTTCAAGACTTTTCATGTTATGATAATCCTCCTGTTCTGACGGTGGCTCCTGCTCTGGTTTTTGAATTCCGGCATGAGATGCCAGAGTGAAAAACTGTGCAGATCATGCAGAAATGAAAATCAGTCAGTAAACCATTCCGCCGTCGGTTTCAAGTTTGTTTTCGGTCAGATAGTCTTTGATGTAACTGGAAATTTCGGGTGTGTCAAAGGGAATGTCCCCTAGAATGGCACGCATCTCGCGGGTGTCCAGGGAAAACTCTTTTGCCCCGCAGCGGTAAACATAGAGAAAATCGGTGCCCGGGTGACTCTGGATCAGGGTGTGGATGGTGGCGGTCATATCGCCGAGGGGCATCCGGTCAATGTGATCCAGTGTGAAAACTGCGGTGACCGTGGTCCCTTTTCCGGGCGCTGATTTGATGGAGAAGCTTCCACCGGTACTCTCAGCGGCAAATTTGAAAAAGGGAACGCCCAGACCTACCTTTCTTGTGGTGCGGCTGGTGTAGAAGGGATCGGTGACCCTTTCGATCTGTTCTTCTGTCATGCCGCAGCCATCATCCGCAATGATGACGGTAAGCCTGTCTGCATCCGCCTGCACGTCCACGGTGATCTGCACCAGTGATGCACCGGCCCGGGTGGAATTTTCTGCTACGTCAAGAATATTCAAAGAAATTTCCGGCATCATAGGCTAATGATATTTGGCAAGGATGCCGGGAATGTCGTCCGGGGTGAGCCGTCCGTAAACTTCATCGTTGATCATCATGACGGGCGCCAGTCCGCAGGCGCCGACACAGCGGCAGGAATCCAGCGAAAAGCGTCCGTCCGGAGTGCACTCCCCATTGGTGATGCCTAGAAGTTCTTCCAGTTTGGAAAAGATTGCACCGGAGCCTTTCACGTAGCAGGCAGTACCAAGACATACGGAGATCTGGTACTTGCCCTTCGGCTGCAGTGCGAACTGGGAATAGAATGTGGAAACACCGTAGATCTTCTCTAACGGGATTGCGGTTTCATCAGAAATCATGGTTTGGACCTCAATCGGAAGGTATCCGTAGATGTCCTGAGCCTGCTGCATGATCGGCATCAGCGCACCCCTGGTGTCTTTTAATTCGGCAATCACCTTTTTTAAAGCAGCTTCCTGCTCTGGTGTTCCGCTGAAAGGAACACCCTCTTTTTTACAAGCCATGTAAACCCTCCTCCTCGTTGCAATTGTAAAATGTATATAATATCTTAACATGAAGATGAAAAAAAATCTACAAAATTCGTTCATTAATGAAAAGCACAATAAATATTTTTGTTGATTATTAACAGAAAAGATGGTATCCTTACCCTATAAAACTATCTGGTTTGTCAAAAACATAACAAAATTTACAATGATTAAATTGGCCCAACCAATGTATTGGCCATGCTTCATTTATTTTATGACAGGGGGAATCGGCCTATGACAGTAAAAGATGTTCAGAAAATCCTTGGCGCACGGGTGCTGACGGGAGAAGAATTTCTGGACCGCGAGATCACAAGCGCCTGCGCATCGGACATGATGAGTGATGTGCTGGCCTTTTCCAAAGACCATTCGGTTCTCATTACAGGACTTTGCAACCCGCAGGTGATCCGCACGGCAGAGATGCTGGATATTGTCTGCGTGATCTTTGTCCGGAGAAAACATCCGGATGAAACCATCCTTACCATGGCAAAAGAACGGGAACTGATTGTCATGGAAACGGGACACCGCATGTTCTCTACCTGCGGCATGCTTTACAAGGCCGGACTTGGCGGAGGTGCAGTCTGATGGAAAACGCGATCGTATTACAATATCATGTTTCAGCAGATGATTTTACCCGGGCGGGGGAGGCCAGCAGCGATGTGAAGGGCAAGTTAAAGCAGCTTGGCATCAGCCCGGAGGTGGTGCGCAAGGTGGCCATTGCCATGTATGAGGGCGAGATCAACATGGTGATCCATGCGAAGGGCGGCGAGATCACGGTGAAGATCACGCCGGAGAAGGTGCGGATGATCCTGGACGATGTGGGTCCTGGGATCCCGGACATTGAGCTTGCCATGCAGGCCGGTTATTCCACGGCACCGGATGAGGTGCGCAATCTTGGCTTTGGAGCCGGAATGGGCCTTCCGAATATGAAGAAATATACCGATGACATGAAGATAGAGACAGAACTTGGTGTCGGAACGAAGATCACCATGGAGGTGAAGTTGCTTGGATAAGTTTTACCATTCCGTGCGCCTGGATGAGGAACTGTGTAAGGGCTGCATCAACTGCCTGAAACGCTGTCCCACCCAGGCGATCCGTGTGCAGAACGGCAAGGCCCGGATCAACAAAAAATTCTGCATTGACTGCGGCGAGTGCATCCGGGTATGCCCTCATCACGCAAAACATGCGGTTTACGATGCCCTGGGGGAGATGAAACGCTTCCGCTGCAAGGTAGCGCTTCCGGCTCCCTCTTTATACAGTCAGTTCAACAATCTGGATGACATCAATATTGTGCTGCAGGCCCTTTTGCTCATGGGCTTTGATGATGTGTTTGAAGTGAGTGCGGCGGCAGAACTGGTCAGCGAGACAACCCGGGCGTATCTGACGGAGCATGAGGAGCAGCTCCCACTCATCAGTACAGCGTGCCCCAGTGTGGTGCGGCTGATCCGGGTGCGGTTTCCGAACCTGATTCCGCATCTGCTTCCGCTAAATCCGCCGGTGGAGGTGGCAGCCGGGCTGGCTGTGAAGCGGGCCATGAAAAAGACCGGACTTTCCAGGGAGGACATAGGCATCTGTTTTATCTCCCCCTGCCCGTCCAAGGTGACCTACGCGAGATCCCCCCTTGGAACGGAAAAGAGTGAGATTGACTGTGTGCTTGCCATCAAGGATGTGTATCCGCAGCTTTTAAAGTATATGAAGCAGGTAGAGGAAAACCCGGGGAACATCAGCATTTCCGGAAAGATTGGCATCAGCTGGGGACACAGCGGCGGGGAGGCAGGCGGACTTTTTACAGAGAGTTATCTGGCGGCGGATGGCATTGAGAATGTGATCCGGGTTCTGGAAGACATGGAGGATCAGAAGTTTACGAATCTGAAATTTGTGGAGCTGGATGCCTGCAGCGGCGGCTGTGTGGGCGGTGTTCTGACCGTGGAGAATCCCTACGTGGCAGAAGTCAAACTGAAGCATCTGCGCAAGTATATGCCGGTGGTGCGAAGCCAAATGGACGCAGAGACCGAAAAAAAAGCAGAAGAGCTGATGGCCTGGACCCGGAGCGTGGAGTACGAGCCGGTTTACAATCTGGGTGAGACCATGATGGAGAGTTTTGCGCGGTTAAGCCGGATGGAAGCGTTAAGCAAACAGCTTCCGGGACTTGACTGCGGAGCCTGCGGGGCACCGTCCTGCAAGGCGCTGGCAGAGGACATTGCCCGAGGCGAGGCGAGGGAAGAGGACTGCGTTTATATTATGAAGGAGCAGATCCGGAAGCTGTTGGAGCAAAATAAGGAAAATGGCTGACCGAGGCAGGAAAAGACCTGCAGATTGGAGCGGACACCGGCAGACAGCAGTGACAGAGAATTTTGTGAAACACCGGCAATTCCATTGTCGGTCATGTACCAAAGGAGCAGTAACAATGTGAGGAGGATGAACGTGAAAGTAAAGCAGATATTGGACAGTGGAAAATTTCAGGTGATCCATGCGGGGGATGATCCGGAACGGGAAATCACAACTCCGTTCTGCTGCGACCTCCTGAGCGTAGCTATGGGAAAAGCCCCGGCGGGCTGCGCCTGGGTCACGGTGATGGGCAATATGAATACGCTGGCGGTGGCCACACTGGCGGATGCGGCCTGCATCATTCTGGCAGAAGGCGCAGCGCTGGATGAGACAGCAAAGAAGAAGGCAGAGCAGCAGGATATCATGGTACTGGCTACGGAGGAGCCGGTGTTTGAGGCGGCGCTGTGGGTGTGGCAGCAGATGCAGGGAGAAGGGCATGGAACGTGAACGAAATGCAGTACCGCAGAATCCAAATGCGGAGTCACAGGATATGGGTCAGGTGCATGATGGCCAGCAACCGGACCGCCGGAAATCTGTGGAATTAAGCTACGATCTGCACATACACTCCTGTCTCTCCCCCTGTGGGGATGATGACATGACCCCGGGCAATATTGTGGGAATGGCGGCCATCAAGGGCCTGGATGTGATCGCGGTGACGGATCACAACTCCTGCCGTAACTGCCCGGCGGTTCTGAAGCTGGCAGAGCAGTACGGCGTGCTGGCCATTCCTGGCATGGAACTGACTACCGCGGAGGAAGTGCACGCGGTCTGTCTGTTTCCGGACCTCTCCGCCGCCCTGGAATTTGACCGGTTTGTTTATGAAAAACTGATGAAGTTTCCAAACCGGGAGGAGATATTCGGAAAGCAGCAGATCATGAACGAGGAGGATATCTGCATCGGCACGGAGCCGAATCTGCTCATCAACAGCACAGGGCTTTCCTTTGATGAACTGTGGAATATTGTAGCAGGGCAGTACGGTGGTGTCATGATTCCGGCTCACATCGACAAAAAAGCGAACAGTCTTATTTCCAACCTGGGCTTTGTGCCGCCGGAAAGCAAATTCCGTACGGCAGAGCTGCATGACATGGCAGCGCTTGAAAAACTGAGGCAAAGCAATCCTTATCTGGACCGGTGCCGCATCATCTGCGACTCCGATGCCCATGATCTGGAGCACATCCATGAGGCGGAGTGGAAGATAAAGGTGCGGGAGAAAAGTATAAAAGCAGTGATTGGGTATCTGAGGGGAGAATAAAAAATACTGGATATTTCCGAATAAAAACTGATCGGAAATATCCAGTATTTTTATTCCTGCGGCTCTGATTCTGTATGTGATTTCAAAATCCGCCATAACGTACTGCGGCCAATGCCAAGACGTTCCGCTGTACGGGTCTGATTGTTATTTTCTTCTTTGAGAACCATGCGCACGACATCGTAGGTGATATGATCAAGGGTCTGATTTAAGTCAAACTGATATCCGGATTGTCCCGGAGATACCCAGAGCGCGGTTTCCTGATGAAGCAGACGCATTGTGTTTTCGTAAGAAATATAAGGGGTTGTGGTAATCAGCATTAATTCGTAAACAATCCGCTGCAGCTGATGGAGATTTCCCTCCCATGGAAATTGTTTGAGGGCAAGGCTGGCTCTGCTGTCAAATCCAATGATCTGTTTTCCAAGATCCGCGTTCATCTGGTTGATGTAGAGGGTGGTCAGATAGGGAATGTCATCTGTCCGTTCTCTCAGAGGCGGCAGATGGAGTGACAGACAGGAGAACAGTTTGGTGATTCCGGTAATGACAGGTTTGGAATCGTAGTTTTCGTTATTTGTGGAAAAAGAAAAATACAGGCGGTTCCGTGTCGCCAGCCTGGTATCTGCAATATAGGAGAGAAGCTGGCTGAAGATCTGTGGTGGGATGGTTTCCATCTGTTTAAAGTAAATGCTGTGTCCATTATGCGCCAGAGGGGACTCATGGTGCGTGAGCAGATAGGTCCAGTTCCGTTCTGTGGCATAGGCACAGTCAATCTGATAAAAAACGGCATTGCGGTGACTGCTTTTGCAGTAAATGTTGTAAGCGGCCAGATCTTTTCCTGTGCCTTTTTCGCCAGAGATCAGTACAGGGGTGGAAACATGGCTGTACTTTTCAATCAGATCCCGTGTGCTGGACAGGCTGTGCGTGCTGTTAAAGTAGGAAAAATCCATCATGGTATTGCTGCCGGCATTTTTTTCTGTAATTGCGTCAATCTTCCGGATTTCCTGTTTTTCTTTCAATAGAGAATATACATAGAGAAAGGTATGATTCCGCAGGATTGATTTTTTTATGGTAAAGCGGAGGGAACTTCCTTTGATGCTGTGTTCCAGAGAAGAATCTCCGTTTTCCCATAATTTTTTGAAATGTTCCTGTAAAAAGGAAAGAACCAGCTTTTTTTCATATTCTGGAAGGCTGGACATGACGATCCTGCCATACTGGTCGAAAATGGTACAGGATACGGGATTGTTCTGGAAAGCCATGGTCAGCTGTGTCAGTTCACGGCGGCTTTGCAGGTATCCCCGGGTCAGCGTGATGGCCTTCTGGATCGTACTTTGCACGGATTCGTATCCGCTGGTGACGAGTACGGGCGTGATGCCCATGGAAAGGGCCAGGTTGTGCGTAATGACATCGCATACAACCACTGAGACACCAAGATTTTTGAGCTGCTGCATGATCGGAAAGGCTTCTCCCTCACGGAAAATCGTATAGATTGGAATATCATAATCCAGGAGTTCACATAAGACACGGGCGTGACTGGTGATGGTTTCAAAGCCTGCGATCGCCATAGGCTGGCCGAAAGTCTGGGCGAGTCTGATCGCGCGCAGGGCATCCAGCGACCAGAGACCGATATCGTACACAGGGAGAGATGCATGCTCTTTCAGGTAGGTGGCAGTTCCACCGCGTGAGATGATTGCGTCATAGTTCAGAAGATTCAGTTTGGCCAGCAGGGAATCAACTTCGCTTAAGTTTGCCACATAGCAGTCTGCATGTATCTGTGGTTCCGTAAGAAGAACTTCGTGGACCAGTTCATTCAGACCGCGGTAAGGGGATATGACGAGAAAATGGATAGTTTCCATGAATAACCTCCAGTATTTCCTTTGATATGTTTCATAATAAAACAAAAATGGAAGAAAAACAACGAAAAAATGAAGATGTTTCATAA
>CAVIRL010000060.1:10823-15013 GCA_963645005.1 Prevotella sp. P5-108
AACCTCCAGTATTTTCTTTGATATGTTTCATAATAAAACAAAAATGGAAGAAAAACAACGAAAAATGAATATGTTTCATAATGACACAAAAAGAAAGACGGGAATTCTGTAAGAAACGAAACAGTGCTGATATGATGGCATCATCAAGAGAGAGCGAAAGGAGCAACAAATCATGAAACATCAGTTGATTATCCCGTCTGTACTTTATACAGGAGAGGGAAGCATTGCAGAGAGCATCAAAGAAGTGATCACAAAAGAACAGGCAAAGAAAGTACTTGTTTTTACAGATAAAGGAATTATCGGTGCTGGTTTACTGGATCTGTTATTAGACGCATTAAAAGAGCAGGGAACCGCATACGAGATTTTCAGTGATTTAAGACCGGAGCCGTCTTATGAGGATGTGGAAAAAATCCGCAGACAGGCAGAAAGCAGCGAGGGAGACCTGATCGTGGCATTTGGCGGCGGAAGTGTTATGGATGCCGCAAAGCTGGTTTCTATTTTAAAAGGTTCTGACTATTCGGTAAAAGATCTTCTGGCGGATCCGTCTCTTGGAAGAAAGCAGATGAAGAGTGTGGCTATCCCGACTACCTGCGGAACCGGTTCTGAGGCAACCTGCAACGCGATCGTGGCAGTTCCGGAAGAAGAAGTAAAGAAAGGCATTGTCAATACCGCTATGATCCCGGATTACGTAATTCTGGATGCGCAGGTGATCAAAAAACTTCCGAAGTCCATCGTGGCAGCAACCGGAGTTGATGCGCTGGCACATGTGGTAGAGTGCTACACTTCCAAAAAGGCAACCCCGTTAAGCAATACTTATGCGCTTGCCGGAGCAAAACTGATCTTTGAAAATATCAGAGAGGCTTACTGCAATCCAGACAATACGGAAGCAAAAAACAATATGATGCTGGGCGCTTTTTACGGAGGCGTGGCAATTACCGGAAGCGGCACTACCGCAGTTCATGCATTGTCCTATCCGTTAGGCGGCAAATACCACATCCCGCACGGCGTATCCAACGCAATCTTATTTGCGCATGTTATGAAAATGAACAAAGAAGCCTGTGCAGTACAGCTGGCAGAACTTTGTGACGCGATCAATCCGTCCTTGTTTGCGGAAAGCATTGACGCGAAAGCAGATTATGTGATCGGTCAGATCGAGGACATCGTGAAGTTCACGGAGATCCCGACCGATTTATACAGCTTTGGCGTAAAGAAAGAAGATCTGGATTTTCTGGTAGATTCCGGAAGCAAACAGACCAGACTTCTGGTAAATAACCGCAAGGAACTGACACTGGATGACATTCGTTCCATTTATCTGAAGGTTTTATAAGAGAGAAGGGGGATTACAACATGGCACAGTTACCAATTCTGGCAATTACGACAGGAGATCCTGCAGGAGCCGGACCGGAGATCACCGCAAGAGCATTTGCGAACGACAGTGTTTATGAAATGTGCAGACCAGTCGTAATTGGCGATCCGTGCATGATGCAGCAGGCGCTTGTCTGTACCGGATTAAACGATCAGATCCGGATCCATGTGATCGAAGATGTAAAGAATGCGGTTTATGAGAAGGGCATCATGAATGTTTACGATATGCATCTGATCTCCGATCCGTCTGAGATCGAGCTGGGAAAGATCAGCAAAGAAGCAGGAGAAGCCGCATTCCAGTATGTGGTGAAAGCCATTCAGCTGGCAATGGCAGATGAGGTGGATGGCACGATCACCAACGCGATCAGCAAGGAAGCCATCAACCTGGCAGGACATCATTATTCCGGTCATACGGAGATTTATGCAGACTATACCGGAACAAAAAAGTACTGCATGATGCTGGCACACAATGATTTCCGTGTGGTACATGTATCCACCCATGTATCCTTACGGGAAGCCTGCGACCGTTGTAAAAAAGAGCGGATCCTGGATGTGATCGAGATGGCAGATGAGGTATGCCGCGATCTTGGCATTAAGGAGCCAAAGGTAGCTGTGGCTGGCTTAAATCCACACTGTGGCGAACATGGAATGTTCGGAAGAGAGGAAATTGAGGAGATTGAACCGGCCATTGCGGAGGCAAAGGAAAAGGGCATTCAGGCAATCGGACCGTGTCCGCCGGATACGGTATTTTCCCAGGCAATCGGCGGCTGGTATGACATTGTTGTATGCATGTACCATGATCAGGGACATATTCCGACAAAAGTACAGGGATTTGTGTATGACCGTGAGCGGCAGCAGTGGAATGCAGTTGCGGGAATCAACATCACGCTGGGACTTCCGATCATCCGTGTATCCGTAGATCATGGAACCGCTTTCGATCATGCCGGAAAAGGAGACGCAAATGAACTGAGCCTGCTCAATTCCATCGAATATGGAGCAAAGATGGCCCTGAGCAGACTTGAGAAAAGGGGGTAATCCATATGGATAAACTCCTGATCATTGCAGACGATTTTACTGGTGCACTGGATACAGGAATCCAGTTTACCAAGATGGGGGTCCGCGCAAAGATCATCACGGATTACCAGTATGATTTTCAGGATCTGAAGGAGGAATACAGGCTGCTGGTGGTCAACACCGACACACGGCCCCTTTCCCCGGAAGAGGCGTATCAGAGAGTCTTCCATCTTGCGTCAAACGCCAGAAAAGCCGGATTCGGGTATGTATATAAAAAGACCGATTCCGGGCTTCGCGGAAATGTAGGCGCAGAGTTAAAAGCAGTCATGGATGCCTATGAAGAAACCGCGGCGTACTGCATTCCCGCACTTCCATCCCTCCACCGGACGACGAAGGATGGCGTGCATTACATTGATGGTGTTCCGGTAGAGAAAAGTGTTTTTGGAAAGGATCCGTTTGAGCCGGTTTTAAAATCGGATGTGGCAGATGTGATCCATCTCCAGAATGAGATCCATGTGGAGAAGGTGCCGCTGTTTTCTTACGAGCATGTAAAGTGGGAACAGGAAGAACCGACGGTGTTTCTGTTTGACGCGGAGACGGATTACGATATGTACCGGATCGCCGGAAGGCTGAAAGAACATACCAATTACCGGGTTTGTGCAGGCTGTGCGGGATTCGCCGCGGCATATGAGGTTTTGATTGATTTTGAACGCGGAAATCCACATTACATGCAGGATTCAGACGGACTTCTGGTTTTATGCGGAAGCGTAAATGAAATTACCGTAAAGCAGCTGGCCTATGCAAGAGAGCACGGCTTTCCGTCTGAACGCCTGAAAAATGAGCAGAAACTGAATCCCGAATACAGAACATCCGAAGCAGGAGAAGCATTTCTTGACCAGCTTTACGAAAAAATCTGTGGAACGGACCGTTATCTGGTAGATACGTTAGATGAGGAGAATGAGGAAAGCGCGCTGGCCTATGCAGAACGAATGCATCTGAGCAGCAGTCAGGTACGGTTCGGAATCGCGGATACGCTGGGTTGGATCGCAGCTGGTATGATCAGGCGGGGCTGGAATGGAACCCTGTGCATGACCGGAGGGGATACACTCATGGGATTTATGCGTCTGACCGGAGTAACGGAGCTGGTGCCGATCTGCGAGATCGGAAAAGGAGCAGTTCTCTCTGCCATGCGATGGAATGGCAGAAGAATCCAGGTGATCTCAAAATCCGGAGGATTCGGGGAAGAGACGATTTTTCAGCAAATGTATGACACGGTTTTTGATGAGGCAAGCATTTACAGAAAGAAGGATTAGGGGGTAAACATGGAGACAGCAAAAAACAAATGGCTGGGTATTTTTGATGAGGCAGAAGAAAATGTGATCGCTGCCGGAATTATTCTTATGGTTCTGATGGAGACGGTAAACACCATTTTTAAATTTGCGTATCCGACGGCAGCAGGGTTGCCGGAGGAACTGGCGAACTTCGCGTACACCTGGGTTGCGTTTTTATGCGCAAGTTTTTGCACCAAGCGCGGCGCAAACATTATTGTAGACGCGCTTACGAACCTGTATCCGAAGGCATTGCGGAATGTTCTGGAGTATCTTCAGTATGTTCTTGACATTGCAATGTCCCTGATGATTGTTTATGGCGGTTTTCAGTTTGTCGGAAAAACCATTGCTGAGGGAGGCTCCGGCAAAACCGGTTTTCCACTCTGGATCGTGTACCTGGCACCCATCGTGGGATTTGGCGTAAACATCATTCGTGACATTCAGAAGATTATGGAAGTGAAGGCTTCCAGAGCAAAGTAATAC
>CAVIRL010000061.1:0-14879 GCA_963645005.1 Prevotella sp. P5-108
CATCATGGGAGCAGACATGGATCCTTTCTACGGTGCGCCGGTTATCTTGGTTGTCCTTGCAAATAAAGCAGTTCCAACATACAAGTATGACGGAACTCTGGTTATGGGAAATCTTATGAATGCTGCGGAGAGCCTGGGACTTGGAAGTATCTGGATTCATCGGGCAAAGGAAGAATTTGAGTCTGACTTTGGAAAGAACATTCTAAAAGAGCTCGGGATCGAAGGAGAGTACGAAGGCATCGGACATTGCGCTATAGGTTACAGAGCAGAACCGGCAAAGGCAGCAGCACCAAGGAAAGAGAATTACGTATATTACATCAAATAAGAACGCCTATAATGCCTATGAAAAAATAGCTGAAATCGATCCTTACAGCATAGAGGATTTGAAGAAACTTCATGGTATTATGACGAAATATATTGTAGAGGAATCATGGGATTTTCGTAGTGGTGAAGAAGGGGTGTTTAATGGTGAAGAGAGCATCCTATCATCAATATAATAATCGCAGGAGATTTTCCGGCTGTTGTGACCGTAGTATTCAATAATCTCCGGCAGTCTAATCTGTCATGGAAACTGGAGGAAAATTTTGAATTACTTTTTGATAGATTACGAAAATATCCGCTGTGACGGAATCAGAGAACTGAAAGACATTAGGGACGGAGATGAACTCATTATGTTCTATTCTGACCAGTGCAAGAACATCTCTTTAGATGTACTGGGCGATGTTTTCAGTAAGAAAATCACATATCATAGCTTCAAGGCAACTGTAGGGACAAAAAATGCGCTGGACTTCCAGTTGTCATCGTATTTAGGATATCTTATCGGTAAGAACACTGCATCAGGCACGAATTACTACATTGTATCCAATGATAAAGGCTATGACTGCCTGTGTGATTACTGGAAGAGTCTTTCAGCAAATGTTAGCAGAATTTCTACACAGGCAGAGGCACCGACAATTGCTGTTAAAGAAAAGACAGTAAAAAAATCAGCATCTAAGCCAAAGAAGAAGGCAAGCAAGGTAAAGGCATCAGACCTGGCGACTCTGGAAGAAATAAAAAATGTTCTTACTGATGAGGAGCAGCCGGTGGATGTCCTTAACATATTCAATCAGTACAAAACCAGGGTTGCGATAAATAACGGACTTGCCAAGATGTTCAAGGATACCAAGAAATCAAGTTTGATCTATAAAAGGCTCAAACCATTATTAAAGGAAAAGAACAAGTCGTGAGCTGAGTTTGCAATTGCCATAAAATAGGATTTTAGGAAGTGTTCAGTATGAGCTTATGCATAAACAGTTCCAGTGCATGGCAGATTATCTTTCCTTGGATATGCTGTTCCAGAAGTCATATTCCGCAGGAGACAGAACGGATCTGAGCAACCATACAGATGCTATTGCTGAGCTTCATGCACTTGGCAGCTCTATTGGGCTGTCATGAAGTTGCGTTTAAAGTCACGAGCAAAAATCCATTTAAAATTGCCTTCGGCAATGGGATTTTTGCTTTCTAGCCCATGTTTTCGTACGGTCAGCGCAGCAAATGCGCAGACCTACTGAACAGTTACTGATGCGAATATTAAAATGTGAAAAACAAAAAGTCGATAGACGGAAAGGAAATTTTATGGCAGTCAATTTTAATTCGAACAGCGTGTTTAATTTAAAGCCGATCAACAGGGAATCCGTAAGAGGGGAGGTCAATGGACTTCTTATCGGAGGAGAAGAGGTAATGTTTGCCTTTCAGACAGTAAGGGATCAACTGGTATTTACCAACAAGAGAATCATTTCAATTGATGTTCAGGGTATTACAGGCAGGCGAAAATCCTTCGCAACAATGCCTTATTCCAAAATACAGTATTTTTCAATACAGACCCCGGGGTTTGCTGAATTATTTCCGGATTCTGAGCTGTTTGTTATGTTTTCAAGCGGATTTACCGCAGAATTTGAATTTAAGGGACAGGTTGATATTGGAGCAATCGGAAGAATGATTTCAGAGTATGTATTGTAGACCTATACTGGGGTGAAAACAAACAGAAAGCGTGTGTTCTTCATGGAACAATGGATCATTTTTATATGAAAAGTCTGTGATTGGGAAGTATCTGGATCTATCGCATCGTTTTCTCCTCAAGAGCCGCAAAGAACGGGCTCTTGAGGAGAAAATAGGTTTATGCGGTTTCTCCAAACAGTAGCTTCATTTTTTTCATGCAGAGGAAGAAAGCCGGAAGCAGGAAGGCATCCGCAAAGATCCATGCGAGGGGGCTCGCGAAGCATGCCGGAAGGAATCCGAATACCGGAACCAGGCAGAAGCCCACCAGAGATCTTGCCGCCATCTCGCAGACTCCGGCAAGAATCGCAAATGTAGAAAATCCCATGCCCTGA
The DNA here is from genome assembly GCA_963645005.1 of Prevotella sp. P5-108. GTDB lineage: Bacteria > Bacillota > Clostridia > Lachnospirales > Lachnospiraceae > Brotaphodocola. Next base: position 2,370 of record CAVIRL010000061.1, read on the forward strand.
ATGGTGAAACGGACGACATTGACAAAGGTTAACGGGATATAGAACATGCTGTTTCCGGTCAGGAACATAGCAACCCGGCCGATGATCTCTGTCTGGTCTGCATCCATGAAGAGGAGCGCGATATATTTGCCGCCGAAGAACAGGATTACAAAGGCAATCAGGGAATAAATGATTCCGATCAGGCTTGCCGCCTTCAGCCCTTCTTTTACACGGTCTAATTTCCTGGCGCCGACATTCTGGCCTGCGTAGGTTGCCATGGTGCCGCCCAGGGCATCGAAGGGGCAGCAGAAGAACAAGCTGACCTTGCTTCCGGTGGAGACGGCAGCTACGGCCATGGATCCCAGTGAGTTTACCGCGGTCTGAAGCACAACGCTTCCGATGGCGGTGATGGAGTACTGGAGTCCCATGGGGATTCCCATGCCGCAGAGAACCCGGAGCATTCTGCCGTCAGGTTTCCATTCCTCATGCTGCATATGAAGAATCGGATAATGTTTGATCATATAGACCAGGCAGAGTACGGCGGAGATCCCCTGGGAGATGACGGTGGCTATTGCCGGACCGCTGACTCCCATACCCAGCACCAGAATCGTGAAGAAATCCAGAGCGATGTTCATGAGGGAGGAAAGCAGCAGGAAATAGACCGGTGTCTTGCTGTCTCCCAGGCTTCGGATGATGCCTGCAAGCATGTTGTAAAGATAGGTAACCGGAATTCCCAGGAAAATGATAAAAATGTAATCGTAAGCTCCCTGGATGATGTCTTCCGGCGTGTTCATCCACTGTAAGATATGCATACAGAGGATGCCGACGATGGTAGTCATGACTGCTGCGAACACTGCGGACAGCCATCCGGCATTGGCCACGAATTTTCGCATTCCCCCGTAGTCTCCGGCGCCGAATTTCTGGGCGACGGGAATCGCGAATCCGCTGCATGCGCCGGTGCAGAAGCCGATGATCATAAAGTTGATGGAACCGGTGGAGCCGACCGCCGCCAGAGCCGTCACACCCAGGCATTTACCGACAATGATAGTGTCTACCATGTTATAAAACTGCTGAAACAGGAATCCAAAAAGCATTGGAATCGCAAAACCTAGGATCAGCTTCATCGGAGATCCGACGGTCAGATCTTTTACTTCGTTCTTTTGCATGTGAAATCTCCTTGTAGGTATCGTTTTGAAATAATCATCTGGTTAATGATGAAACCTGATGTATTATAAAACAGACTGACAAAAATGTACATATGATAAAACACCGAAAATACGATTGCATTTGTGCTGAGAAAACAGCTAAAATATAACGAGCGCAAGAGAGCCAGAAACGTGCTTGCACGTTTATGGCGAACGGCGAGGCAATCGAGTGACGCGAGTCACGAGAACGAGCGCAAGAGAGCCAGAAACGTGCTTGCACGTTTATGGCGAACGGCGAGGCAATCGAGTGACGCGAGTCACGAGAACGAGCGCAAGAGAGCCAGAAACGTGCTTGCACGTTTATGGCGAACGGCGAGGCAATCGAGTGACGCGAGTCACGGGAACTACATCATGACGAGAAAAGAAAGTGTGACAGTATGTTTTTTATGATGGGAATTACAGACGGAAGAAAGCAGCTTGATTTTTCGCAGACCGTGATCTGCGGAGTATGCGGAAAGTATGGGCGCTATCAGGTCTTCGTGACCTATACGGTACTGTCGTTATTCTTCATTCCATGCTTCAAATGGAACCGGCATTATTATGTGCAGATGAGCTGCTGCAATACCCTGTATGAGCTGGATCCGGAGGTCGGAAAAGCCATTGCCCGCGGGGAGCAGGCAGAGATTTTGCCGCAGCATCTGACACTGGTAAATCAGGGACGGAACGGATACGGGTATCGGCGCTGCAGCCACTGCGGATATGAGACAGCAGAAGATTTTGAGTATTGCCCGAAGTGCGGCAGCCGGTTTTGAAGTGAAATGCGGCAGATCCAGCCAAAACGGATCTGCCGCATTTTTATGATGATCAGGTTGTTGGTTTTTCCGCGGCGGAAGCTGCTTTGCGTCCGTGTCTGCGTCCCCGGTTGATTTCAAAATCACTGCTGATGATCTTATTGTATACCGATATTACTTTGTAAAAAGCTTCTATTTCTTCTATGCTGCACTCTTTCTGCAGCTTTTCCATTGTCTTTGCAATATCCAGAGTATCGTAAAGCTTATGGGCTTTGCTCAGGCGGATGCCGCTGGCTGTGGCATACAGGCAGATATTTTTGGCATTGTCTTCTTCCTTCTTTTTCAGAACAAGCCCTAGTTCTGCCAAACGGCTTACGGTTATGGAAAGGGCCGCTTTGGTTTTGTTCCAGTATTTTGCTAGTTGGGTGATGGTGACACCCGGATGTTCTTCAATATAGGTCAGTGTATGGGCTTCGATCATGGTAAGGGGAGTACCTTCTCCGTAGTCATGCTCGGAGAGAATATAGTCGTTGTAATGGATTACAAACTGGTAGATATTGTTGTGCCGTTCATTCAGCACATGAAAGGTTTCATCGATAATGCTGTCATCGTTTTTTTTGTTTGTCTCCATGAATCTGCGCACCTCCGCTGGTAGTTTTGTTTTGTTTGGTGGTTTTACTATTTTACTATAAAAAATACGAAAATGTAACCCCTGACATGAAAATAGTTTCTTGGTTTAACAAAATGTGCAGAAGAAAATTTTGTTAATACTTCACAAAAATATGGTTAAATAATTTAACTATATTCCTATTGCGAAAAGTCTGGTGTGTGGCTATAATACAAGACATAAATGTTAAATCATTTAACAAAAAAGAAAGGAGAACTGTAAAATGGGGAACGGTACGGAGGATTTTGGAAAGCGATATGGGGTGGATCGGCGCGGCACCAGCTGCCTGAAATATGATTTTGGGATGCAGCGGAAAGGAAGAGAGGATCTGCTACCGCTCTGGGTAGCTGATATGGATTTTAAACTTCCGGAAGAAGTATTGGCGGATTTTCATAAGCGGGTAGATCATGGTGTTTTCGGATATACCGATCCGGATCAGGAATATTACGATGCGGTGGACCGTTGGTTTTTCCTTCATCATGGATACCATGTAGAGCCAAAGACCATGACGCTGGGATGCGGCATTGTTTACGGACTGGCAACGGGAGTAAAAGCATTTACCAATCCGGGGGATGCAGTTATGGTGCAGCAGCCGGTTTATTATCCATTCAGCGAAGTGATCGTAAACAATGGAAGAACGCTGGTGAACAATCAGCTTCGTTATGAGAATGGAAGATACACCATGGATTTTGACGACATGGAAAAGCAGATTGTGGAACATGATGTAAAGGCATTTCTTCTTTGCAGCCCGCACAATCCGGTGGGAAGAGTCTGGACGAAGGAGGAGCTGGAGAAGCTTGGAGACATCTGCGGAAAGCATGGCGTGGTGATTATGGCCGATGAGATTCACTGTGATTTTGTATTTCCGGGACATTATTTTACCAGCTTTATGACACTGGACAAAAAATACCATGAAAATCTGGTTCTGTACACTTCTCCGAGCAAGACCTTTAACGTGGCAGGACTGCAGCCGGCCAATATCATCATTGAAAATGAGGAGCTTCGCGCAAAATACCGCGCGGCAAACGCGGCAGCCGGTTACAGCCAGGGCAACGTTATGGGGCAGATTGCGGTGAAGTCCGTTTATACGAAGGGTGACCAGTGGGCAAAAGAACTGGTGGAATACATTACCGGAAATATGGAGTATGTCCGTGATTTTGTGAAGACCAACTTCCCGAAAGCACATTTTGTGGAGCCGGATGGCACCTACCTGATCTGGATTGATTTTTCCGGTTACGGATTTACTGATGAGGAACTGGAACATATTATGGTGGAGGAAGCGAAACTCTGGCTGGATTCCGGAAAAGTATTCGGACCGGCAACCGCACAGTTTGAGCGTTTTAATCTGGCCTGCACAAGAGAAACGGTGAAAGAGGCGATGGAGCGACTGAAGAAGGCCATGGATACACATGAAAAATGGAATGCATAACGGAGGGGGACGCTATGGGACACACAGAGAAAAAAATGGGCGGAATTAGCTTTCTGCCATTGCTGGTCTTTCTGGCAATCTATATTGGATGCGGAGTTTTCTTTTCCCTGACAGGAAAACCGGAACCATTTAATCAGTTTCCAAGACACGTAGCGCTTTTGATCGGAATTGCGGTGGCCCTCCTGATGGCACTGGATATCAAGCTGCAGAAAAAAATGGATGTTTTCTGTGAAAACATGGGAAGCTCCGGTGTCATGATGGTAATCCTGATCTACCTGATGGCAGGCGGATTTCAGGGGGCCGCAGCCGCTATGGGCGGAAAAGATTCCATTGTAAATTTCAGCCTGAGCATTATTCCGGTTCAGTTCCTGGTTCCGGGAGTATTCATTCTTTGCGCGATCATTTCCACAGCGATTGGTACTTCCATGGGAACGGTTGCGGCTATGGCACCGGTTGCCATCGGTGTGGCAGAGGGCGCAGGGCTGAATCCGGCCATTGTTGGCGCAGCCGTGATCGGCGGTGCTTATTTCGGAGATAACCTTTCCATGATATCGGACACGACCATTGCAGCAGCAGAGGGACTGGGGGCGGAAATGAAGGATAAGTTCCGCATGAATTTCTTTATTGCCATGCCTGCAGCAATTCTGGCGGCAGTATTCTATGCGATTTTCGGAGGCGGCGGTTCCGGCGCGATTGAGGCAGGAGCCTACTCCCTTCTGGAAATTGTGCCGTATGTGATCGTTCTGATCACGGCGGTGGCCGGAGTACCGGTTGTTCTGGTTTTATTTATCGGAATCCTGATCAGCGGTGTGATCGGTCTGGCGGAAGGATCCTGTACCCTTCTGGAATATGTGCAGGGAATCGGCTCCGGAATGTCCGGTATGTTCAGCATCAGCATCGTGGCAGTTCTGGTATCCGGCATTATCGGTCTGGTCCGTATGTATGGCGGAATTGAGTGGATGGTTGCCAAAATTTCTTCCAGAATCGGAAGCCGGCGCGGTGCCGAGTATGGCATCAGCGTGCTTACCGGCGTGCTGAGCGGCGCCCTGGTAAATAATACGCTGGCCGTCATTGTCACCTGCCCCATGGCAAAGGAAATCGGCGCGAAATACCAGATTCCGGCAAAGCGTCTGGCAAGTCTGGTCAGCATATTCTCCTGTGCGTTTCTGGCACTGATGCCCCATGATGGAGGTATGCTGATGATCACTGCGCTTACAGATGTATCGCCGCTGGAAGTGCTGAAGTATTCGTTTTACATGTTCTTTCTGATCATTGCAACCTGTATTACGATTCAGTTCGGGCTTCTGTCCGGGGACAAAAAAGATAAGGCAAAATAGTGAATAACAGGAGAGAGAATATGACAGGAAAAGAGTTTAAAGAGGGAATGCGGGATGGTTTTCCCATCGGACTCGGATACTTTGCAGTAGCTTTTTCGCTTGGCATAGCAGCAAAAAATGCCGGACTGACGGTTTTTCAGGGATTTCTGACCAGTCTGCTCTGCAATGCTTCCGCAGGACAGTATGCGTTTTTTACCCAGGTTGCGGCCCATGCAGCCCTGATCGAGGTGGTGATTATGACAATTGTCACGAATGCACGGTATCTGCTGATGGGCTGCGCGTTAAGCCAGAAGTTATCCCCACAGACTTCCATGCTTCACCGCATCATTCTGGGCGTGGATGTAACCGATGAGCTGTTTGGAATTGAGATTGCGAGAAGCGGATTTTTAAGTCCTTGGTATGCCTACGGCGCCATGCTGGCTTCCGCGCCATTCTGGGCAGTCGGTACTGCTCTGGGAATCGTGGTGGGAAACCTTCTGCCGGCACAGATCGTGAGCGGACTGAGCGTGGCACTGTATGGAATGTTCCTGGCTGTCATCATTCCGCCGGTACGGACAAACAAGGTAATCGGAGGCTGCATTGCAGTCAGCTTCATCGCAAGCTATTTTGCGAATACACTTGCTGTGTTTTCTAAAATTTCGGTGGGCAACCGGATCATCCTGCTTACAGTCATCATATCCGGAATAGCAGCGCTGCTGTTCCCGGTGGAAAAGGAGAAAGAGCATGCATAATATTTACCTGTATATTCTGGCGGTGGCATTTACCATGTATCTGCTGCGTGTGCTGCCGCTCACTCTCATCAAGAAGCCGATCAAAAATCGGCTGGTGCAGTCCTTCTTATTTTATGTGCCCTATGTAACACTGGCGGTCATGACATTTCCGGCAATCATTGAGGCAACATCACAAAAGGCGGCCGGAGCAGCGGCCCTGGTGGTTGGGATCATTATGGCCTGGAAGGGCATGAGCCTGATTGAAGTAGCGGCATCCTGCTGTGTGGTTGCTTTACTGATCGGAATGTTTTTTTGATACGCAAAAATTATAGTTGAAAGGCGGTATGATATTATGAAAAAAGAAATCAAATCTGAAATGGCACCAAAGGCAATTGGACCTTATTCCCAGGCAACCCTGGAAAACGGTATTCTGTATGTGTCAGGTCAGCTTCCGATTGATCCGGTAACCGGCGAATTTCCGGGAGATGACATCCGGGAGCAGACGAGAATGTCGCTGAAGAATATTGAAGCGATTCTGAAAGAAGCCGGAATGGACTTTTGCGATGTTATGAAAACCGTGGTACTGCTGGCGGATATTCAGGATTTTGGCGCAATGAATGAGGTGTACAGCGAGTTCTTTACGGCACCGTATCCGGCAAGAGCAGCATTTCAGGTAGCGGCGCTGCCGAAAAATGCGAAGGTTGAAATTGAGCTGGTGGCAGCGAAGTATCAGAAAAAATGATTCAGAATGAAACACGAATCGTGTGAATATGCAGTAAAAATGGAGCGCAAATGGAACGTAAAATTTTATGTCCTGTTTGCGTTCCATTTTATCTTATGATATTCTATCTGTGAAATGAAACGTGGCGAAAGCAGGTGATTTTATGGATAAGATTCATGATACCGGCAGTCAACTGGAACTCAACAGCCTGATGACGGAGTACGAAAACCAGTTTGACCGCAGCAACAAGCTGGACAACAAGGTATATATCACCATTACATTCTGTGGATTCCTGTTTGTGTTTATCACGGGGCTGTTTAATGGCATTTCCCAGTTGGGGAAGCCTGGAAACGGACTGCAGATGTTTGTGTCGGTGCTGTATATCTTAAGCTGCATCGCGGTGATGGGCGCCTATGCCTATGTGCTGGTGTTTTTCATGCGGCTTTTACAGCCGGAGCAGATTGCCCGGATGGATCCGGGAATTCTGCAGAAGGAGCACCTGGAGGAGATGGAGAAGGAAGCGGCAAGGCTGCGCCTGATTGAACTGTACCGGGAGACGGTGAATGGCAATCTGGAGAAGCTGCATCATCGGTGTGATGAGTTTGTAAAGGGGCTTAGATTTGTTGTGCCGACGGTACTGCTGGCCTTTGTGTGCTACGCACTGCAGATTGTGCTGCAGATTCTGTAAATACCGGAGCAGAAGTCCGAAGGCTCTGCCAGAGCAGAATGGAATCCCTGCGGCCCGGTACAGGCTGCAGACGGAAAGGCTGAAGCGGACAATGGCGTAAAAGAGAAAATTGGCTGTAGTATAGAAAATGCCTGGCGGCACCGCGCTGGTGCCTGCCAGGCATTTTCTGTACTACAGGGTGTGTTATTCTGCGAGCAGTTTCTTGCACACTTCATCCAGATTCTCTCGGATGGCGATATGCTGCGGGCAGACTGCCTCGCATTTGCCGCATTTCACGCACTGGTCGGCGCGTTTGCGTCCGTGTTTGCCTACCAGCCAGTTCTCCTGGCGCAGAGCGTTGGCTTTGCTGCCATAGAGGGTTAAGTAGTTCATGGCGGTGAAGGAACCGGAGATGCCGATCTCCATCGGGCATACCTTTGCGCAGTAGTTGCAGGTGGTGCACGGGATCAGCGGAATGCGCTTTAACTCCTCCTGTGCTTTGTCCAGAGTTGCCTTCTGTGTGTCGGTGAGACCGGTAAAGTCTTTCATGTAGGATAAGTTATCCTGCATCTGCTCAACATTGCTCATGCCGGACAGTACAGTGATAACGCCTTCCAGGCTTGCGGCAAAGCGGATAGCCCAGGATGCAACGGAAGACTCCGGCTCTGAGTCTTTTAAGACTTTCGCTACAGATTCCGGCGGAGTAGCCAGCATGCCACCCTTGACCGGCTCCATGATGATGACCGGTTTGTTGTGCTTTCTTGCTACTTCATAGCAGCCTCTGGACTGAATAGCCGGGTTTTCCCAGTCCGCGTAGTTGATCTGCAGCTGTACGAATTCCATTTCCGGGTGCTCATTTAAGATGGCTTCCAGTTCTTCCGGGGTGGAATGGAAGGAGAAACCAACGTGTTTGATCAGTCCCTCTTTCTTTTTCTCCTGTGCCCAATTCCACATATCGAACTTGTTGAAGAAATCAGTGCGGCTCTCCCCCAGGTTGTGGAGCAGGTAGAAATCAAAATAACCTGCGCCGGTCTGCTTTAAGGAAGTATCGAACTGCGCGTAAGCCTCTTCTTTTGTTTTGCAGTTGATCCATGCAGCGTTCTTGGTAGCCAGCTGGAAACTTTCGCGCGGATAGCGCTCCACCAGTGCCTGGCGGATGGCATCCTCAGAACCGGCGTAAGCCCATGCAGTATCAAAGTAGGTGAATCCTGCGTCCATGAACAGATCTACCATCTTTTTGGTCTGTTCTACATCGATCGTGTTTTCGTCTGATTTCGGCAGGCGCATGAGGCCGAAGCCGAGTTTTTTGATATCCTGACCCAGATAACTCATTTCAACTCCTCCTTACGGTGCAAATAAATGATGATCAATTATATTGTACAACCGAAAGGTAACTTTACGTCAAGAGTTTTTTGTGAATCAGTATCGCAGCGTTGAATTTTTCACATCAGTGATAAGCATAGATCCAGGTGCGTGGGTGATGCAGAAGTCTGGCTTTGCCTGCATGACAGCATCTTGCGGAGTAACGCCGCAGCACCAGAAGACCGGAATTTCACCCGGATTTATGGTATCCGCAACACCAAAGTCCGGTTTTTGAATGTCAGAAATTCCAATCAGGGATGGATCTCCGATGTGGACAGGAGATCCATGCACGTTAGGCATGCTGGAGGTAATGATCGCTGAACGGATGGCATCCTGGGGAGACATGGGACGCATGCTTACCACGGTGTTTCCATGAAAGATACCGGCAGGCTTGCAGGCAAGATTGCTGATGTACATGGGAACAGCATGATGTTCGCTCTGGTGCCGCATTTCAATTCCGGCATCGATCAAGTCAGCTTCAAAGGAGTAGCTGCAGCCAATGAGAAAACTTACGAGATCGTCCCGCCAGAACTTTTCCACACTGGTGTATTCTCCGGTTTTTACGCCGTGTTCATAGACCCAGTAAAGAGGAATATCGGTGGCAATATCGCAGCCATCAGCAATCAGCGGGAGATTACGGCTTCCGGCATCAGATACTTCCAGAATGGGGCAGGCCTTGGGATTGCGCTGCGCGTACAGCAGAAAATCATAGGCCAGATCCTTGGGAAGAACCACCAGATTTGCCTGGGCATAACCGTCGCACATACCAGCAGTATAGCTGGTGATCTCCCCTGCGCGGATGAGGGCGCGGACATCTTTGGGGGACATGGAGGCCAGTTCAGAGGGATTGTAATTTGCCATAGACATTTCACTCCTTTGCTTGTTTTCAGATTTTGGGTGCTATGGTATGCGAAAATTTTTTTTCTGTCAATGGTGTTTTAATGAAAACTAAGATTGTTCGGCAAAGGACGAAGAAATTTAAGCCTGATAGGCATTTTGATAAAAAGTAATGAATGCTTGCATTGCTTTACTAAGATACCGGTTTTTCTTGTGGCTGATGCTGACCTGCCGTTTGTTAAGCGGTGAATCCAGGCGGTAAAAGTAAAGCTGGTCGGTCGGAAATTCGTAGTGCATGACGGAATCTCGCAGGAACGCGGCACCCATTTGAGCCCTAGCGAGATGGTACAGCGTTGTCATCTGGTCGAGCTGCATGCTGATGTTTGGAGAGAAGCCGGCATCGCGGCAGATGGACAGGCAGCGGCTGTAGAGGTCATTGCCTTCCCGGAGAAACAGGAACGGAAGCTCTGCAAACATAGAAAGCGGGACAAAGCGGTTGCTGATCAGATGCTGGTCTTCCCGGATCTCGGAGAAGCTGAAGCGGCTGGATACCAGCTGCTGATTGATCTCCCAGGAAGCCGGAACCGCAAGGAGGATTTCTTCCTCACAGAGGGGCTTTCTTTCAATAAGATCGGTATTAAACGGGGTGCTGTCAAAGATCAGGTCCAGCGTTCCCTCTAACAGCAGGGTTTCCAGTTCCATGCTGGAGGTTTCGATGAGGTCCAGATGAATGCCGGGATAGGCACTGGTAAACTGATGGATCAGCGGGGAAATCACATAGGCACAGAAAAAGGTAGTTCCGCCGATGCGCAGAGAACCTTTCTTTAAATCAGAGCGGTCCTCAAAATAGTCATGCATATTATTCTCGATGGCCATGATCTGTTCTACATTCTGCATATAGTAGATTCCGGCATCTGTCAGACGGATGGGATTGGTGCTGCGGTCGAACAGAGGCTCCTGCAGTTCCGCTTCCAGGCGTTTGATGATGGCGCTCAGTGCCGGCTGGGAAATAAAAAGCGCTTTCGCAGCTTTAGAAAAACTCTTTTCTTTATAAACCTCATAAGCGTAACGCATCTCTTTTTTCATAACTTTCAGTTTCCTTTCGTAAGATACCCCTGTATTTTACCTGCATTATAACATAATTTATATATGTGTTATACAAAAATACATATTTGATTATAAATGAACCCTCTGATAAAATCAACCGCAATCCGGAACGGCAGTCGGGACGGAGCAAAAGCAGGCTTGATCAAACAGCAGGCTGAGAGAACAAATACATATGAAACACCTTGAATACACAGGCGTATCACAAAAGTGAGCAGCCTGTGTATTTTTTTAAGGATCCTGTCAGCCAGAGGTTTTGGTTCAGCAACGGAAATTTTGGTTCAGTAAAATGAGAGAGGAGAGATGATTATGAAAAAGACGATGAAAAAACTGTTATCCATGACATTGACAGCAGCGGTGGTCGTTTCTTTAGCAGGATGCGGAGGAAAGACTTCTTCAGAGTCTTCATCCGCAGCGGGCGGTGCGGCAGCATCGGAAACTTCGAAGGAAGCAGGTGCAGAGAGCGGTGGAGAGAATGTAGTAAAGGTCGGAGTCATCTATCCTACCAGCGGAAACGTAGCGAAGATCGGACAGGAATCACTGGAAGCGATCAAGCTTGCGGCAGATATCATCAATAACAAGTACGATGACCTGAATGTTCCGTTCGCGGCAGACGAAGGACTTCCAGCCCTGGGCGGGGCAAAGATCGAGCTGGTCATCAGCGATTCCCAGGGTTCTCCGGAGGTTGGACTTTCCGAGGCAGAGCGGCTGATCACTGAAGAAGGCGTAGATGTGCTGCTTGGCGCATATCATAGTTCTGTAACCAAGACCGCCAGCAACGTGGCAGAGAAGTACGGCATTCCGTTTATCAATCCAGACAGTACTTCCGTAACATTAACAGACCGCGGATATGAATGGTTCTTCCGAACCACGCCGAATGATTCCACCTTCGTTGCAGATACCCTGAAGTTTTTACAGGATGTGCGGGATAATCAGGGTAAGGATATCAAGACAGTATCCATGATCCACGAGGATTCTGAGTGGGGCTCCATGCTGAGACAGCAGTTTGAAGAGCAGATCGGAGACTATGGATTTGATGTTCTGGAAGATATTTCCTACTCCTCCAGCGCAACAGATTTAAGTGCAGAGGTTATGAAGCTGAAGGCGGCAAACGCAGATGTGCTTCTGTGTGGCTCCTATACGGCAGACACGATCCTCCTGTTCAAGACCATGAAAGAGCAGGGCTGGGCACCAAAGCTGATGGTAGGTCAGAGATCGGGATTCACGGCACCTGAGACCGTAAAGACCATTGGTGTGGAGAATGTGGAAGGCATCATTTCCACCAACCTGTATGCGGAGGATCTGGGCGAGAGCAATCCGACCATCGGAACCATCAACTCCATGTTTAAGGATATTACCGGTGAGAACCTGACTGATGCTTACAGCCGTTCTTTCGTTGGACTGTGTGTCATCGCGGAGGCAGTGAATGCGGCAGGATCCACTGACCCGGAGAAAGTAAGAGACGCGCTGGTTAATATGGACATTACCAACGAAGGCCAGCTGATCGTTCCGTGGGATGGCGTAAAATTCGATGAGAACGGACAGAATATCCGCTGCAACTCCATTCTGACCCAGATGCATGACGGAGTCTTCTATACCGTATATCCGGAGAAGGAAGCAGCAAAAGAACTGGATTATCCGTTCAGTGCATGGGGCAGCAACAAATAAAAAACAGGAAACTTGTAAATCAATCAGACGACGGGGTCTGCGGTGAATAGCTGCAGGCCCTGATTTTATGTGGAAAGGGGATGTCAATATGGT
>CAVIRL010000062.1:0-14650 GCA_963645005.1 Prevotella sp. P5-108
ACTCATGTTCCAGGATATCCAGCTTCTCCTGCTCCTTTAGCTCACTGGAAAGCAGCGCTCCCAGCAGGCGATGCATCTCGTAATTTTCGTCATGCTCCGGGATGTCATTTGTGATTCCTACCATGACGATGTTCAGTAAATCCAGATTTCCTTTCCAGTCGTAAGGTACATGACAGCCTTACCGTGTACCAATGACTCTCTGTTTATTTTTATTATAAGTGAGAGTTTCTCCGGAAGCAAATAAAATTTTCATGAACGTTCTTTTTACTTTTCTCCTTATGTTAAGCAACGGACACGCCACCGGTGCCTCCTCGATATGGAAAAAAGAATGTGCCTTAGCACATTCTCGCGCCGAGGCGCGGTTGCTTCAGCAACCACATTCCCCTGCGCCGAGTGCGCATCCCCGCGGAGCGTTTTTGTATGACAGGACGCAATTTCCTGGCATATGAAAAAGCGTCTTCGACATTTCAACGCGCCACCCCCGCGATCTTGATGGTGGCTGATAATTTGAGATAGAACGCCGCCAGGCGATCTTTCCTATAAGTTAAAAAGGCAGGACCGAAGTCCTGCCTGAGACACGATTTACTATCTACATTTGTTTCATCGTAACTGTTCAGTATCTTCACAGTTACGGGCAAAAATCCATTGAAAATTGCCTGCGGCAATAGGATTCTTGCCTGTCAGCCCATGTTTTCTTACGGTCAGCGCAGCAAGTGCGCAGACCTACTGAACAGATACTCCATTTCATTAAATCAGTTTGTCCGACATCTGTATATTGTCCATAATTGGACATGTTTATGCTCCACTACACCAAAAGCCCCGGAAAACTGTCTGTCGGCAGCTTTCTGGGGCTTTCCTGATATGATTCTTTTATTTGAGATATTTCTCCATCATCGGGCATACATCCAGTGTTGCGAAGTAATCCTTCGGGGTCTCTGCACGGCGGATCATCTGGACAGATCCATCCTCCTTTAAGAGCAGCTCTGCGGATTTGAGCTTTCCGTTGTAGTTGTAGCCCATGGCGAATCCGTGAGCTCCGGTGTCGTGGATGACTAACAGATCCCCCATATCGATCTTCGGAAGCATACGGTCGATGGCGAATTTATCGTTGTTCTCGCAGAGGGAACCGGTTACATCGTACTTGTGGTCGCAGGGAGCATTCTCTTTTCCGGCTACGGTGATGTGATGGTAAGCACCGTACATAGCCGGGCGCATGAGGTTGACAGCACAGGCATCCACGCCGATGTACTCCTTGTGGGTGTGCTTCTCGTGAATGGCCCTGGTGACCAGACAGCCGTAAGGTGCCAGCATGAAACGGCCAAGCTCGGTGTAGATGGCTACATCACCCATACCGGCCGGCACCAGAACCTCCTCATATACCTTGCGGACACCCTCGCCAATAGCCATAATGTCGTTCGGCTCCTGATCCGGGCGGTACGGGATTCCAATTCCGCCGGACAGGTTGATGAAGGTGATGTGGGCACCGGTCTCCTCCTTCAGCTTCACGGCCAGCTCAAACAGAACCTTTGCCAGCATCGGATAGTAGTCGTTGGTTACGGTATTGCTTGCCAGGAATGCGTGCATACCGAAATTCTCAGCGCCTTTTTCCTTCAGGAGCTTATAAGCCTCAAACATCTGCTCGGTGGTCATGCCGTATTTCGCATCGCCCGGGTTATCCATGATGTCATTGCTGATCTTGAAGACCCCGCCCGGATTGTAGCGGCAGCTGATGGTCTTCGGGATGAAGCCCAGGGTCTTCTCCACACACTCGATGTGGGTGATATCATCCAGATTGATGATGGCGCCCAGGTCATTAGCCAGCTTGAACTCCTCCGGCGGGGTGTCGTTGGAGGAGAACATGATGTTATGGCCGGAGAAGCCGGTGGCCTCGGACATCATCAGCTCGGTGGCGGAGGAACAGTCAGTACCACAGCCATACTCCTGCAGGATCTTTAAAATATACGGATTCGGAGTAGCCTTTACTGCAAAATACTCGCGGTAGCCCTTATTCCAGGAAAATGCCTCTTTTAAGCGCTTCGCATTCTCGCGGATTCCTTTTTCATCGTACAGATGAAACGGAGTCGGGTAAATCTTCGTGATCTCCTCTAACTGTGCTTTGGTTACAAATGGTTTCTTCTCCATGGGTATCTCCTCTCTGAATCAGCGGAGGCAGCAACGGTGCCTCCGCGATATCTGTCACAAAACAAAGAAGCCTGATCAGGCCACAATACATTGATTGTAACCTATATCAGACTTCCTTGTCCAGTTCTTTCTATTAATATGGAAAAAATCAGAATTCCTGATCAAATCAGTCAACAACGACCACACGCATGATGTTGGTATGGGTTGCCGGCTCGTGGCGGTTGTTTTTGGTTACCACACCGGCGGTTACAACTGCAACATCGCCGTGACTGATCACGTTCTTCTCCTTCAGAAGCTCGATGGAGGACTCGATCAGAACGTCGGTGGAGTCTGCGCGCTTTGCCTGGAACGGCTTTACGCCCCAGTAGATCTGCATCTGGCGTACTGCGGTTGCACTCGGAGACAGACCGATGACGGTTGTGCTCGGTCTCCACTTGGAGAGCAGGCGGGTGGTAAATCCGCTGATGGACGGAGCGATGATGACATCTGCCTCCAGATCATGCGCGGTGGATACGGAGGAATAGCATACTGCGTTGGAAATGTTCTTGCGGTTTGCGCTGGAAACTCTTCTCAGGCGGTATGCATTGTAGTCCAGATACTGCTCGGAGGTCTCGCAGATCTGAGCCATCATCTTTAATGCCTCTACCGGATATTTACCCATAGCGGTCTCACCGGAAAGCATAACCGCATCGGTTCCGTCGTAGACTGCGTTTGCTACGTCGGTTACCTCTGCACGGGTCGGGCGCGGGTTGCGGATCATGGAATCCAGCATCTGGGTTGCGGTGATAACCGGCTTGCAGGCCAGGTTGCACTTGCGGATGATGGTCTTCTGGATATGCGGAACCTGCTCAGCCGGGATCTCTACACCCATGTCGCCGCGGGCTACCATGATGCCGTCGCTGGCCTCGATGATGTCATCCAGATTCTCAATACCCTCTGCGTTCTCGATCTTTGCAATGATCTGGATGGTGGAGCCAGCCTCGTCTAACATTGCGCGGATCTCGCGGACAGCGTCTGCGGTACGAACGAAGGAGGCTGCGATGAAATCAAAGCCCTGCTCGATACCGAAGCGGATATCTGCTTTGTCCTTCTCCGTCAGTGCCGGAAGCTTGATCTTTACATTCGGTACGTTTACACCCTTGCGCATGCCCAGCTCGCCGCCGTTTACCACGGTGCAGACGATATCGGTGCCGTTTACCACTTCCTGAACCTTAAGCTCGATGAGGCCGTCATCGATCAGGATGGTATTGCCTGCCTCAACATCTGCCGGAAGACCGCTGTAGTTGATGAAACCGATCTGGTCATCGCCAACGATCTCGCGGGTGGTCAGGGTGTAGGTCTGGCCCTCTTTTAAGGTTACCTTCTTTTCATCCTTTAACAGGCCGGTACGGATCTCCGGTCCTTTGGTATCCAGAAGTGCTGCGATCGGCAGATCCAGCTCCTCACGAATGCTTTTTAACATATCCAGGCGGGACTTCTGCTCTTCATAATCACCGTGGGAGAAATTGAAACGCGCGATGTCCATGCCGTTCTCGGCCAGGGCCTTCATCAGATCGCGGTCATTGGTGTTGGGTCCCATGGTACAAATGATCTTTGTCTTTTTCATTGATGTGTTGTCCTCCAAAATTGATTTATAAATCTGTTAACATGAATCTAATCTATTTATTGCACAGGATCCTTTGTGACATGCTGGTGCGTGTACAAATGGTCCTGACAATACTCGTAATTGCCCTCGCATCTGGAACAGTACCGGAACTCTAACTCCGGTCCATCCAGCTCGGTTCTGCCGCATACTGCACAGCGGTGGCGAGTCTTTCCCGGAACCACGATCTTTGCCTGCTTTTTAAACTCCTGCCTTCGGCTGTTCTGTTTTGGCATATAGTGTTTATAATTCCGGGTGATCAGGAAATACAGGATAATGGTGATCAGGGAGATCAGAAGCTCCACCTTGACCCCAATACTTCCTGCGATAAAGTCATAAAGATAAACCGCCGCCTCGGCTATTGCCATCCATTTTGCCTTGACCGGCAGCACGAAGAACAGATAAAACTGTGCATCCGGATTGATGATGCAGAAGGCAAAGAACAGGGAGGCATTCAGATAACCGGTGGACGGTATCCAGTAAGAACCAAACAGAAAATAGCCTGCAAAGGCTGCCGCGATCTGTGCCAGCACTCCCATAAAAAAGAACACATTGAAGCGGAAAGCCCCCCAGACATATTCCAGTGTCTGTCCCAGGTTATAATATAGAAGCAACGCGATCAGGCCGTAGAAGATCTGGGTGAAGCTCCAGGAACCAAAGGCCGGCGGATAAACCAGGAATGTGATCAGCCGCCAGAGCTGCCCGCGCAGGATCATGCCTACATTCAGGCTCAGGTAATTGTAATAGATCATGGGATCCAGAAGCCATACGACCAGTCCCACCGCATAAAGAATGGTGATATAGTACATCAGGTTGCGGATGGCATATTTCTGATACTTTCGTTCAAGCTCCGTAAAAAATTTCATGCAGTTTCCTTTCCTTTATGAATGTCATCAAAACAGGTTCCGCTTTGCGAAGATCCATGCGACCGCACAGGTCAGGACCACGGAAAGAACGATGACAATGCCGAAGCCGTAGGGATTTGTTGCAAACGGCATGCTGCTGCTTACCACGTTCATACCGTAAAAGCTGGATACCATAGTCGGGATCGACATGACAATGGTAATGGTGGCCAGAAACTTCATGACGATATTCAGGTTGTTGGAAATAACCGATGCAAAGGCATCCATGGTTCCGCTTAAAATGCCGCTGTAGATGTTGGCCATCTCGATGGCCTGCTTGTTCTCGATGATGACATCGTCCAGAAGATCCGTATCCTCCGGGTACTTTTTGATTTTCTCACTCTTTAAGAGCTTCTCAAGCACCACCTCATTCGAGCGCAGGGATGTTGTGAAATACACCAGACTCTTCTGTAGCTCCAGGATCTCAATGAGCTCCTGGTTTCGCGGAGATTTGTAAAGCTCCTTTTCTACGACGTCGCTCTTCTTGTCAATGATGCGCAGGTACTGCAGGTAGAGGGATGCGTTCTTGTACAGGATCTGGAGGATGAAGCGTGTCTTCATATAAGTATAGAAGTCACGGACTCTTCCGTCCATAAATGCGTTCAGTACCGGGGTTTCTTCCAGACATACGGTAATGATGATGGTATCGGCCATGATGATGCCCATAGGGATGGTCACATACCAGTCTTTTTCGTTGCGCTCCTCGATCACAGGGATATCGACGAGGATGAGACTGTAGCTGTCTTCCAGTTCAATACGGGACCGCTCCTCTTCATCCAGAGGGGCCCGGACATGATCCGGATCGATCTCATAACGCTCCGCGATTTCAAGGATCTCAGTTGCTGTAGGATTGGTCAGTGCAATCCAGCAGCCGGATTCTGCTTCGTCTATCTGATGGATCGCGCCATCTTCTGTTTTAAATATGCGTATCATACAGTCTTAGTTCCTTTCCCTGTTTCGGCTTCCTTATTATAAATTCTGAAACACTGTTTGTCAAATCTATTGATCGTTCTTTTTCAATTCTTACAGAAGTTCCTTGCTTTCTTAACTATTTTTTTACGGTTTAATAAATTGTAATATGGGCGATTTTATGTTAAACTCTGCACTGTACGCTGAGAAAGTGTGTCTTTTTAGATAAGGAGGCAGGGGTTTTCCCCGCATCGAATGAATTTATTACATAATCATACTCTTGGAATCGATATCGGTTCCACTACCGTTAAAATCGCAGTTTTAGACAGCGAACATCATATGTTATTTACTGACTACGAGCGCCACTATGCCAACATCCAGGAGACGCTCGCTCTTTTATTATCAAGAGCAAAGGAAAAGCTTGGTGAGATGACCGTGTCCCCGAGCATCACAGGCTCCGGCGGACTGACACTCTCCGGACACCTAAACGTTCCGTTCACCCAGGAGGTGGTGGCCGTTGCCACTGCCCTTCAGGATTATGCCCCACAGACTGATGTAGCCATTGAGCTGGGCGGCGAAGATGCCAAGATCATTTACTTTACCGGAGGCATTGACCAGCGCATGAACGGCATCTGCGCAGGCGGCACCGGTTCTTTTATTGACCAGATGGCATCCCTCCTGCAGACCGATGCATCCGGCCTGAATGAATACGCCAAAAACTATCAGATGATCTACCCTATCGCTGCCCGCTGCGGCGTTTTCGCGAAATCCGATATCCAGCCCCTCATCAACGAGGGTGCTACCAGGGAGGATCTGTCCGCATCCATTTTCCAGGCAGTGGTCAACCAGACCATCAGCGGCCTGGCCTGCGGCAAGCCGATCCGCGGCACCGTGGCATTCTTAGGCGGCCCGCTCCACTTCCTGCCGGAGCTCCGTCAGGCATTTATCCGCACCTTAAACCTGGATGCGGAGCACATTGTCGCACCGGATCACTCCCATCTGTTTGCTGCCATCGGCGCAGCCATGAATGCAGATGAAAAAGTGACCGTATCCTTAACTGACATGATCACCCGCCTCACCTCCGGCATTAAGATGGAGTTTGAGGTCAAACGTATGGATCCGCTCTTTGCGTCCCGGGAAGATTACGACGCCTTCCAGGCCCGTCATGCACAGCATCAGGTGAAAAAAGGTGACTTATCCACCTACAGCGGCAACTGTTACCTGGGAATCGATGCTGGTTCCACCACCACCAAGGTAGCTCTGGTGGGGGAGGACGGAAGCCTGCTGTACAGCTTCTACGACAACAACAACGGAAGCACCATCGCCACCGCAATCCGGGCTATCGGCGAAATTAAGGAAAAACTTCCGGAAACCGCCCACATTGCCTGGTCCTGTTCCACCGGCTACGGCGAAGCTCTGTTAAAATCTGCCCTGATGTTAGACGAAGGCGAGGTAGAGACCATCTCCCACTACTATGCGGCAGCCTTCTTTGAGCCGGATGTAGACTGTATCCTGGACATTGGCGGTCAGGATATGAAGTGCATCCGCATCAAGGATCATACCGTAGACAGCGTGCAGTTAAACGAGGCCTGCTCCTCCGGCTGCGGCTCTTTCATCGAGACCTTCGCAAAGTCCTTAAACTATTCCGTGATCGACTTCGCAAAGGAGGCACTCTTTGCCAAGAACCCGACGGACCTGGGCACCCGCTGCACCGTATTCATGAACTCCAATGTAAAACAGGCCCAGAAGGAGGGCGCTACCGTTGCGGATATCTCCGCCGGTCTGGCTTACTCGGTCATCAAGAACGCGCTGTTTAAGGTTATCAAGATTACCAGCGCCTCCGACCTGGGCAAGCATGTGGTGGTTCAGGGCGGTACCTTCTACAATGATGCCGTTCTGCGCAGCTTTGAGAAGATCGCAGGCTGCGAGGCCGTCCGCCCGGACATTGCCGGTATCATGGGCGCTTTTGGCGCAGCCCTCATCGCAAGAGAGCGCTGCAATCCGGAAAAGGGCACTTCCATGCTGCCCCTTGACCGGATCCTTTCCTTAAAATATGAGACTTCCATGGCACGCTGCAAGGGCTGTACCAACCACTGCGTTCTCACCATCAACCGGTTTGACGGCGGACGCCAGTTTATCAGCGGCAACCGCTGTGAACGCGGCCTTGGAAAAGAAAAAGCCAAGAAAGAGATCCCGAACCTGTTTGACTACAAGTATCACCGGATGTTCGACTACGAGTCCCTTCCGGCAGATGAGGCGGAGCGTGGCACCATCGGCATTCCACGGGTTTTAAACATGTACGAGAACTTCCCCTTCTGGGCTGTCTTCTTAAAGGAGCTGAAATTCCGTGTGATCCTGTCCCCGCAGTCCACCAGACAGATCTATGAGCTGGGTATTGAGTCCATCCCGAGTGAGTCTGAGTGCTACCCGGCCAAGCTGGTACACGGCCACATTTCCTGGCTGATCCGTCAGGGCGTGCGCGATATCTTCTATCCGTGCATCCCGTATGAGCGCAACGAGACCCCGCAGGCAGGCAACCACTACAACTGCCCGATGGTTACCTCTTACGCCGAGAATATCAAGAACAACGTGGAAGAGCTCAGCGAGTTCAATGTCCACTTCATGAATCCGTTCTTTGCCTTCACCAACGAGGAAGTGCTGACGAAGCAGCTGATCGTGGAATTCGGCAAGGAATACGACATTTCCTCTGTTGAGATACAGAAAGCAGCCCACGCTGCATGGGAGGAGCTTTTAGCCTCCCGCCGCGACATGGAGAAGAAGGGCGAGGAGACCATCGCCTGGTTAAAGGAGCACGACCGCCACGGCATCGTGCTGGCAGGCCGTCCTTACCATGTAGACCCGGAGATCAACCACGGTATTCCGGAGTTGATCACCTCCTACGGTTTTGCAGTCCTCACCGAGGACTCCATCTCCCACCTGACAGATGCCGAGCGCCCGCTTATCGTCACCGACCAGTGGATGTATCACTCCAGACTGTACCGTGCCGCTACCTATGTGAAAAACAGCGAATATCTGGATCTGATCCAGCTTAACTCCTTCGGCTGCGGCCTGGATGCCGTTACCACCGACCAGGTACATGATATCCTGACCGATTCCGGCAAAATTTATACGGTACTGAAGATCGATGAGGTCAACAACCTTGGTGCGGCAAGAATCCGTATCCGCTCTCTGATCGCAGCCTTAAAGGTACGTCAGCAGAAGCACTTTGAGCGCAAGGTGGTATCCAGCGCTTACAACCGTGTCATCTTCACCAAAGAGATGAAGAAGGACTACACCCTGCTCTGCCCGCAGATGTCCCCAATCCACTTTGAGCTGATCGAGCCGGCCATCCGCGCCTTCGGCTACAAGATCGAGGTACTGAAGAATGACAGCAGAAATGCCGTGGATATGGGTCTTAAGTACGTCAACAACGATGCCTGCTATCCGTCTCTGATCGTCATCGGCCAGATCATGGATGCCCTGTTATCCGGCAAATATGACTTAGACCACACGGCTGTGTTCATGAGCCAGACCGGCGGCGGCTGCCGTGCCTCCAACTACATCGGATTTATCCGTCGTGCTTTGGAGAAGGCCGGTATGCCTCAGGTTCCGGTGATCTCCGTCAACGCCAACGGCATGGAGACGAACCCAGGCTTCACCTTTACGCCGGGTCTCATCACCAAGGCCATGCAGGGCGTGGTTTACGGCGACATCTTCATGCGGGTGCTCTACGCAACCCGTCCTTACGAGAAGGTACTGGGCTCCGCAAACGCGCTGCATGAGAAATGGAAGGAGCGCTGCATCAAGAGTCTTTCCACCCGCTCTGCAAATATGATGGAGTTTGGAAGAAATATCAAGGGAATCATCCGCGACTTCGACGAGCTGCCGCGGTTAGATGTGAAGAAGCCGAAGGTCGGCATTGTCGGTGAGATCCTGGTTAAGTTCTCCCCACTGGCCAACAACCACATCGTGGATCTGCTGGAATCCGAGGGAGCCGAGGCTGTGATGCCGGATCTGATGGATTTCCTGCTGTACTGCTTCTACAACAGCAACTTCAAAGCAGACCATCTCGGCGGCAAGCGCTCCACCGCCCGCCTGTGCAATCTGGGAATCTCCCTACTGGAGTACTTCCGCAAGACTGCCCGCAAGGAGCTGGAGGCCAGCAGGAACTTTACCCCGCCGTCCCGCATCTGGGAGCTGGCAGATATGGCAAAGCACTATGTATCTCTGGGAAACCAGACCGGTGAGGGCTGGTTCTTAACCGGCGAGATGCTGGAGCTGATCCACAGCGGTGTCACGAACATTGTCTGCACCCAGCCCTTCGGATGCCTGCCGAACCACATTGTAGGCAAGGGCGTCATCAAGGAGCTGCGCGCATCCCATCCAGAGGCAAACATCATCGCCGTCGATTACGACCCGGGTGCCAGCGAAGTAAACCAGTTGAACCGTATCAAGCTGATGCTGGCCACGGCGCAGAAGCAGCTTCATGCGGAAGAAAATAAGGCGATTTCATGATACCAGGGTCAGAAGTTCGGAAATCAATTCAAAAACTAAAGAGTTTTCGTATCTGTGAAGGTACTGAACAGTTACGAGTTTTCTGCAATCGAACAGGACCGGAAAATCCACTTCGGATTTTCCGGTCCTTGTTTCTTTGCAATGTTTATTATGGTTTCTTTGCAGTATTTGTTATAGCTTCTTTACACTATTATTACGAAAGGATCTTTAACAGTTCTTCCTTGCTAAGGCTGCCGATGGATACCTGCTCTCCGGAAATGATCTGGTCTGCCAGATCCCGTTTCTGCTCCTGAAGCAGCAGAATATTTTCTTCCACCGTATCCTTCATGATCAGCTTGAATACAGATACCTGCTTCTCCTGGCCAATGCGGTGGGCACGGTCAGTGGCCTGATTCTGGGCTGCCACATTCCACCACGGATCGTAATGGATCACGATATCGGCCGCCGTTAAGTTTAAGCCCGTGCCTCCGGCTTTTAAGGAAATCAGAAATAGCGGCGTATCGTCGGTCTGGAAGGCCCCCGCCATGCGGATGCGCTCTTCCTTCGGGGTTGCTCCCGTCAGAAGATGGAACGCAATGCCCTCTTTTTTCAGCCGCTGCCCGATCCGGTCCAGCATGGAGGTGAACTGGGAGAACAGCAGTATCTTGTGGCCTCCCGCAATGCCCCCCGTGATCAGTTCCATGCAGGTGTCAAGCTTCGCAGAACCACCCTTGTAGCGCTCAAAGCACAGGGACGGATCGCAGCAGATCTGACGCAGCTTCGTGAGCTCTGCCAGTACCTGAATGCGCTCAGAGCCATAGGTATCTCCGCTCATCTGCTCCAGCTCTTCCTTCAGTGCCAGCGCATGGGCTGTGTAGAGCTGCTTCTGCTCCTCCTCTGCCATAGAGTAAACCACCGTCTCCAGTTTGTCCGGAAGGTCTTTTAATACATCCTTCTTTAAGCGCCGCAGGACAAAGGGACCACTCAGACGCCGCAGGCTCTCCAGCGCGTAGGGATCGCCGTCTTTGGTGATAGGCGCCTCAAACTGTTTGCGGAACCGGGAATAAGTGAATAAAAATCCCGGCATCAGATAATCGAAAATGCTCCACAGCTCCGATAGGCAGTTTTCAATCGGCGTACCCGTCAGTGCATAACGGGTACGGACCTTGATGAGTTTCACCGACTTGGCACTCTGGGTCAGCGGATTCTTGATATACTGAGCCTCATCAATGACCTGAAAACGGAACCGGAAGGGTTCGTAGCAGGTGATGTCGCGCTTTAAGAGATCGTAGGAGGTGATGAGGATCTGCGGGTGTCGGATTGGCACTGCAGGCTCCTGCGCATCTGCCGCTTTCGAGACTTTTGTTTCTGCATCTGCTGCTTTCGAATCTGCTTCCGCAGTCTCTGTTCCGTCTTGCGCCGCAATTCGCAGAATTTCCTCCCGCTCCGGTGCAGTTCCAGTCACGGTCTGCACGGTGAGTTCCGGCGCAAACCGCTTTAACTCGTTCTCCCAGTTATAAACCAGAGACGCCGGGCACACGATCAGGGACTGGGACTCCGGGTGCTCCTCTGCCTCGGCCTGCAGAAGCGCTATGATCTGGATAGTCTTTCCAAGTCCCATATCATCAGCCAGAATGCCGCCGAAACCATTTACATCCAGAGTCTTTAACCAGCGGTAACCGGTCTTCTGATAGCCGCGCAGCACCTGCTGCAGGGATGCCGGAACCACATAATCGCTGTCTTCCACAGACTTCATGCCGCGAACCACCGCCCGGAACAGGTTATCCCGGTAAAAGGTGATGCCGTTGCCCTCTTTGAACGCGCTGTCCAGATACAACGCGCGGTACACCGGAACCTTCACCACGCCGGACAGAAGCTCCTCTCTCCCGATGCCAAGACTGTCGGTCATGCGGGCTACCGTCATAAGGCCGTTCTCGTCTACATTCAAAAATTCTCCGCTGCGCAGGCGGTAATATTTCTTTTTCGGATCGTAGCCGGAAAGAATATCCAGAAGCTCGTCCCGGGACATGCCCTCTGCGTCTACGTTTAATTCCAGCCATCTTCCGGCACTCCGAACGCCCACATTTACCTGGGGTGACGGCAGAATCCGGATCTTTCTTGCCTCATCGGACACCAGAACCTGGCCCAGCTCCATGAATTCCTCCATGCCCTCGGAAAGCAGCCGGTACAGGGCTTCCTCGTCATTTCGGATCACCAGATATTCCGATTCTCCGTCCCGGTACTGGAAATACCGGGTGATGACCTGACTGATCTTAAACTCCCCCGGCACATCGCGGCAGATGATCCGCGGCACCTTGTCATCGTTGAGGGGCGAGAAGGAGAAATCGCCGTAGGACAAAAGCGGCCTCATGGTGATCTCATCCGGTCCGGTGCTGTCGAAAGAAAACTGCGCTTTCAGTTCCTTCGGGCGGTAGCTCTCCAGGTCCACATCGTGAACCGTAAGCTCCGCGTAGGGAAGTATTTTCTGCAGCACCCGCTCGTAAAACAGCGGAATATCGCGATCCTGAATATCCAGGGTGTGGCTCTTTTTGTCTTTCAGCACCTGTTCTAAAAACACGCCCAGCTCCCGGGATTCGGTCTCGTCCAGGCATACCAGGCTTGTATCATTGCCCACGTACCAGCCCCGCTCTCCGGGAATGCCAAAAAGCTCCTGTTCTACGGAAACGGCAATGCCATCCCGGCCTGCCCGGCCAATCTGTACCGGAAGGCGCATGCAGTCCTGCTTTACCTTCACTGTGCAGTGAGTACCGTCCCCGAACTCCACTTCCAGATCACGGTTCTCCATGAGCTGGAAAAAACGGTCCCGGTTGGCCCGGTTTAAATTCAGTGTGCGAAGCCCCTGCATGGTGACAAAGGAGCTTTTCCGGAACTGCTCAAAATGCTCCTGATAAACCTGCACCAGTTCCAGAAGAAGAGCGCAAAGCTCCCGGTCTTCCTCTGCAAAGGCGTTCAGGCTGTGGTGAAAGGTCAGCTGCTTTCCGTAAGACACGCTGGCTCCCGTGCGCACAGCCTCCGCAAAGGCCATCAGGTCTTTGATTATATAAAAACGATCCCGCCCAAGCTTGAATTCCAGACTGGCAGAACCGTTTTTTAACATCAGGCGCGGCACCAGGCGGACTTCCGTTTCCTCAGCATCTTCGATGATCTTTGCCACTTCCCGGTTGGTGTACTCCCGGATCATGGTGCGGATCTCCTGAGATGTGGAGACCGGACGGCCTGAATGCTGCTCCTGTTCTTTTTTCCATTGTTCCCACACAAGCTTTGCGTGTTCGCACATGCCCCTGTAGGAATTTCCATTTACACAGGAACAAGAGTAGTCACGAACCTGGCTACCCTTGACATATAAACTCACCTTGTATAAAGTATCTCCGTCCTGGACGGAGGCCCGGATTCCCTGCTCTCCCTTCCAGAACGTGCTGGTGGCGGACTCCGTTATCTTCATAAAGCGCCTCCTTGTGCATACTGGTGAAAGGTTGTCGGACATCTGCTTCCTATCCGACATGCTGCTCAGCTCGATTCCGCTTCGCTTCATCTCGCTGCGCGGGCTTCGCCCTATAGATGCCGGTGAATTCCGATGGCTCTGTGAGCTAGCTCACCGCCTTCGAAATTCACTGGCATCTGCATGTCTCTGCTGTAACGTCACATCCTTGATGGTGCTTCAAATCCAAGTACCTGGATGCTGGCTTCGAGCACGCGTTTTACCAGGGTGATGAGGGCGATCCAGCTGGCCTGGCGTTCTTTGTCTTCCTCTGCCAGGATACGGGTATCGTGGTAGAAGCTGTTGAAGGCGTTGGACAGATCGAAGATGTACTGGCAGATCTTGTGCGGCGCGGTCTCTGCAAAGGCATTCTCCATCACATCATTGTACTTGGACAGCTCCAGCATGAGGGTCTTTTCTGCGTCGCTGGCGGCCGGAAGAATGGTCTCTGCCTTTGCGCCCGGGTTCTGCGCCTCGTACTTGGCCAGAATGGACTTGATGCGGACGATGGTATACAGGATGTACGGACCGGTATTTCCCTCGAAGGAGATAAAGCGGTCGATATCGAACACATAGTCCTTGGATGCCTGGTTGGTCAGGTCACCATATTTCAAGGCTGCAAGACCGACAATCTTGGCGGTCTCCTTTGCCTCTGCCTCATCCATGCTGCGGTTTTCCATGATACGGTTGTAAACAGCCTCATCGATGTCTGCAATGAGGTGCTCCAGACGCATAACGCCGCCCTCTCTGGTCTTAAACGGCTTGCCGTCCTTGCCGTTCATGGTGCCGAAGCCGATGTGGATCATTGGAGTCTCCGGCTTAACATAACCAGCCTTCTTGGCTACGCGGAATACCTGCTTGAAGTGAAGCTCCTGACGCTTGTCAGTCACGTAAACATATTTGACCGGCTGGAAATCCTTCTCGCGCTGGATAATGGTTCCCAGATCGGAGGTCGCGTACAGGGCAGCACCGTCGGACTTGCGGACGATACACGGCGGCAGCTCCTTGGAGTCAGTCGGCTCAGTTACATCTACCACCAGAGCGCCCTGGCTCTCGTATGCC
>CAVIRL010000063.1:0-6295 GCA_963645005.1 Prevotella sp. P5-108
GTTATCGCTCCAACTGCATGAACTGGGGCATGATCCCGTTCCACTTAAAGGGCGAGCCGACCATGTTTGAGGTAAACGATTACATCTACGTTCCGAACGCACGCACTGCAATGGACGGCGATTTAAGCGATATCCCGGCTTATGTCATCAAGGACGGAAAGGCAGAGGAGATTCATCTGTATGTACAGCCGATGACCGAGAACGAGCGTAAGATCGTGAAGGCAGGATGCCTGATCAATTTCAACCGGAATGGTCAGAAGTAATTTGTCGCAGATTCATGCGATACAAAAGTTCGGGTGTTTTGACACCCGAACCAAAATTTAATGATTAAGGGCCTGAGGAGCCGCCAATTGGTGGTCCTCAGGCCCGGTTTTGTTTCTTTTCCTGGTTTTCCAGATCTTCCTCCTCTTCAATCAGCATCAGAAGAAAACAGAAGATCAGGATTACACAGGAAATCCAGATGGTGTGATAGGAAAAACGGGGGGCCAGGTGGCCGCCGCAGGCTGCACCAATGGTAAAGGAAGCAATGGCCGTCAGATAGACGGCTGCGGCTTTCCACTCTTCCTTCTTTTTTCCGGTTAGAAAACGGTAGAAGTGATCCATGCCGCTTCGCAGGTTGCCGATACACATGGTGCTGGCGTAGGCACTGCCGCTTACGGTGCGGAAGGCCTGTACCTGCATGGCGCAGGCAAAGGAAGTAAGCGCGTTGGCCAGCCAGTTTACCTGAGCCGGCAGAAAGCCAACTACAAAGAGCAGCAGGATTTCCATGATCAGAACCAGATGACGCCAGTGGATCTTTCCGGTGTGGCGGCATTTGCTGCGGATAAAGCAGGCAGTCATAACACCCAGTGCAAAACAAAATACCGGGAGAAAATACCGGATGGAATTTGGCAGATCTTTTGAAGTCAGATAGCATCCCATCAGAACAATATTTCCGGTTTGTGCGTTAGCGAAGACGTGATCGCGTAAAAAATAGGAACATGCATCCTGGGTTCCGCCGGACAGACTCAGCAGAATCATGAGAATCAGCGAATCAGACATTTGATGTCCGTGTTTACATTTCATGAGCATCCCTTCTTTCTTCTTTCAGTTTCATGTTTTATCACTTATGCTGGATAAAATCAATCCACTTTTCCACACTTCCATTGATATATTTCCCTTTTTTCCACACAATTCCGATTTCCTGCTGGATAACCGGTGTGATCGGAATGCCTTTTACTCCGCTCATGTTCTTCACAAGAGAGGAGTAGAGCACGGCACCGCAGTGCCCATTTTGCAAAAACCGCTCAATGGTGTAGAGCTGACTGGCGTGCATGATGACATTCGGGGTGATGCCGGCGTTCTCAAAGCGGGAGCTTAAGGTTGTATTCTGCACCGAGTCCGTGTTGTACATGATGATGGGCTCGTCTTTCAGCATTTCTATGGAAATTTCTTTTTGCTTTGCCAGATGATGTTCTTTCGAAACGCAGAAGACCAGATGCTCCGTCAGGATGCGGAAGGTATTCATCTTGTCGATGTCGTAAAAGTGCATATTGACCAGAGCCAGATCCAGCACCTCCTCCTGTACCAGGGAAGCAGCGCGGATGGAACCGTACTCAAAAAGCTCCACCGGAATGTCCGGATACTGCTTTTTGAATTCCAGGACAATATCCGGGAAGAAAATTGTGCTTAAGAGCGGCGGAATGCCGATGCGGATGGGTGGGATCTGCTTTCCCAGGTCATAAAACTGCTGGGTAGTCTGCTTGATGGAGGCCAGAAGTTCACTGGCCTTCTGGTAGAACAGCTCGCCTTCGGTAGTCAGGGTCAGATGATTTTTGGACCGGACGAAAAGACTTACGGAAAATTCCTTCTCCAGCTCCTTAATGGCGTTGGAAATTGCGGGCTGTGTGACGTAGAGTTTCTGGGCAGCCTGGGTAATACTGTGGTACTGGCTGACCGTACAGAAGTATTCTAATTGGACAATTTTCATAAAGCGCCCTCTCCTTATTTTCACGGATTTTACCGGCTTATTGGGAAAAATTCACGAAAAAGCCGGGTTCATTGCCTAAAATTATACCATGAAATTGAGGAATTGTGCCGAAAAAGAAAGGAAAGCTTTAACCTTTTTTTATGGGGGTATCATTTTTAGTAAATGTACAAACACAGATACAACCAATATAATAAAGTCATAAACAACAGGTAATAAACACGGCCGCCTTATTACTCTTAAGTTTCAAATGGGAAGTAAAAGTAACTAAGAAAATGTTTCAAGAGTATGGGAGGTAAGAATGAATCCAACAACAATCACATTATTGTTTCTTCTCTTCGCGGTAGTCATGTTCGTATTCGAAAAGATTCCGCTGGGAGTAACATCCATGATCGTCTGCTGTGGACTGGTCGTGACTGGAGTTTTAGATGTTAAGACGGCATTTGCCGGATTTATCGACAGCAACGTTATTTTGTTCGTTGCAATGTTTATCGTCGGAGGCGCGTTCTTCGAAACCGGTATGGCAAACAAGATCGGCGGAATCGTAACAAAGTTCGCAAAGACGGAGCGCATGCTGATCATCGCCATCATGGTGATCGTCGGACTGATGAGCGGAGTTCTTTCCAATACAGGAACCGCCGCAGTGCTGATTCCGGTAGTCATCGGAATTGCAGCAAAATCCGGGTACTCCCGTTCCAGACTGCTGATGCCGCTGGTATTCGCGGCGGCGATGGGCGGAAACTTATCCCTGATCGGTGCGCCGGGCAACTTAATCGCCCAGAGTGCTCTGGAGGAGATGGACTTAAGCTTCGGATTTTTCGAGTATGCCATCGTCGGCATGCCGATCCTGATCTGCGGTATCCTTTTCTACGCAACCATCGGTTACCGGCTTCTTCCGAATAAGCAGGTAAGCGGAGACGGCGGAGCATTTGATACGACCAAGAACTTTGACGATGTTCCGAAGTGGAAGCAGACCTTATCCCTGGTGATCCTGGTCCTGACCCTGCTGGCCATGATCTTTGAAAAACAGATCGGCGTGAAACTCTGCATCTCCGGCTGTGTGGGTGCGCTGGCCCTGATCCTGACCGGCGTTATCTCTGAGAAGGACGCACTGAAGTCCATCGACTTAAAGACCATCTTCCTGTTTGGCGGTACCTTATCTCTGGCATCCGCATTATCCCAGACAGGAGCAGGCGCCATGATCGCGGAAACCGTGATGGGGGCGCTGGGAGAGAATCCTTCTCCGTATATACTGACCTTTGTGGTATTTATCCTCTGCTGTATCATGACAAACTTCATGTCCAATACGGCAACCACGGCACTGATGGTTCCGATCTGTCTCTCCATCGCCCAGGGAATGGGTGCTGACCCGAGAGCAGTCCTGATGGCCTGTGTCATCGGCGGTTCCTGTGCCTACGCAACACCGATCGGAATGCCTGCAAACACGATGGTAGTGGGCGCCGGCGGATATACCTTTATGGATTATGTCAAAGCAGGTTTTCCGCTGATCGTGATCGCAACCATCGTCAGCATGATCATTTTACCGATTGCATTTCCGTTCTTCCCGTAAAACGGAATTGTCATAAATTACAAACACAATAATTCACATGAATTTATGCTTTATTCAAGAAAGGAGATTGAGAACATGAGCAGCAAAGAGAAACAGGTTGAGCAGCTTACTACTTATATGGCGAACTTCGTATCCCATATCGGTAAGGTACTGCCGGACGACATCATTGCCAAGTTAGACGAACTGGGCGAGAAGGAGGACAGCCCGCTGTCCAAGGTAATCTATGAAACCATGAAGAAGAACCAGGTATTAGCAAAGACCTTAAACCGTCCGAGCTGTCAGGACACCGGTGTTCTGCAGTTCTGGGTAAAATGCGGTACAAACTTCCCGCTGATCAATGAGCTGGAGGGACTGTTAAAGGAGGCTGTTGTAAAGGCAACCTTCGAGGCTCCGCTCCGTCACAACAGTGTTGAGACCTTCGATGAGTACAATACCGGCAAGAACGTAGGTAAGGGCACCCCGACTGTATTCTGGGATATCGTTCCGAACAGCGACAAGTGCGAGATCTACTCTTACATGGCAGGCGGCGGCTGCACCCTTCCGGGCAAAGCGATGGTTCTGATGCCGGGCGCAGGCTATGAGGGTGTTACCCGTTTCGTTATGGATGTTATGACCTCCTACGGCTTAAACGCATGTCCGCCGCTCTTAGTCGGTGTTGGTGTTGCAACCTCCGTAGAGACCGCAGCTCTGCTTTCCAAGAAGGCTCTGATGCGTCCGCTGGGAAGCCACAATGAGAACGAGCGCGCAGCTTCCATGGAGAAGCTTCTGGAAGACGGTATCAATGCCATCGGCCTTGGACCGCAGGGTATGGGCGGCAAGTACTCCGTTATGGGCGTACATATCGAGAACACCGCAAGACATCCTTCCACCATCGGCGTAGCTGTAAACGTAGGATGCTGGTCCCATCGCCGCGGCCACATCATCTTTGATAAGGATCTGAACTATACCATTACTACACATTCGGGGGTGACTTTATAATGCTGGAAATGAAAGATGGAAAGAAAATTCTGACGACTCCGGTTTCTGAGGAGGATTTGAAAGACATTCACATTGGTGACATTGTATACTTAAACGGAAGCATGACTACCTGTCGTGACGTGGCACACCGCCGTCTGGTAGAGGGAGGCCGTGAACTGCCGGTCGATGTACGTGACGCTGCAATCTTCCATGCAGGCCCGATCATCCGCCCGCTTGAGAATGATAAGTTTGAGATGGTATCTGTAGGACCGACCACCTCCATGCGTATGGAGAAATTCGAGAAGGAATTCGTAGAGAAGACCGGCGTTAAGGTTATCATCGGTAAGGGCGGTATGGGTCCGAATACCGAGTATGCCTGCAAGAACTACAAGGCGATCCACTGTGTATTCCCGGCCGGAAACGCTGTTGTAGCAGCTACCGAGGTAGAAGAGATCGTCCGCGCCGAGTGGAGAGATCTGGGAATGCCGGAGACCCTGTGGAACTGCCGTGTCAAAGAGTTCGGTCCGCTGATCGTATCCATCGATACCGAAGGCCGCAACCTCTTCGAGGAGAACAAGGTCATCTTCAACGAGAGAAAAGAGAAAGCAATCGAAGAGATCTGCAAGCATGTAAGCTTCATCAAATAAGTTTTCCGAAAAGAATTCATTTCAACCAAACAAAAGTAATGTCCAATTCACTGCCGCAAAAACAAGAGGCGTCGCGAAGTATCCCTTCTTCGCGGCGCCTCTTGTTTTCTATAGGTGAAATGCAATTTTTATAAGTTTTTGCGGTTGGTTGACAAAATCAGATTTTTGTGTGTATAGTATTTTGTGGAAAAAATTACGAAAGAACCGAGGTACGATATACATGGAAAATCTGATTTTTAGTCTGAACGCCACCATTCCCATCTTTTTACTGATGGTGCTTGGTGTATTTTTCAGAAGAATGGGTCTGATAAAAGAGAACATGATCGGCGGACTGAACCAGTTTGTGTTCAAGGCAACGCTGCCGGTGCTGCTGTTCGGTGACCTGGCCAGGCAGGATTTTGCAAAAGCGTGGAACGGAAAGTTTGTGGTCTTCTGTTTTGTGGTGACACTGCTGAGCATTTCCCTTGTAGCGCTGATGTCCATGGCGCTGAAGGACAAATCCCAGCGCGGTGAGTTTATCCAGGGCGCATACCGGAGCAGCGCGGCAATTCTGGGCATTGCATTTATCACGAATATATACGGAAACTCCGGCATGGCACCGCTGATGATCATTGGAAGCGTTCCGCTTTACAACATTATGGCGGTGATCGTTCTTTCTTTTACAAAGCCGGGGCAGCATGGCATGAGTCCGGCACTGCTCAAAAAGACATTAAAAGGAATCATCACCAATCCGATCATTCTGGGCATTTTAACCGGTGCCCTGTGGTCTCTTCTGCGGCTTCCGATGCCGCCCATTCTGTCTAAGACCGTTTCCAGTCTTGGCAGTCTGACCACACCCCTTGGCCTGATGACTATGGGTGCGGCATTTGACTGGAGTGAGGCAAAATCCGGCATGGGCCCGGCTTTTTCAGCAAGTTTTATGAAGCTGTTCGGACTGTGCGTGATTTTCCTTCCGGTGGCTGTGCTTCTGGGATTCCGCGAAGCAGAGCTGATCGCGATTCTGGTTATGCTGGGCTCCAGCACCACCGTCAGCAGCTATGTTATGGCACGGAACATGGGACACAGCGGCGTCTTAAGCTCCAGCATCGTGGCGATTACCACGCTGGGAAGCGCGTTTTCCCTAACGTTCTGGCTGTATGTGATGAAGACGCTGGC
>CAVIRL010000063.1:6305-14618 GCA_963645005.1 Prevotella sp. P5-108
CGCTGGCGCTGATCTAAAATAGTTAAGCGTAAATTGGTCAATTGTAAATAACTAAAGTATAAATAACTAAAACATAAATAACTAAAATATGGCTGCATGCTACATTATAATGAATGGAGGTGCAGCCATTTATGTTTATAGGAAGGATTTACAGCTGACTGCATGGAACAGGCAGAGCAGATGGGAAATGTGCATCTGGTGACGTATCAGGATATTCTGGAAAAGCTTGAAAAAAATGAAAAATGAACCACCCGGAGCGCAGCTTCTGCATTGCGCTCCGGGTGGTTTGTTTTTCTTTTTTTCAGATCTAATTGGATTTGACCTCTTTCCACAGCTCATTATAAATTGTGTCAGCCTCATCCCCAAGGTACCTGTAAACCTCGCAGTTTTTCAGGGAATCGCTGTCCGGGAAGACGGCCTTGTTGTTCTGGATTTCTTCGTCCAGCATCTCCTTGGCAGCCTTGTTGGGCGTTGCGTAGGTGATATATTCAAAGTTTTTCAGCGCAACATCCGGTCTGCAAAGGAAGTTGATCCATTTTTCTGCATTTTCCTTATTTTGGGCATTCTTCGGAACGACCCAGGAATCGATCCAGACATTGGTTCCCTCTTCCGGAATGACGTATTCCAGAGAAAACGGGAGATTCTGTGCGGCTACCTCGTCCTGAATGTACAGGATTTCACCGGAGTAGATCACGCCGATGGCAGCCTCTCCGCCGATCATCTTGTCGCGCACCTGGTCGATGACATAGGCCTGTACCAGCGGCTTCTGCTCGATCAGATCCTGCTTGGCCTGCTGAAGCTCCGCTTCATCGGTAGAGTTGGCAGAAAAACCGTTTTTCTTGAGTGCTACCATGAAGGCGTCGCGGACGCTGTCCTGCATGAGGATTTCCCCTTTGTAGGCCGGATTCCAGAGATCGGACCATCTGGTCGGAACCGGAAGCCCTTTTTCCTCGATCAGCTTTGTATTATAGAGAATGCCGACGGTTCCCCAGGTATACGGCACGGAGTATTTGTTCTCCGGATCGAACTGCTTTGACATTTCCATGTACTGCGGATCGATATTGCTGACATTCGGAATATTGTCAAAATTGAGCTCGGCGAGCAGGTCATTTTCCTTCATTTTCTGAATCATATAATCGGAAGGGCAGACAACATCGTAGTTGACGGCACCGGCTTCAATGACCGGATACATTTCCTCCAGTGTCTCAAATACGTCATAGGTAACCTTAATGCCGGTTTCCTTCTCAAATTCCTCGATCAGATCCGGATCAATGTATTCTCCCGCGTTGTAGACATAGAGCTCATTGGAATGAAACGTTGTGTAGCGGATATAGGTGCTGACACCAACAACCAGGAGGATCAGTGTGCAGGCAAAGCCCAGAACTCCGTTTTTGATGCGGCTGCTGCGCTTGCGGCGCCGGATGGTTTCTGCGTCAACCGCAGTCTCCTTGCCGGTGGATTTTTTCTCCGGTGCAAGGTTGGTAATAAGCAGCAGAATCAGAACTACCGCGAAAATCAGGGTAGACAGAGCATACATCGTCGGCTGGATGCCGCGGCGCACCTGACTGTAGATCAGAGTGGACAGCGTGTCGATACCGGCTCCTCTTGTAAAGTGCGTGATGATGAAATCATCCAGCGACATGGTAAAGGCCATCAGGAAGCCGGAAAGTATGCCCGGGACGATGTCCGGAAAAACAACCTTAAAGAAGGCATAAAGCGGGCTGGCACCGAGATCCATGGCGGCCTCATAGGTATAGCGGTTCGTCTGCTTGAGCTTTGGCATGACACTCAATATCACATAGGGGATATTGAAGGTAATATGCGCGATCAGCACGGTTTTAAATCCGAGGGATATGCCGAATGCGATAAAGGCCAGCATCAGTGAAATACCGGTCACGATGTCGGAATTCAGCATCGGGATGTTGTTGATCCCCATGACGATGGTGCGGGGAATTCGCTTCATGCTGCTGATGCCGATGGCGGCGATCGTGCCAATGACTGTTGCGATCAGAGCCGATGCAAATGCGATGAGCAGCGTATTATTTAAGGCATTCATGATGGTGGAATCCTGAAACATCTGCGTATACCAGCGCGTGGTAAAACCGCCCCAGACGGTTCTCGATTTTGTGTTATTAAAGGACAGAACGATCATGGTGATGATCGGGATATATAAAAAGAGCAGGATGAGCACCAGGTAAAAATCCTGGAAAAACTGTTTTAAACGGCTGTGTTTCATCAGAATGCATTGCCCTCCCCTTCTTTATCATATTTGGCGATCAGCGCCATACTCAGTAAAATGAAGATCATCAGAACCAGCGACAGACCGGAGCCTAAGTGCCAGTTGCTGCCCTTGGTGAATTCCTGCTCGATGACATTTCCGATGAGCAGGATCTTGCTGCCGCCTAAGAGGCTGGAGATGACGAAGGTTGTCAGCGCCGGGACAAATACCATGGTGATGCCGCTGATGATCCCCGGGATGCTGAGGGGAATCCAGATATGGATGAGGGTCTGGAAATCGTTGGCCCCCAGATCTCTGGCGGCGTTGATGGTGTTGTCATCGATCTTAGCCAGTACATTGTAGATCGGGAGAATCATAAAGGGAAGGAAGTTGTATACCATGCCCAGAATGATCGCCCAGGATGTATTGATGATGGCTATATTCGGCAGATGGAGAAAAGAAAGAATGCCGTTTATGACACCGTTTTTCTCCAGAAGCGTCTGCCATGCGAGGGTGCGCAGCAAAAAATTCATCCACATGGGAAGGATGAATACAAATACCATAAAGCTGCCGGAGCCAATGCCGCGGCGGCGCAGCACCAGTGCCAGCGGGTAGGACAAAAGCAGGCAGATGGCGGTTGCCGTCAGGGAAAGTCCCAGAGACAGAAGCAGAGCCTTTAAATGCTCAGGCGTTGCGATGGCACATACATTTGCCAGTGTAAATGCCCCGCTTTTGTCTGTCAGACCGTAGTACACGATCAAAAGGAGAGGAATGATGGTAAAACCGATCATCCAGAGAATATAAGGACCGGCGAAGAGCCGTTTTATGTTTGATTTCATGCCGATTCCGACTCCTTTCTATTCATTGACACCCACAGCTTCCTCGTCCTCCGACTCCGGCTTATTCATGATCTGGATGTCAAACGGATCTACATGGATGCCGACCTTTTCGCCTACCGGGAACATATCGGTGCTGTGGACCAGCCACTCATAGCCGTTCGGGGTGGTAACCTCCATTTCGTAGTGAACGCCCTTGAAGATCAGGTGAGTGACAACGCCCTGAAGCGTGCCCTCCTCTGGCTTTACAAGGTCGATGTCCTCTGGCCGGATGACAACATCCACCGGATGGTTCGTTCCGAAGCCCTTATCGACGCAGGCAAATTTTGAACCAAAGATCTCCACCAGCTCGTCGTGGATCATCAGACCGTCCACGATGTTGCTCTCACCGATGAAATCGGCAACAAATGCATTCTCCGGCTCGTTGTAGATCTGTTCCGGGGAACCCATCTGCTGGATGTAGCCCTGGTTCATGACCACGATGGTGTCGGACATGGTCAGCGCCTCCTCCTGATCGTGGGTAACGTAGATAAAGGTGATGCCGAGTTCGTTTTTCAGGCGGATCAGCTCATATTGCATATCCTGACGAAGCTTCAGATCGAGAGCACCCAGCGGCTCGTCAAGAAGAAGTACCTTTGGCTCGTTCACGATCGCACGTGCAATGGCGATACGCTGCTGCTGACCGCCGCTTAAGGAGTCGATGCTGCGGTGTTCAAAGCCGTTCAGGTTTACCAGCTTTAAAGCGTATTTGATTTTGTCATCAATATAAGCTTTTGATTTATTTTTGATTTTCAGTCCAAATGCGATATTGTCTGCGATGCTCATGTGGGGAAACAGCGCATATTTCTGGAATACGGTGTTTAGCTGTCTCTTGTTCGGCGGCAACTTTGTGATGTCTTCACCGCCGAAGATCACCTTTCCGGTATTCGGAGATTCAAAGCCGCCGATGATGCGCAGAGTCGTGGTCTTGCCGCAGCCGCTGGGACCGAGTAAGGTCACGAAGGAGTTTTCCTTTACGGAAAGATTGAGGTCATCTAAGACCATGGTATTGTCAAAGCTTTTTGAAATGTTGACCAGATCGATCAGGGGCTGTGCCATCGCAGTATTCCTCCTAAAGTTTGTTATTAAAGATTCTCATGTGATATTCAAGTCAGTTTTTGCTGATCTCAGTTTTGCCTGATCTGCATGCTGCATTCCGGCGGTGCGCTGTCGGCATGCCGGATGATTTAGAAGCTGGGCGGCGTGGTGACCCAGATCAGCGATGCACCGTGGCGGCTTGTGAGGTAATGCTTCTTGTCCGGGGTGAAGTAGAAGGACTCGCCCTTTTTGGCCCGGTAGGTTTTGCTTCCGATATGGATGCTGATGCTTCCCTGCAGCACATAGCCGAACTCCTCGCCCTCATGGGGGTTATCCGGGTAGGTGGAGCCGCCGGCCTCTAAGGTGATGAGAATGGGCTCCATCATGTTTTTCTGCGCGTTTGGGATGATCCAGCGGATCTCGTTTTTCAGTTCTGCATCGTACTTTTCAAAATAATCGGCTTTTCCGAATACAATCTGCTCCTCCGGCGTCTCGTTAAAAAACTCACCGAGTGAGGTGCCGAGGCACTGCAGGATGTCGGTGAGCGTTGCGATAGAGGGAGAGGTCAGGTTGCGTTCCAGCTGGGAAATGAATCCCTTGGAAAGCTCTGCCCGGTCCGCGAGCTCCTCCTGCGTCAGGCCCTTTAAGGTCCGTAGCTCCTTCAGTTTTGATCCGATATCCATAACAGTCCTCCATGATAATGATGTTGCCGGGGCAAAAGGTTTCTTGTCCCTATCCGAAAAGTTTAGAAATATTAAATGAATGTAAAATGCATTTCAAAGTTTAGTTTT
The DNA here is from genome assembly GCA_963645005.1 of Prevotella sp. P5-108. Taxonomy (GTDB): domain Bacteria; phylum Bacillota; class Clostridia; order Lachnospirales; family Lachnospiraceae; genus Brotaphodocola. The sequence goes on from CAVIRL010000063.1 coordinate 11,228, forward strand.
AGTAAACACAAAGCAATCTCAATTATACTGAAAAATATCACTATGTCAATAGATTCAGAATAGATTTTTTCAATAATCTGTGGTACTATGAATAATAGTTTTCGATTCTAAAATTTAAGCAATGCAACAGGAGGAAGTACGATGGCTTCAGAAGGAAAGTATATGGCGTATGTCGGTTCCTATTCATATAACGGCAAAGCCAAGGGAATCACGGTTTACGATGTAGACGTGGAAAAAGGTACATTTAGGGAACGCTGTGAAGTGGAAGTGGACAACTCCTCTTATGTGACCGCATCCAACGACAACCGGACCCTGTATTCCGTTGCGGATGAGGGCGTTGTGGCGTTCCGCATTCTGGAGAACGGAAGCCTGTCCCGCTTAAACAGTGCAAAGACCAAGGGCATGAGAGCCTGCCATCTCTCTATGGATAAGGAAGACCGCTATGTATTCGTATCCGGCTTCCATGACGGCAAGGCAACCGTGCTGCGTCTGAGAAAAGACGGCGGTGTCGGCGAGATCGTGGACGGTGTGTTCCACAAGGGACTGGGCAGTGTGGCTGAGCGTAATTTCCGTCCGCACGTCACCTGCTGCAGACGTACCCCGGACAACAAATTTGTCATGATCGTGGATTCCGGACTGGATCAGGTGAAGGTATACCGCTTCAGTGAGAAGGACGAGCATCTGGTACAGGTAGATACTATTCCGTGCGATATGGAGTCCGCTCCGCGCAACCTGCGCTTCAGTTCCGATGGCAGGTTCTTCTATTTGATGTATGAGCAGAAGAATGTCATCGATGTATTCACCTATGAGACCGGTGACCGTGTGCCGGAGGTCGAGAAGATTCAGACCATCTCCACCCTGGGCGAGAAGCACAGCTCCCTGGCAGCAGCATGCTCCCTTCGCTTCTCTCCGGATGAGAAGCATATGTTCTGCAGTAACGCGGGGGATGAGAGCGTAGCAGTCTACAGCCGCGACGAGAAAACCGGTCTTCTGACCATGCTGTGCTGTCTGCCAATCAGCGGCGAATATCCGAAGGATATTTCCGTATTCCCGGATGACAAGCATCTGGCCGTCATCAACCACGAGAGCAACAGCATCACGTTCTTTAAGGTTGATTATGAGAAAAAACTGCTGATCATGAGCTCTAATGCCATCAAATGCAACGAGCCGAACAGCTGCATCATTGTGAAAGTAGATGAGTAAACGGAGGACAACATGGCGGGATCCACATATGGAACCATCTTCCGTATCATGACCTGGGGGGAGTCTCACGGAAAGGGCGTCGGTGTCACCATCGACGGCTGCCCGGCGGGACTTCCGCTTTGTGAGGAAGATGTTCAGACTTATTTAAACAGAAGAAAGCCGGGGCAGAGCAAATTTGCCACCGCAAGAAATGAGGGCGACGAGGTGGAAATCCTTTCCGGCGTATTTGAGGGAAAAACTACCGGAACTCCCATCGCCATGATGGTGCGCAACACGGACCAGCGCTCCAAAGATTACAGCGCGATCATGGATGTGTACCGTCCGGGACATGCGGACTACTGCTTTGAGCAGAAATACGGCTTCCGGGATTACCGGGGCGGCGGACGATCCTCCGCCCGCGAGACCATTGCCCGGGTGGCAGCCGGAGCGGTAGCCTGCAAGCTGCTGGCCCATTACGGTATTACCGTGAATGCTTATGTGAAGAGCATCGGCGAGTTTGAGATCGATCCGAAGCGCTTTGATCTTTCCGAGCGTGACAACAACAGCCTGAACATGCCGGACAAGGTGGCGGCAGAAGAGACCGCAGAGTTTCTTGAGCGCATGATCGCAGCCCGGGATTCCGTGGGCGGCGTGGTAGAATGTCTGGTAGACGGCATGCCGGTGGGGGTTGGCGAGCCGGTCTTTGATAAGCTGGATGCCAGCCTGGCCAGAGCCATCATGTCTGTCGGCGCAGTAAAAGGCTTTGAGATCGGGGATGGCTTTGCAGCAGCAAAGGCTCTGGGTTCCCAGAATAATGATGAATTTTATGTAGATGCCTGCGGCAAGGTAAATAAGAAAACCAACCATGCCGGCGGCATTCTGGGCGGCATGAGCGACGGCAGCCAGATTGTGCTGCGGGCGGCCTTCAAGCCGACTCCGTCCATCGCACAGACCCAGAAGACAGCCAATAACCACGGCGAGAACGTGGAGATCGCCATCAAGGGCCGCCACGATCCGGTGGTCGTGCCGAGAGCTGTCGTTGTGGTAGAGGCCATGACAGCACTGACGATTATCGACCTTTTGCTTATGAGCAAGAGTGCAAGGCTGAATTAGAACGTGATGTACCGGAGAGAAAACCGGGGTGACTGTGAAGGCACTGAACAGTTACAACCGGGGACTGAAATAAGAATCGAAGTAACTGTTTGCGCATTTACGAATCGAAATGAAAGGCAGGAATCAGGAAAATTATGAAGAAAATCGCAATGGGAAATGATCACTCCGCAGTGGAGATGAAGGAAGCTATCAAGGCATATGTAGAGCAGAAGGGCTACGAGGTCATCGACTTCGGCACCAACTCCGGCGAAAGCTGTGACTACCCGGTATACGGCGAAAAGGTAGGCTGCGCAGTAGCATCCGGCGAGGCAGACTACGGCATCGCCATCTGCGGCACCGGCATCGGCATCGGCCTGGCAGCAGGCAAGGTAAAAGGTGTTCTGGTCTGCACCTGCAGCGAGCCCTACAGCGCAAGAATGTCCCGTAAGCACAACAACACCAATGTCCTCACCTTTGGTGCCCGCGTTGTAGGCGTAGAGATGGCCAAGATGATCGTAGACGAGTGGCTGGACAATGAATACGAGGGCGGCCGCCACCAGAGACGGGTGGATATGATATTTGATATCGAGAACAAATAAAAAATTATGAGCGGAACGAATAAAGGTCCGGAAATGAAAGAGGCCGCCTTCCTATATTTTCACATATCGTTGTTTGCTTGCTTTCGCTAACACGCGTTCGCCTGTGTCGGATTAACATCCGCCCCATTCGGACGCGTGTGCTCAAGATGCAAACAACCTGATATGCTGAAAATATAGGAAGGCGGCCTCATTCATTTCCTGCTGTATTGGCTTCGCTAAGAAAAAAGAAACCGCAGATATTAGTGTACAGATTATTTTTTGTTGAATTGCTTATAATACGATACCTAAAGGAAGCGGACAATTCAAGGTTGTAATAAGCACTTGTGCGACCTTGAGTTGTCCGCTTTTTTCAGGTACAGAGTAGTCAGGCAATCCAAAGTGAGGTCATCGGCAGGTTACTGCCACGCTTACCAGTCTCCTTATGGTTGTAAGTTTTTTATTACTGTAGCGGATTCAATAAAGTAGAAGCCGATCGGGGCGGTATCCTGCGTAGCATAAATATAAGTGCAACGTGTCCG
>CAVIRL010000064.1:0-14367 GCA_963645005.1 Prevotella sp. P5-108
CTGCCGCGCTCTCCGATGGAGATTGCCAGAGCTTCTGCCGGAGTATCTACGCTGGTAACAGCCCGTTCCGGTCGAATCGTCCGTTTGGTGAACATATCTGCCTTGGATTCCAGTCTGCCGTTTTCGTCTACATTTTCCAGAGAGCACAGCAGATAATAAGACGAATCTTCCGAAAAAGCCTGCGCATTTGCACGGGAGTTGATAAGCCCATACTGATCGGCGAATCGGTCATAGGCTACATTCAGTTCCCGCTGTTTCTGGGCAATCGCGTCCTCCGGATAATCGTTCAGCTGATAGTCGATCAATTCCTGCACAATGGTACGAAGTTCCACCATACCCTTGATCCTGCCGGTGGCTGTCGCAGAAAGGTCAGCTTTCCGCATGATGCTGTTCTCACGGAAGTAAACATCCCCATCTACCACCGCATAGGAGAAGTTCTTTACATTTGGGTCTGCCGGAATGGTTTCGCCCTGCAAGGACAGTTCTTCCTCCGGTACCAGCTCCTGCGCTTCATAGTGACCGCCGATGTGCTGCACAGCCTCATGCAGCTGATCTCCCAAATCCGCATCCGGAATCGGAATGACCGTACATTCTTCCTTGCCGTACTGGGTACTTTCCGTTGTAATCTCACCCAGCACCATTTCCGGGTGGTCAACGAAATAACTGTTGAGGGTTATGCCCTCCGATGTCAGCCCCAGATGAACCCAATCCGGTTCGATATCAATAGGATGGTCTCTCTTTTGCAGGAAAATGATATCCGACACCACATCCGTACCGGCATTGGCACGGAATGCGTTGTTGGGAAGTCGGATGGCTCCCAGCAGTTCTGCCCGCTGCGCCAGATACTTTCGCGCGTCCGGATTCTTGGAATCCATCGTATAGCGGCTGGTAACAAAGGCCACGATGCCACCGGGACGAACCTGATCCAATGCCTTGGCAAAGAAATAGTTGTGGATAGAAAAGCCGAGCTTATCATAGGGCTTATCGCTGACACGGTAGTTGCCAAAGGGCACATTGCCCACGGCCAGATCATAGAAGTCGCGCCGGTCGGTGGTTTCAAAGCCTGCCACCTTGATTTCTGTCTGCGGATACAGCTTCTGCGCAATACGTCCGGTGATGGAATCCAGTTCCACACCATACAGTCTGCTTCCCAGCATGGAATCCGGCAGCATACCGAAGAAGTTTCCGACACCCATCGACGGTTCCAGAATATTGCCTTTCTCAAATCCCATACCGTCCAATGCTTCATAGATTGCACGAATCACGGTAGGACTGGTGTAATGCGCATTCAAAGTCGAAGCCCTGGCTGCGGCATATTCTTCTTCCGTAAGAGCTGCTTTCAGCTCCTTATATTCGCCTGTCCAGGCAGTTTTCTTTGAATCAAAGGCATCTGCCAGTCCGCCCCAGCCGACATAATCGGCCAGCGTTTCCTGTTCCTCCGGTGTCGCATCCCTGTGCTGGTTTTCCAAGGTTTTCAGCGTATAGATGGCATCCATGTTGGCACGGAATTTCTGCTTTGGACTGCCTTCACCGAGATGAAAGCTGTTGATACGGTAGTTCTCCGCATGTTTTGCTTCATGCCCTGCCCGGAACGCTGCTTCTTTTCCAGAATTCAGATCAACTACCAGATTATGCAGGTGACCATTTTCCTCATGCCCCAAAAGTCTTGCCAGATTCTCCTTGCTTTCCGAGCGGAAGATCGGACACACGGAATCCGGGTCCCGAAGCTCCACATCAAAAAGGCCGACTTTTTCAATCGTAAATGCCTTTCCGTCCAGATACAGCGTATCGCCGACACGATAATCCGGCTGCACCGGAGCTGCCGGTTCTGGCTGCACAGTTGCAGGCTCTTTTTCAGCCTCCATAGCTCTGCCGCGAATCTCCTGCAACGCCTCGGACGCACTCACATAATCGGCAAATGTCTGTACTTTTCCGTCTGAATATCCGTAATACTCTTCTTTGACATAATCCCAGATGGCAAACGCATCTTTAGAATCCGGGAAGTTCTCTCCGGTCATCGTGACCACAAACCGTTCATCCGGTGCATAGCCTGACTCTCTGGCAAGTTCTCTGGCGTGTTCCTGCATTTCCAGCACCAGAGGATCTGCCTCTGCGTGAGCCGGTTCCTGTACTTCTTCGGATTCCACATCCGGGAATGGAATGTCCTGCTGCAAATCCTGCTTGCTCTGCTCAACATAGAGCCAGTCTTTGGCTTCCCGTTCCTGAACTTTTTCAATTAGCTGCTGGCGGTAGGTCTCTGCCTCCCATTCGCTGGTAAACTCTTCGCTAACACCATCCGGCTCTACATGAATGCCATCCTGAATATCATCCCAAACCGCATAGCCATCGTCAGTTTCCATCACGGTAAACCGCTGGGGTGCTGCCAGCTCGCTCCGGGCATAGATATCCGCAGCCGTATTCAGCATATTGTCCACATGCTCATTTCCGGTATCGTAGCGTTCCGGTGGTGTTGGCGGAAATACATGGGCGGCAGTCGGCATAGGAAGCGGCGCGCCGTATTCCTGCTCCAGCTTCCGATACTCTTCCATTTCCAGCGCAGTCAGGTACTGACCATTTTCCACAAGCCGGTCTAACCGCTTATCCACCGCCGACCATGTGAGGCGCACTTCCCGGTCATGTCCGTAATTGCGAAGCAGAATGCCTTTTCCGTCATAATCGGCAAAACCGCGACTGCCATCCATAAAGGTATAGCTGTGACCACCGATACCATATTCCGCTTTCAGGAATACAGCTCGTTCTTTTGCGTCCCCTTGCTGCTGATACAGCGCATAAATACGGATTTTTCCGCTTTCAAAATTAGAGCCTGTCCGCAGCATCCGGTCGATTTCATCCTCAGAAATGACAAAAGCGGAGGGCTTTTCGCTCTCCGCTTCTCTGGCTGCATTCTTTGCCGCCGCATCAATTTTCTGAATCTGCTCTGCTTCGGACTGAAACAGGCTCATAAAGTTTAACTGTTGATAAGTTCCGTCAGAATAACTTCCTCTGCCTGCGCTTTCAGCATGTTCATGTGCTGCACCCAGGCCATCTGGTTCGATTTCTTGTCCGGAGCCGGATTCGCTTTCAGAAGCTCCGCCATCATCTGCTCCATCCGTGCGGTCGCGGTCTCCTGAATCTCCCACAGGTGCGGGTACAGCTTCTCGGTCAGGATCAGGTGATTGTACAGCAGCGTGTTGTTCTCCTGCAGGAACGCTCTGCGCATCCTCCCGTACTTGCCCAGCGGCTTCTGTTCCTGCACCGACAACTGGATGTCCGGAATCAGGTAATCGCCGTTCTTCGTGTAATTCAGCTCCATCATAGTTTTGACTCCTTTCTGCCTGCTTGTCTCTTTCATAGGTTCGGATCGTGCGTTCAATTTCCCGGAAGATCTGGCTGGACATTTCGCTGACCGCAGTTCCCAGCACATTGGCGGCAGCCTGCGTATTAAAATCAAAGATGTCCAGAAAATCCTCGTGTTCAAAATAGTCATCTGCATTGCCCACTGTCCGGGTAAAGACGGAATATGCGATGCTGACAGCGGCAGCTCTCTTAAAGGAAGCTCCGATGTTGAGTTCATCATACCCTTCCAGATAGGAATCTGCAACGATGTCACTGATCTGCCTGCGGTTTTCCTCCCAGTAATCCCTTGCAAGTCGTTCTGCCGCTTCCGTGATATGATTCTCCAAAGACCCGGCACCGGCAGGAACATCAAATGCTGCATCCAGTGCCCGAATGATCGGCTGCTCATGCTCCGCATTCATTTTCCAGAGCTGTACCGGGCGGGAATTCTTCCGTTCTCCGGTATCTGCCACATCAAATACATACCGCAGTTTCGGCTGCTCACCGCGCATGTCCAAAAGAGCAATGCCCTTGGAGCCGCGCTTCACATAGCGATTCATCCGGTCATTCCAGAGATCGTACTCTGCACAGGCCGTTGCTTCTGGCCTCTGCTTATAGATCATCAGCTGTTCCGCAAAGGGATACTTATAAAGCCGTGCGGATGTGGTCAGAAACGCTGTCCACTGCTCTTTGCTTCCAGTGATCTGTGCCGCAGCTTCCTGCGCCATCTGCATATAATAAGCCGTTTTCGTCATCATCTGTCTTTTTCCTCCTCTCCTTTATTCGTCCGGATACAAATCCAGTGCCTCATATTCTGCATCCGTCATCTCTGCCAGTTTCGCAAGCAGCGAGGCCGTCCACCTGCGCAGATTCCTGTCCCTGCCCGTCAGACTTTTCTGCATCTTTTGAAGCTCTGCAATCAGACCTGTCCGTGTGCCAGGGCTGTAAAGCATTATGAGCATCCACTCGTCATCGGTAAAACGCATTTATAACTCCTTTTCTTCGCAGCACCTGCGAGGCGATGCAGGCGGCACCGCCTCCTGCTTTTCCTTCAGCTGATCCAGAACCGATGCTTTCTCCACCGTTTCTTCCTTCTTTCCGTTATTGATTACGCCGTCAATCATACCGTAATCATCTTCCATTGCCATTTCTGCGGCTTTCAGGTAATTCTCCGGTTTCAAAAATCCGGGCAGCTCCTGGAAGCCGATGGAATCCACATAGTGACAGCTTACAGCACCATTCTGCCGTAAAGCCACGATGTCAGACACAGAAAGACTATGCCCAGTAAAATCATCAGGGCGGGAAACATTGAATTTCGCATACAATTCCTCCAACATCGTATTCTGATCCTTGTAGGGAAGAAGCGGAGCCGTATAAACCACTTCATAATGGTCAATATCCGGCTCCAGCCCCATCCGTTCCAGTTCGCGCATAGAAGAAAAGCGTTCATATACCGTTTCTTCGCTGCGACGAAGCTGCAAAATCGCATACTGGTCAGTGGCACTGTCGAGAAATGCCATCATTTTTTCGTCTGACGCCTGATTTCCATGCACTTCATCCCATTTTTCAATTCTTGCCATCATCCATTTCTCCCTTCTCCATAAACGGCAGGCCGTTTTCCTTTGCTTCCTGTCGCTGCTGTTCCCGACGCTTTTCACTGTAAGGCGGTCGGATACCGACGCAGCGTTTCGGAATTGTATACGTGACCGACCCATGCTCCCGGTGCTCCAAAATAAACTGCTCCGGATACTGTTTTCGCAGTTCCCTGAGCTTCTTAATCAGGCGGCTGTCATGGGTATAAATGCTGGCGGTATCCAGTTCATTATCAAAATTGATGACGGTTTCCTGCTCTGCCTTCGTAAGCTTGTATTTCATCGCTCCGCCTCCTTCGCCTTGGCAGCTTTCACCGGCGTATCCGTTCTGGAAGACAAATCCGAGAGTTTACCCAGCACAGATTCCCGTCTGCTGATTTCCGCTTCCTCTGCACGATCACAAAGTTCATCATAGTCAATCCGCGTCATGGTGCGGCCACCGAACCCATAATCCGAAAGAATCTGGTCTCTGGCTGCATTCATGCTGATTTCCGGGTCGTCGATCTGTCCGCCGTCAATTTCCGTGAAGTCCTTATGATATAAGGTATAGTCGTAACCGTCCTCACAGGTCTGAATGGCAAGAAAGCCCTTGCTTCCCAAATCCCATGCACAGCGTTCTTCCGTAATCAGCGGCTCCGGGCGGCAGGTGCCACCGCCGCGTTCCAGCATTTCTGCCAGTTGACAGATGTGCAGAACATCATACCCCAGGCGCAGATGATATTCGTCCATATATTCGCAGCGGGCTGAAAATTTCCGATTCGGATACTCAATCTCCACCGCACTGCCATCCGGAATTTTGAACCGATCCTCGTAGCTGCTGGTGATAAACCGGATATTTTTAGCATTCTCCAGCTCAGGATCAGCCTTTTTCATCTGCCAGAGAACCTTTCTACCGCTGCGTACCTGCTCCAGCATCTCCGGGGCTACCGGCGCAACGGCAAGACCGTCAAGCCGGAGAATCTGCTGGAGTGCCGCCATCCTCGCGCTTTCTTCCAGCGTAGAAAACGGCTGTTTATCCAACACATCCCAGCCAATGTGTCCCTCGGCAATCTGCACCTTGCTGTCCATATCAAAGCAATGGAATTCCACGCCGTCCTGCTTTTCCTGCAAGGAAAGCAGTGCAGCATTATCCACCAGATAAGCTGCATTCATCATTTTCATGCTCATTTTTTACCTCCAAACTCCAGCTTAAATGCTGCTGCACCGTCCTCGCCGGTCTCTACATAAACGGTTGTGTCATAGTAACGTCCAGATTTCTTGGAATAACAATGGGTAAGCCGTGCTTTCCCCTGATTTACCAATTGCTTTGCCAGTTCCTCCGTCATCTGCTTTCCCAGTGTCTGAAAGAACCTGTTTTCCTTCCAGAGCGCAAATCTACAGCCCTTATCCCTGCAAAACCATCCCTTTGCCGTTTCACAGACATCACTGCCGCAGGCGGGGCAGGAGCCAATGACTTTCCGTTCCGGCTGCATCAGCACATCAGCACCTTTTACAGCCTCGTAGGTTTTAACAAGTCCGCTGACCATGCTGCTGATTTCACCCATAAAGGCATCGCTGTCATACTCGCCGTGTTCTATTTTCAGCAGTTTTTCCTCCCAGTCTGCCGTCATGGATGGGGACTGAATCTGTTCCGGCACCACCGTCACCAGCGCATTTCCCTTGTCCGTAGAACAAAGGTATTTCGTTTTCTTATCGCCCCTGCGCTCGATAAAGCCTTTCTGCACCAGTTTTTCGATGATGGCAGCGCGTGTGGCCGGTGTGCCGATGCCTTTTCGCTCTACACCAGCCGGAAATTCATCCGAGCTGGCACTCTCCATCGCTGAAAGCAGAAGATCTTCGGTAAATCTCTTAGGCGGGCTGGTCTTGCCCTCTTTCAGATCGACACCGGCAAGTTCCAGTGTCATGCCTTCCGAAAGCTCCGGAAGATCACCCGCCTCCGCATTCTTCTCAGCATCTTCAACCGGCTTTCCTGCATATCGCCTCCAGCCCATATCCGTAACTGTTTTGCCTTTCGTGCTGAACTTCTGACCGGCACACTCGGCTTCTACTATGGTTTCTGCATAGCGGCAGGAAGTTCCTACCGCGCAAATCAGCCGCACCGCCAGCATGGTAAGAATCGCCTGTTCTCCGCTGGGAAGAGAGGAAATGTCATAACCTGCCGCTGTTTTTGTAGGAATAATGGCATGGTGATCGGTGACTTTCTTGGAATTGATGACCTGCGCTGCATTCACCGGTGCTGTCTCATCCGGCTGAATCTGAAAGCTCTGCTGGATCACAGAAACAAGTTCCGGCACCAGCGATGCCATATCATCCGTCAGATGCCGGCTGTCGGTACGGGGATAGGTTACGAGTTTTTTCTCATACAGAGCCTGCGTGTAATCCAGTGTCTGCTGGGCAGTGAATCCCAGCTGCCTGTTTGCTTCTCGCTGAAGCGATGTCAGATCAAAGAGAGCTGGAGGCTTCTCTGATTTTTCTTTCTGCTCCACCTTGGTAATGACGGCACAACTTGCCTGACAGCACTCTGCCACCAGTTTTTCTGCTTCTGCTTTTTCTTTCATCCGCTCACCACCCGCTTGAAAATCCCGAAATTTTAATTCTGCCGAGTAGAACGGCTCAGGTTTGAACGCCCGGATTGCTGCATCCCGCATGACCACCATCGCAAGGGTTGGTGTCATCACGCGCCCCACATTCAGGGTCTGCCCATACAGACATGAAAAAAGCCGGGTGGCGTTGATTCCGACAATCCAGTCGGCACGTTCCCGGCATAAAGCCGCCTCATATAAGGCATCATATTCTGTTCCCGGTCTGAGTTTCTGAAAGCCTTCTCGGATCGCACTGTCCTCCATTGAGGAAATCCAAAGCCGTTCCACCGGCTTTTTGCAGCCGCACTGATGGTAAACCAGTCGGAAAATCAGTTCTCCCTCACGGCCTGCATCGGTTGCACAGATCAGACTCTCTACATCCTTCCGCAGCATGAGCTTTTTCAGGATTCCAAACTGCTTTTTCGTACTGGTGGACACCTGATACTGCCAATGTTCCGGCAAAATCGGAAGGTCATCATACCTCCACTTGGCATACTTCTCATCATAGGCTTCCGGCTGGGAAAGTTCCACCAGATGCCCCACACACCAGCTGACAATGTAGCCATTGCCCTCCATATAACCATCCCCGCGCTGATTTGCTCCAATCACTTTCGAGAGGCTCATGGCTACCGAGGGCTTTTCCGCTAATACAAGCTTCATTCGATACTGCTCCTTTCGCAAAAAAATTAGCAGCCAGGCACCGAAGCGCATGACTGCTATGTAAGGAAGTGTATTCTGTTTTAGGTCTACAAACTGGAATTTGGTGTGTGCTTTATAAATTTTTTCCGATCCACTCAAGTTCGTTCATGGAATCCTTATTTTTTTCAAGTTCATCTCTGGCTGTTGCGTAATATGATTTTTTGAAAAGCATATCCCATGAAAGATATTTTGCCATACAGTCAAACTGCTTATCAATCAGCTCATACTGGATACTGCCTACGGGAGAACCACCTACAACAATTGTGCCAACTTTTTTGTTTTTTAACTGCAATCCACGGCAGTAGCACTTATCAATGATAAGTTTCAATTGTGCTGACATTCCCCACCAATAAACTGGTGTAGCAAAAAGAATCATATCTGCGGCAGCAATTTTATCAATTGTAGAATTTGTATCATCCTTATCGACGCATCCCTTAGAGCATTGACAGACACCACATCCCTTGCATGGTGCAATGTTGAGTTTGTCGGGCTCAATGATTTCAATTTTATTCTTTTCTGACGCTCCTTTTATAAATGCATTGATTGCTGCCAGCGTATTTCCTTTTCTGGCACTTCCATTAATGATTACAATTTTCATGCGTGTATCCTCCAACTCCCGATTTGTATCACTGTTCTTATTCTCTATTTTATCAGATATCACCTACAGTTTCCATAGCTTCATGGCTCAAAATACTCCATTCACAAACCATTTAGCTATGTAAAAGGGACGGCTTCTCAGCCGTCCCTCAGGTCAACACAGTCTTAATTAGACAGGTTCATCATCCGATTCCGCTTCGTAATCCTCGTTTACATCCACTTCTTCGTCCTCGTCACCGTCATCCTCCGGCAGCTGGAGCGCGTCTTCATCCTCATCGTGATAATCCGCATCAGGGTCCGGTTGATTTTTCTTAGATGCAGGCTTTACGCCCTTCATCTTGATATAGAGATAACCGCCGACACCGGCTGCACCAATCACAAACAGAAGCAGCATAATCATCGGAAGCGGAGACGCTTTCTTCTGCTCGCTCTCTGTTTTCTGCTCTTCCGGTGCAGGTTCCGTCTCCTTCGGCTTTTCGGTTTCCGCAGGTTCCGTGACTTCCGGTTCCTTCTCCTGATACTTGGCAGCTTCCTCTTCATCCATCAGAGCAAGCAGATCGGCCTCATCCACCATATTCAGGAAATGCACATTCTGGTTGCCGTCTTTATCGCGGTCGATAATCAGATAGAAGGTGTTGCCCGCCTTTGTCACCAGCGTGATGAACTGCTGGCTGGATTTATCTTCTTCCTCACCGATATCATCCACCAGCGTCATATTACCTTCCGGAGTCAAAGCTGCACTGGATTCCTTCTCATCCTCGGATGACATTCCGCCCTGCATCAGATCCAGAAACAGCTTCAGAGCATCTTCACTGAACATGCTGCTGTCTTTTGCGGAATCCGTGACATTCAGGTACTTTCCATGTGCATACCCGGTTTTGCCGTTGAAGTTCACCTTATACCAGTCACCGCATTTTTCGACAATCTCCACCGTATCGCCGGAATGCAGATATCCGATAATCTCCTGATCCATGCCGGGACCGGAGCGAAAATGCAGGCTGGTGATACCCGGCACCACCGTACCCATCTGCTTTTGGGACTTTTCGCTGCCGATGTTGTATTCCTTGCCGCCCACCGTAACGATCAGGTTCCCATTCGCATCCGTAGAAACCTCATAGCCATCCGGCAGCACCTGCATGTCCGGGTCGATTTCGATGCTGTCGGTATTGTCCGTTTTCCCTGCATTTGCGCTTTCTGCTGCATCCGCTTCCTGCGCAGCGGTACTGACAGATGTGTTCTTCTGCACATCATCGCCCGTATAGGCAAATGCAGTGGTCGTAAAGATTCCTGCCGCCATCACACTGGCAAGCAGCATTACCATCATCTTTTTCATTCCATATCCTCCGTTTCTTTCTCATCCAGTTTCAGGTTCTCCGGGTTGGGAACCGCAGCCTGCGCCATCTGAATGATGACTGCCAGCTGTTCCGGGGTCAGGCTCTGGGCATGTACCATTTCACAAATTTCGCTGTTTTCCTGCTCGTGGTACTTTCTGTCCCATTCCTTTCTGCGCTCCTCCCACTCATCGCGTTTTCTGCGGGCTTTCTCACGCTCCGCAGCAATCTTTTCCAGTTTTAAACTCATACTCTGTCCTTTCCGGGCGAATAAACGCCCTGTTTTTATCGAATTCTTCCCATGCAGTAGTAGTGCTGCCGCCAGTAGCTCGTTTCAATGGAAGCATAGGAAATTGGGTTGCCGCAGTGGATCATCATCCCGTTGCCGACATAAATGCCCACATGGGACGCTCCACTGGTGTTGTAGGTTTTCTGGAAGAAGATCAGGTCTCCGGGCTTTGCTTCACTCTTCGGGATAATGTCGCATTTTCCCATCAGACCATTGGCCGTCTGCCTGCCTACATTCCAGCCATTTCCGCAGTGGTTGATGACCCAGCTGACAAAGCCGGAACAGTCAAAACTGGTACTCGGCGAGCTGCCGCCCCAGACATAGGGATAACCGAGATATTTCTCTGCTTCGGTAATCATCTTCCGGAATTTTTCATCCGTCAGAGCCTCGCCCGGAATGTCGTAATCCTGGTATTCTCCGCTGGAGCCCGCGCCGTCCGGCGTTGCAAAGGCGATGCCTGCAAACAAATCATCCCGATTGCCCCGACACTCCAATGTGACTTCGTAGCGTTGCAGCTGGTCATCTGTAAGACCGGAATTTCTGGCAACATAGTCCACACCCCGATTGAGCAGTGTTACATTGAGGATTTTATACTCATACTGTACCGTCACCTGATAGGTGTAGGTGTGTCCGGTTCCGGTGATCGGATTGTAACTATAACCCACACGGTTTTCTTTCCTCGTCCGGATTTCCACCTTTTCCTCCAACTTCAGCTCATACTGTGCATCAAAAATACTCTGGAGCCGCGCCTGTACCTGGCTTCTCGTGTAGTTTTCAAATTCTACGGTCAGCAGAGGAGCCAACTCATAGGGATTGTGTCCGATCTCTGCCAGATTGTAGCGATACTCGTCATAGCCCGGATGATCGGTTTCAATGCGGTCGATTTGTTTGCGAAGTTTATCTTCCAGCTTGGTATAATCCGTCTCCACGCCTTTCAAATCTTCATCTTCTGCCGTGTAGGAAGTCCCCAGCACCACATTGCCGCCGCCATTGATCAAGACGGAGCATGACGAAACCGACCCGGCAATCACCAAAACAAGCAATCCCACGGCTGCGATACCGATGATGATATGCGAGTGGCTCTGCACAAACTGAAATGCCTTTTCCGTTATACTGGCAGTACCCTGCGCAGCTTTGGCTGTACCAGCTGCTGTGTTCTCCGCAGCGGCCGCACCTGCCTTCGCAGCGGCATACTCTTTTTTGATGGCCTGCTTCTGCCGCCATCGGGAAAAGAGATTGGAGCCAGCCTGCGGATCAGACTTCATGCGTTCCGCAAAGATGGAATCTACGGCATCTTTATCTGCCTTTTTCTCCAACCGCTCCAACTTTTTGTACTGCCGCAGCTTTCGACCATACTGGAACCTGGAACCAGCACGGGCTGCACCTTCCGCTGAGCCTTCGGTAAAATGTGCTGCCTCCACGCCGGAATTATTATCTTGGTCGGCATTGCGCACACTCTGATGTGCTTTGGCTGAAAGTGCATCTTTCGCAAGATTCCCCGGCTTCTTTGGCTTTCCGCCCTTTTTCCCGGAAGCGGTGGCATTCTTTTTTGCTTTTACTTCCTGCTCTGATTTCAGCTTCTTGCTGCGTATCTTGGCAAGATCGGCCTCGTGACGAATCTGCCTTCGGTGTTCCGCTTTTTTCTTGCTGCTGTCTCCCGTACTGCTATCGGCGGCTTTGTTTCTGGAATCACGAAGGGTGTTCTCCGCACCCTCGCGTTCCTGCCGCAGCTTGTCTCCGAGATTCGGATTTTTCTTGCCAGCCATCGCTTACACCTCCTTCGCTTCCTGCACTTCGGTTAATTTTGTCGTCATAATCCGGTACAGTTCCAGATCGGTCGGGAAACGATCAACGAACGGCAAAATCACATTTCCGTAGAACAGCAGTCCTTCACCTTCGCCGGAGTGGGTCACATAGGACAGCTGGTGCGGGCTGATATTCAGCTGATCCGCCAGAATCTGACGGTCACCGGCTGCCTGATTCAGCATATAAATGAAGTCGCTGTTTTCAAAAATGTTCGTCACTTCGCGGGAAGAAAGCAGGTCTTTCACATTCTGGGTGATGCCGGTGGGAATACCGCCCCATTTACGGAATCGCTTCCAGATTTCCACGCTGTAGGCCGCTGTCTGCTCTTCTTTCAAAAGCAGATGGAACTCGTCCATATAGTAGCGGGTGGCTTTACCGGCATTACGGTTGGCGGTCACACGCCCCCAGACCTGATCCTGCACCACCAGCATACCGATCTTTTTCAGCTGCTTGCCCAGTTCCTTGATGTCATAGCAGACCAGCCGGTTATTGATATCTACATTGGTGCGGTGATTAAACAGGTTCAGCGAACCGGTCACATAGATTTCCAGTGCTGTTGCCACATGGTGTGCTTCCTTTTCATCCTGCCGGAGCAGTGCCTCGTACAAGTCCTGCAACACCGGCATGTTCTCCGGCACAGGATGCTCAAAATAGGTCTGGTAAATCTGATGAACGCAGCGGTCGATAACCGTCTTTTCTACCGGCTGCAAGCCTTCTTTGCCGCCCACGATCAGCTCGCACAGTGACAAGATGAAATCTGCTTTCAGGGCAATCGGATTATCCTCTTCCGAATAATTCGCATTGATGTCCATTGGGTTGATATACTGCGTGCTGGAAGGGCTGATTTTAATGACCTGCCCCTCAAATTTCTGCACCAGTGCTGTGTACTCAGCTTCGGGATCGCACACGATTACATCGTCATCCGTCACCAGGAACGCATTGGCGATTTCTCTCTTGGCAGAGAAGGATTTACCGGAACCGGGGGTACCCAGAATCAGCCCGTTGGGATTCTTGAGCTTTTTCCGGTCAACCATAATCAGGTTGTTGGACAGAGCATTCAGCCCATAGTACAGAGCTTCTTTCCCGGTCTGAAACAGTTCCTGGGTAGTAAACGGCACGAAAATTGCTGTACTGCTGGTCGTCATGCTGCGCTGAATCTCAATCAGGTTCTGTGCCAGCGGCAGGCAGCTCATCAGCCCCTGCTCCTGCTGGAAGTCCAGACGGCGCAGGTTGCAGTTGTACTTCTGTGCAATGCTGGAAGCCTGAAACACATTGGTTTCCAGCTCCTGCTCCGTTTCGCCGGTGTTCATCACCAGAAAGGTCAGTAGGAACATACGCTCATTCTGGCTCTGCAATTCTTTCAGCAGTGCCTTTGCGTCCTTGCCGTAAGTTGCCAAATCTGACGGAATGATGTCCATATCATATCCGGAACGGACAGCTTTCTTCTGTTCCTCAATCTTGGAACGATCCAGCTCCGTAATGGTGTGCTTAATGGACTTGATTGCTTTATTCTGGTCTACCGACTGAATGTGCATGGTCACAATCTGGCTGGATTCCATATCCAAAAAGTCCTTCAGCAGCTGATCCGACAGGTCGGAAGCCGTAATCTGGAGATAGGACATGGAACCATACATCCCACCCATCTGAAAAACACGGTTCTTCGGAAAGGCAAAACCGGTCGGTGCAATAAAGTCCTTTACCGACAGCCCGCTCTCCGGCAGCCACTTCCAATCGAAATTGAATCGGTCATGGTCACCCATGTGGAACATATCGTGCATCAAATGAAGCCGTTCCTTGCCGTTCAGCAATTTTGCCCGGACACCCAAGCGTTTGAAGTTGTTCATCAGGTCGATCTCAATGTGAATGAGCCTCGGCTTTGCCTGTTTCATGGATTCTGCTTCAATTCCAAACGTCAGGTACTTCGTCTTGGTCAGGCCGTTGTTGCCCTGAGCAAGCTGGCGGCGCAGCATGGTGCTGTACTCCGTGCGCACCGGATTGAAATGATCCTTCTGGTACGGGATACGCACCATCTTCTCAAAATTCGAGGCATCCGTAGCCATATTCATAAAAGAAAGCTCGAAGCGGATGCTGGAATCAAAGAAGTTCAGGAAGCTGCACCATTCCTCAAAGATAGC
>CAVIRL010000065.1:0-360 GCA_963645005.1 Prevotella sp. P5-108
GGCTTTGTTTCAAGGCCTCACTCATTTGTTTTACAGATTCATAAAAAAGGAGAAACACGGATGGAACAGCAGGAAACCTGGAAACTTCCAGAGGCATTTGTGACAAGAATGAAAGCAATGCTGGGAGATGAATGTAGCGCATTCCTTGCAAGCTATGAGAAAGAGCGGGCTCTGGGCCTCCGGGTCAATACCATGAAGGTTCCGGCGGCAGAATTTGCCGAAGGAAACCAGGCTGTATTTTCCCTGCGCCCGGTTCCCTGGTGTAAAGAAGGCTTCTACTATGCGCAGGAAAGCCGGCCGGGCCGTCATCCTTACCATGAGGCGGGAGTCTACTATATCCAGGAGCCTTCCGCGATGGCA
>CAVIRL010000065.1:370-14338 GCA_963645005.1 Prevotella sp. P5-108
AGCCCAGCGCCATGGCTGTGGTGTCCCTGCTGTCTCCGAAGCCGGGGGAGAAGGTACTGGACCTGTGCGCGGCTCCGGGCGGAAAGACCACCCATATCGCATCGTGCCTGGAGGGCCGCGGGCTTCTGGTCAGCAATGAGATCCATCCTGCCCGCGCGAAGATCCTATCTCAGAATGTGGAACGCATGGGAATTGGCAATGCCATTGTGACCAATGAGGATTCCGGCACTCTGGCAGGCTTTTTTTCGGAGTTTTTTGACTGTATGGTCGTGGACGCTCCCTGCTCTGGGGAAGGCATGTTCCGGAAAGATGAGCAGGCAAGAAACGAGTGGAGCGAAGCGAATGTGAAGCTGTGCGCAGACCGCCAGCAGGAGATCCTGGACAATGCGGCAGAGATGTTAAAGCCAGGCGGCAGAATGGTCTATTCGACCTGTACCTTTGCGCCGGAGGAGGATGAGGACGGCATTGCAGTTTTTCTGGAGCGCCATCCGGAGTTTTCTGTGATGTGTGTGGGCACGGGGGAAATGCCGGAGGGCTTATGCTGCGGACATCCGGAATGGAGTCATACGAAGGATCCGGAGCTTCAGAATACCTTCCGCATCTGGCCGCATCGGTCGGAGGGAGAGGGACATTATCTTGCGCTTCTTCGCAAGGCGGGAACCTGGACTGCAGAAGATGGCCGGAAGCGGAAACAGCCGAAGTACTGGAATGAGAAAGCGGGCCGTTCCTATGTGGAGGATTTCCTGAAAAAGTCGCTGACCGCAGCCGGTCATGACGTACTGGAGGCCGGCATGGACCGCCTGATTCTCTTCGGAGATCAGCTGTATCAGCTTCCGGAGGGGACACCGGCGTTAGACCGTCTGCGGGTTCTGCGTCCGGCGCTTCATCTTGGCTCATTCAAAACAAAGCGGTTTGAACCGTCTCACGCGTTGTCCCATTTTCTGAAGCCAGAGCAGGCGGTATCCGTATGCCGTCTGGATCCGGCAGATCCGCAGGTGCTGGATTATCTGAAGGGCAATACCGTAAACGGAGAGACCGGCCTTTCCGGCTGGACCCTGGTCTGCCTGGAGAACTATCCGCTGGGATGGGGAAAGGCAGTGTCAGGAACCGTGAAGAACCATTATCCAAAAGGGCTCCGCATACAGGGTTAAAAACCTGTGTGCGAAGCCCTTTTTCTGATCCGGATGTCAGGAAGGCGCCAGCGGCGCGTTTCCTGAAATTTCTGCATGAGACCGGTCAGTCATGTGTCTGAAATGTCTCAACAATGGCGATCATGTCTTCTTTGTTCAGCTTTCTGTTGTTCATAAAGTCTCTTGTCTTTGGAATGTAATGCTCCAGGATCGGCAGAAGGATCAGGGCTGTGATGCCGCTGGTAAAGCCGCCGTTGTAAAGGACCAGGCCGCCGTGGAGGGCACTGGTTGCCGTGCACATGGATGCGCACATAAAGCCTGCCGCAATGCCTGCGCGGATGCCGTAACGTCCGGAGATCGGACAGAGGCCGGTGGCGAATGCCACGCCGTTTATGTAGCCCTGCGTAGTGATCGTCCAGCTGATCTCACGGCCATTGATGTAGCAGATGGTCAGGGTGAACAGGTAAAGCAGCTGGTATCCGGCAAGGATGGGCCAGATGTTTTTCGGGTGCTGTCCCATGCAGGTGAAGGTCAGGGCTGCAAGGATAATACCGATCGTGGCACCTGTAAAACCGGCTCCCTCTGTGTAGACAATAATAATATCCAGATAAAACAGGAACGACATTCCAACTGTGCCGATGTTAATGAGGCAGACCGGCATGCTGTATTTTGTGGCAAAATCACTCTGATATCCGGTGTCCCGGGTCAGCTCTTCGTACCCGGAAAAGCTTTTTCCATTCAAAATGAAGCCGATCAGAATGCAGATGCCGAAGACGATCAGAAAGAAGCAGTTGGCATAGAGCTGGAAGGAATGTCCAAAATGCTCATATACTGGATTGAAGCGCGTCAGCTTGGTGGATGCGTCTACTCCCATGGTGTTGTAGAAAAAGTTAAACAGGAAGAAGCCGAAGAGTCCAAAGGCAAGGCCGCCGTTGTACAGGTTGTAGCCCTTGTGCCATGCGTGCGCACCCGGCAGGATCGCCGGAACAATGAAACCGAGCATAAGCGAAAATGCGATGGTCAGACATACGCCGCTTGCTGTGAGCGTCGGATGCCCGAATACAAAGGTATCCTGGGTGTAACGGAACAGAAGCTCGCCGATGAACGGACCGAAGGAGGTTGTAAACATGCAGACATGCAGGTTGTTTTTAAAGTCCAGCTTTTTGTAGTGGAGATAGAGAAACGGCGCCAGAAAACATGGCCACATGGTCAGAAAATTCAGACCGTAAAAGCAGTGAGCCACTACAAGAAAATAACCGGCCAGTGTGCTGGGACGGGAGTCGCCCTTCAGGCAGACCATGAAGAGCCAGCAGGTCATACCGCATGCTCCGGCGTTTAACATGGCGCTTGGCAGGCCGCCTATCTCCAGATAGTCTGTAACCAGCGGGCTTGGTGATGTCATGATGAGATACCAGCCGTGGAGCACATTGCCCAGTTCTCTGGTGTAGATGGCTGCAACCAGAGATGAAATCAGAAAAGCAACGGAGAAGCCGAGGGCTACCCCGTTGATGATGGTGCTGTTGGATATTTTTTTACCTTCCATACCGAAAAATCCCCTGTACCTATATGTTTTTTTAATGCCTGAGTAGTAGTGTTCTTATTCTCAATTATAGAGCAGGGAATAGTGCATTTCAAGATAATATCTTAACGAAATTTGTACGGAATCAAGTGCAAAGCGCAGTTTTCCGGAAGATTATTCCGAAATCCCGGTGGCCGGAAGAAACTGCCTCATATCATCCGGGACCGGAGCGGTAAAATCCATGGGAATTTTCGTGACCGGATGCAGAAAGGAGAGCTTCCAGGAATGCAGGCTCTGCCGCTGTAAAAACCGGTAATCCGGATTGTAGAGAAAATCTCCGTAGAGTGGATGACCGATGTACTTCATATGGACCCGGATCTGGTGGGTACGCCCGGTCTCCAGATGAATCTCCAGAAGAGAGGTGTCTGTTTCGGCCTGGAAGGAGAGGAGACGGTAATGTGTCACCGCGGATTCCCCGTGGACCGGATCCGGGATGCGCGCAATCGTGGAGCCGGGAAGGCGGGCAATGGGAACATCAATGGTGCATTCCGGCTGTCCGGACAGATTTCCATTCACTGCGGCCAGGTAAGTGCGGTGAATCTGGCGTTTTTTTACCATATCAGAAAGAATACAGCTGCTTAGCGCGTTTTTGGCCACGATCAGAAGTCCGGTCGTATCACGGTCCAGCCGGTTGATGGCACGGAATAGGAAGGGCTCCTGTTTTTGCTCAAAATACCAGGCCAGTCCGTTGGCCAGGGAATTGGAAAAATGCCCCTGGGACGGGTGGATGGGAACATTTGCGGCCTTGTTTATGACCATCAGGTCTTCATCTTCATAGAGAATGGAGAGAGGCATGGGCGTGGAGACAATATGCTCCGAAGAGGCTTCTTCCGAAAATGTGACGCACAGCCGGTCATCAGCCCGCAGGCAGAAGGTGGTATATACCTTCTCTCCCCGGATCAGAAGCCCCTCTTCCGTGAGCTTGATGCGGTTGATCAGACTTTTGGAATAGCCCTGGGAGCGCAGCAGTTCTTCGACAGTCTGCCCGTCGCGTGCTGCGGAGTAAACGTGATGGATGATGCGGTTCATGGGATCAGGATTCCTTCCTTATCTGGATCTATTATAGCAGAATATCCGAAAATTTACCAGAATAGGATAGAGAGACAGCGCTTTCATTCATGCGGCGTATAATGAGAACAGCAGAAAAATGAGGGGGCATGGATTGGGGAGAATGGAAAACGGAAAGAAGAACAGGCTTATCGGCCTGATGGCAGGGATCAGCATTGGTTTTGCGGCATGGGGAAGTGTGCGGCCGCAGACGGATACCTGGAGAACTGTGGAAGCCGGACAATCAGAGACTGAATGGCAGACAACAACAGAATGGCAGACGGCAGGGAGCAGGCAGGCTGCGCAGCGCCAGACGGCTGCCCGTCAGGAAACGGCGAAACGGACACAGGACGGGAGGGCAGATGCCGGGGAGCCGCTTTCCCTGCATGCCCAGAGCGCAGTTCTGATGGATGCGGACACCGGGCGTATTTTGTATGGAAAGGACGAGAATCAGATCCGCCCCATGGCCAGCACCACCAAGATCATGACCTGCATCCTTGCGCTGGAACTGGGAGACCCGGAGGATTTCTGCGAGGTTTCAAAGAAAGCGGCATCCCAGCCCAGGGTAAGGCTTGGGGCACCGGCTGGCAGCAGCTTAAAGCTTCAGGACCTGCTATATTCCATGATGCTGGAGTCCCACAACGATTCCGCCGTGGTGATCGCGGAGCATATCAGCGGCAGTGTGGAGGCCTTTGCAGAGGAGATGAACCGCAAGGCCCGGGAGATTGGCTGTGTGGACACCACATTTCTGACACCGAACGGACTGGACGCAGAGGCGAAAAATGGAGACGGCGGAGTGATCCGTCACAGTACAACGGCAGCGGAGCTGGCAAAAATCCTGCGCTACTGTACGGAGGTGTCACGGAAACGTGATGAATTTTTAACGATAACCCGCTGCAAAAGTCATACGTTTTCAGACCGGAAGGGACAGAATACCTACCGTTGTCAGAATCACAATGCGCTGCTGGACATGACGCCGGAAGTCGTGACCGGCAAGACCGGTTTCACCGGAGGGGCAGGTTACTGCTATGCGGCGGAGCTTTCGGATGGCGAGCGGACGTTTATCCTTACACTGCTGGGATGCGGCTGGCCTCCCCACAAAACCTGGAAGTGGGAAGATGCGCGAAAGCTGTACCGCTATGGCAAGGAACATTTTTTTTACCGGGATTTCGTTTTTAAGGAAGAAAAAATCCGGATCCCGCTGGTAAACGGAGCCTATAAAGACTGGATTTATGCATATTCTGGGAATCCGGGGCAGGAACGGACCTTTCATCTGCTGGTTTCGGAGACAGAGCAGCCTGCGGCGGAATTTAACCTGAAACGAATCCTGGAGGCACCGGTGCAGGCAGGAGAGGATGCCGGAGAGGTGCGTTACCGGCTGGGGCAGGCTGTGATCGGGCAGAGCCATTATTATATAGAGGAGAAAGTTCCGGCCTGGGAGCCATCCTACTGCCTGCGGCGTGTCGTGAATTGCTGGATGTTTTTAAACTAAAATCGCAAAAAAATTTCAAAAATACTTGAATTTTATCCAGTGTCATTATATTATTATAATCGGCAGAAATTGGATTTACTAAACGATAGTTTGTCTTTCTCTTAACAAACACGAAAGAGGAGGTACGGCGATCGTCAAATATTTCAAAATGGAGGATTGCAAAATGAGTAATCAAACATCAGCAAGTAACAGAATCAATGCATTACTTGATGAGAACAGTTTTGTTGAAGTTGGCGCTTATATTACAGCGAGAAGCACCGATTTTAACATGACTGACAAGGAGACTCCGGCAGATGGCGTGATCACCGGTTACGGAACCATCGAAGGGAACCTTGTGTACGTGTACAGCCAGGATGCTTCCGTACTGGGCGGCTCCTTAGGTGAGATGCACGCAAAGAAAATTTCCAACATCTATTCCATGGCTGTAAAGATGGGCGCACCGGTGATCGGCCTGGTTGACTGTGCAGGTCTTCGCCTGCAGGAGGCAACTGACGCATTAAACGGCTTTGGCGAGATGTACTTAAGCCAGACCATGGCATCCGGCGTAGTTCCGCAGATCTCCGCAGTCTTTGGTACCTGCGGCGGTGGTATGGCAGTCGCTTCCGCTATGGCTGACTTCATCTTTATGGAAGAGAAGAACGCAAAATTATTTGTAAATTCTCCGAACGCGATTGACGGAAACCGTGTTGAAAAGTGCGATACTTCCAGCGCAGCATTCCAGAGTGAGGAGACCGGCCTGGTTGACTTTACCGGCAGCGAAGAGGATATCTTATCCCAGATCCGCTCCCTGGTAGCCATCCTTCCGGCAAACAACGAGGATGATATGTCCTACAGCGAGTGCACCGATGATTTAAACCGTGTCTGCTCTGATCTTGAGAACTATGCAGGAGCTACCGACCTGGCACTGGCACAGATCTCTGATGACAATTTCTTCTTAGAGGTTAAGAAGAACTACGACAAGTCCATGGTAACCGGCTTCATCCGCCTGAACGGAACCACCGTAGGCTGTGTTGCAAACCGTACCGCCGTATATGCAGCAGACGGCGTAAAGGATGATGAGTTCGATGCAGTTCTCTCCGCTAACGGCGCAGAGAAGGCAGCTAAGTTCGTTTCCTTCTGTGATGCCTTCAATATTCCGTTGCTGACCCTGGTGAACGTAAAGGGCTACAAGGCATGCAAGTGCACCGAGCGCCGCATTGCAAAGAACGCAGGCCGCCTGACCTATGCTTTCGCAAACGCAAGCGTTCCGAAGGTAACCGTTGTAGTCGGCGAGGCTTATGGTACCGCTTATCTGACCATGAACTCCAAGTCCATCGGCGCAGATGTGGTTTACGCATGGCCGAACGCTTCCATCGGCATGATGGATGCTTCCGCTGCAGCTAAGATCATGTACGCAGACGAGATCGCAAAGGCAGATGATTCTGTTGCTCTCATCAACGAGAAGGCAGCTGAATACCGCGAGATGCAGTCCAGCGCACTGGCAGCAGCAAAGAGAGGATATGTAGACGATATCATCGAGGCTTGCGACACCAGAAAACGTGTGATCGCAGCATTCGAGATGCTGTTTACCAAGAGAGAGGATCGTCCGGACAGAAAACATGGAACGGTTTAGAATGAGGTGACAAGTATATGAAACAGTATATGAAACGAGTTTTGTTAGTGTTAAGCATGGTAGTCAGCCTCTTTGCCCTGTCCGCATGCTCCAACAAGAACGCTGCTGAGGCAGAAACTCTGGATCCGCAGACAGCTTCCTACATTTCTCAGATCACGGAAAACCTGCTCCAGACCATCGCCGAGATGGACGAGGCCACAGCCGAAGAATCTGAGGCAGGCCTTATAAAACAGGGTGAGGACGGCCTTGCAAGCGGTCTGACCTCCTGGATCAGTGTTATGAAGGACACCGGCGCATTCGTAAGCATCCTTTCCTCTGATACCGAGATCAACGAGGATGAGCAGTATGTATGTGTGGTTCAGGCGCAGTTTGAGAACCGTAATGTAGAGTTCAAGGCATTCTACACGATGGATGCGCAGACTCAGAACTTAAATCCGGTCAGCATGACCTTCAGCCCGGAGTATACCGTGGGCGAAAACATGGCTAAGGCAGGCATGAATACCTTACTTGGTATGGGTACCGTATTCCTGGTACTGATCTTCATCAGCATCCTGATCAGCTGCTTCAAGTTCATCAGCATTTTTGAGAACAAGATGAAAGCAAAGAACGCAGCTCCGGCACCGGCAGCAGCACCTGTGGCAGCACCGGCAGCAGAAGAAGAGGAGCTTGTGGATGATCTGGAACTGGTGGCTGTCATCACTGCGGCTATTGCAGCATCAACCAACTCATCAACCGACTCCCTGGTAGTACGCTCCATCAAACGTGCACCGGGCGCAAAGTGGAAAAGAGCATAAGCGAATAGGAGGATTCTTAACATGAAAAATTACACTATTACTGTGAATGGCAATGTATATAACGTAACCGTTGAAGAGGGAACCACTGCAGGTGTTGTTCAGGCACCGGTAGCAGCAGCACCGAAGGCAGCTCCGGCAGCTCCGAAGGCAGCAGCTCCGGCCGGCGCTCAGGGTTCTGTACTTGTAACCGCTCCGATGCCGGGTAAGATCCTGGCAGTCAAGGCGAATGCCGGACAGGCTGTAAAGAAAGGTGACGTTATCATGGTTCTCGAGGCTATGAAGATGGAGAACGATATCGTAGCTCCTCAGGATGGAACTGTTGCAAGCATTAATGCAGCAGCTGGCGATTCAGTAGAAGCCGGCGCAACTCTTGCTACATTAAACTAATGGCTTGCCTGAAAGCAAGTTCCACATGGAGGGATTAAAATGGATTATATTGGATCTACTTTGGCTAATCTTCTTCAGCAGACCGCATTCTGCAATCTGACCGCTGGAAATTTCCTTATGATTGCAGTAGCATTTGTATTCCTGTATCTGGCGATCAAACAAGGTTTTGAACCGCTCTTACTGGTTCCGATTGCATTCGGTATGCTGTTAGTTAATATCTACCCGGATATTATGGCTGACCCGGAAGATATGTCCAATGGTGTGGGCGGACTGCTTCACTACTTCTTCATTCTGGATGAGTGGAGTATCCTTCCGTCTCTGATTTTCATGGGTGTCGGCGCGATGACCGATTTCGGTCCGCTGATCGCAAACCCGAAGAGCTTCCTGCTTGGTGCAGCAGCTCAGTTTGGTATCTATAGTGCGTATTTCCTTGCTATCTTCATGGGCTTCAATGACAAGGCAGCAGCAGCTATCTCCATCATCGGTGGTGCAGACGGCCCGACTTCCATCTTCCTTGCCGGTAAGCTGGGACAGTCTGAGTTCATGGGACCGATCGCAGTAGCAGCTTACTCCTACATGGCGCTGGTTCCGATCATTCAGCCGCCGATCATGAAGGCACTGACCACTGAAGAAGAGCGCAAGATCCGGATGGATCAGCTTCGACCGGTTTCCAAACTGGAGAAGATCCTGTTCCCGATCATCGTAACGGTAATTGTCTGCCTGATTCTGCCGACTACCGCACCGCTTGTTGGTATGCTGATGCTTGGTAACTTATTCCGTGAATCCGGCGTTGTAAAGCAGTTGACCGAGACCGCAAGCAATGCTTTGATGTACATCGTTGTTATCCTGCTTGGTACCTCCGTTGGTGCATCCACCAGTGCAGAAGCTTTCTTAAAGGTAACTACCTTAAAGATCGTTGCCCTGGGGCTGGTTGCATTCGCTGTTGGTACCGCTGCAGGCGTTATCTTCGGTAAGATCATGTGCAAGATTACCGGCGGTAAGGTAAACCCGCTGATCGGTTCTGCAGGTGTATCCGCAGTACCGATGGCAGCGCGTGTATCCCAGAAGGTTGGTTCTGAGGCAGACCCGACAAACTTCCTGCTGATGCATGCAATGGGTCCGAACGTAGCCGGTGTTATCGGTACTGCAGTAGCAGCCGGTACATTCATGGCGATTTTCGGAGTTCAATAATACGAACCGTTACATTCGAACATAAATTTGGAGGTAAAGAATCATGGCTGAGATTCAGAAAAAACCGGTTAAGATCGTTGAGACTGCCCTGCGTGACGCTCATCAGTCCCTGATCGCAACCAGAATGAGCACCGAGCAGATGCTTCCGATCATTGATAAAATGGACAAGATTGGTTATTATGCAGTAGAGTGCTGGGGCGGCGCTACCTTCGATGCGTCCCTTCGTTTCCTGAAAGAGGATCCGTGGGAGAGACTGAGAAAGTTAAGAGCCGGTTTTAAAAATACAAAATTACAGATGCTGTTCCGTGGTCAGAATATTCTGGGTTACAACCACTATGCAGATGATGTAGTAGAGTACTTCGTACAGAAATCCGTTGCAAACGGTATTGATATCATTCGTATTTTTGACTGCTTAAACGACCTGCGCAACCTGCAGACCGCTGTAAAGGCAGCAAACAAAGAGAAAGCACACGCTCAGATCGCACTGTGCTATACTCTGGGTGATGCTTATACCCTGGATTACTGGAAAGACATTGCAAAGAGAATTGAAGATATGGGAGCAGATTCCATCTGTATCAAGGATATGGCCGGACTGTTAACCCCGTATGCAGCACAGGAGCTGGTAACCGCATTAAAAGAGTCTACCGAGCTGCCGATCGACCTGCATACCCACTACACCTCAGGTGTAGCTTCCATGACTTATCTGAAGGCTGTAGAGGCAGGCTGCGATATCATCGATACCGCAATCTCCCCGCTGGCACTTGGTACCAGCCAGCCGGCAACCGAGGTTATGGTAGAGACCTTCAAGGGCACTCCGTACGATACCGGTTTATCCCAGGATCAGCTTGCTGAGATCACTGATTACTTCGCACCGATCCGTGAAGATGCTCTGAAAACCGGCCTGTTAAACCCGAAGGTTCTGGGCGTTAACATCAAGACACTTCGTTATCAGGTTCCGGGCGGTATGCTGTCCAACCTGGTTAGCCAGTTAAAAGAGGCTGGTAAGGAAGATAAATATCAGGAGGTTCTCGAGGAGATCCCGCGCGTTCGTAAGGACTTCGGTGAGCCGCCGCTGGTTACTCCGTCTTCCCAGATCGTTGGTACCCAGGCTGTTATGAACGTTATCTCCGGCGAGCGTTACAAACTGGTTCCGAAGGAGTCCAAGAAGATCATGCTTGGCGAGTTCGGCCAGACTGTAAAGCCGTTCAATCCGGAAGTACAGAAGAAGATCATCGGCGACGAGACTCCGATCACCTGCAGACCCGCAGATCTGATCGCTCCGCAGCTGCCGCAGTTCGAGAAAGAGTGTGCTCAGTGGAAGCAGCAGGATGAGGATGTCCTTTCCTACGCTCTGTTCCCGAAGGTAGCAGAGGAGTTCTTCAAGTACAGAGAGGCTCAGCAGACTAAGGTAGACGCAACTGTAGCAGACACCGAGAGCAAGGCTTATCCGGTATAATTTAACCGGATTGATCATCAGGGCAGGAAGAAATCTGTGAAAACAGGTTTCTTCCTGCTTTTTCTATTTCTTACAATTTTTTGTGATTCTGTGAAGTTTCTGTGCTTCCCGTTGACGCAGTCGGATTTTGTCATTATAATGTAACATAGCGTAAATTTGTCAGGATCAGATCCTTCTGATCCGGGCAGATGCGATATTAAGGAGATCATCAAATGAAAAAGCAAACCTTGAAAAAGGGTCTCGCTGCAGTTCTTGGACTGGCCTTATGCATGCAGATGCCATCGGTAAACAGTGCCCTGCAGCTTTCCGCATATGCGCAGGAACGTCCGGCAACCATCAACGCTTCCAGCTTAAATGTCCGGAGCGGAGCAGGTACTTCCTATTCCTCTGTCGGAAAACTTGGAAAAGGCACAGCGGTTACCGTAGTGGGCGAAAAATCTGCTTCTGACGGCAAGACCTGGTATCAGATCCGTTATACCAGCGGCGGCACGACCCAGACAGGATATGTTTTAAGTACCTATGTCAAGTTCCCGGTGTCTTACAGTCATGACTCCGGTTTTGAATCCCAGCTTTCCGCCCAGGGCTTTCCGGAATCTTATAAGGAAGGACTTCGCCAGATCCATGCCCAGTATCCAAACTGGACTTTCACTGCGGTGAAGACCGGACTGGATTGGAATACCGTGATCCAGAACGAAGGAGTCCTCGGACGTAATCTGGTACATACCAACAGTATTTCTTCTTATAAATCTCTGGCAGACGGAGCCTACAACTGGGACTCCGGCACCTGGACCGGTTTTGACGGAAGCAGCTGGGTGGCAGCATCCACGGAAATCGTAAGCTATTATATGGATCCAAGGAATTTCCTTGATGAGGTCAATGTCTTCCAGTTCCTGGATCAGACATACAATCCATCTCTTCATACAAAAGAGGGCCTTCAGTCTATGCTGAAGGGCACGTTTATGGAAGGAAATGTGCGGACCGGTGCGTCTGCTTCCGGCAGTACCAGCTCCGGAAGTTCTTCGGGAAGCAGTTCTTCTTCCGGATCCTCGGGAGTCGTGACCGTGGGACCTGGTGCTTCCTCCGGTAAATCTTCCAGTACGACCTCGGCAACGCCGGGAGGAAGCAGCTCCGGAGTCGTTTCCGCGACACCGGGCGGCAATACCGGCTCTTCGTCAGGCAATAGCAGCCAGACACCGTCATCCGGCAGCAGCACGGAAGTCCGTCTGGAGGGACCGAGTGCTTCCATCAGCAGAAAAGAAACGGAGCTTGTCGCATCCAGCGTCGTGATCGGGGTTGGACCGGGAGCGGCTTCTTCCGGTAATACCGGCAGTTCATCCGGTAACAGTTCCTCTGGTACTTCGGCCGCAGGCACCCAGACTCCAGGTGCTTCCACGGATTCCGGTGTTTCTGCCTCCGGTGTCAGCTATGCGGATACCATCATGAGTGCAGCTAAGAGCTCCGGCGTAAGCCCCTATGTGATCGCGGCCATGATCCTTCAGGAGCAGGGACGAAACGGCACCGGAAATTCCATCTCCGGCAATTATGCCGGATACACCGGATATTATAACTATTTCAACGTGGGAGCCTATGCTTCTGATGGTATGGGGGCCGTTCAGCGGGGACTCTGGTACGCATCCCAGAGCGGTACCTACGGAAGACCGTGGACCACGCCGGAAGCCTCTATCGCAGGCGGCGCTCAGTTCTATGGCACCAATTACGTGAAAGCAGGACAGGATACGCTCTATTTAAAGAAGTACAATGTACAGGGCAGCAATATCTACAAGCATCAGTATATGACGAATGTAGACGGAGCGGCTTCTGAGGGCTCGATCTTCGCGGAGGGCTTTACCAGCGAGCAGAAGAGTACGGCGCTGAATTTCAAGATTCCGGTTTACAACAATATGCCGGAGACTCCGTGTCCGCAGCCGACCTTGAGCGGAAGTCCGAACAACAAGCTAAATGGTCTTGGTGTGGAAGGATTTACCTTAACACCGACCTTCAACCGGGATACCTATTCCTACGACCTGATTGTAGACCACTCTGTATCCGATGTGACAGTCAGTGCTTCGACAATTGATTCCAAGGCATCTGTACGCGGCAATGGAAAGGTGTCCCTTGCCAGCGGAATCAACGATATTTCCGTGGTCGTAAGGGCTGAGAATGGTACAGAGCGTACCTATACGATCCACGTTGTACGCCAGACAGGCGGCCCGACCTACAATGCGGGAATCGGAAGCGGCGTTTCCAACAGCGGTTCTTCCACCGTGACTGTGGGAGGCCCGGACACCAGTTCCGGCAGCACCAGTTCCGGTGGTACCAGTTCCGGCAGCACCAGTTCCGGCGGTACCTCCTCCGGCAGTACTTCTTCCGGTGTGATTACGGCAGGACCGGGCGGCAGCTCAAACGGGCAGTCCATCAGTTCTTCCCCGAATTCCGGTTCTTCCTCCGGAGGAAGCAATGTGACGTTCTCCAGTCCGGGCGGAAATTAGAAACGGGAAATTCCGGCTGTCCGGTCAGAACGCCGGAATCAGGAAGCAAGTGATTGCAGGAACCAGTGATGAAAGATTGAAAGAAACAGGAGATAACAGACAATTATGAACAGAAATTGGAAACAGATCTGGATCCGGTTTGCCATGGTGCTGATGCTGGCAGTGGCAATTCCATTCCAGAGCTTTGCAGGAAATGCACGTATCGCTTTTTCGGATCCGACCGCGGAGGTGGGAAGTGATTTTACCGTGAATGTCAAATTCACCTGCACCACCGGTGAGAAGATCGGCAAGACGGTAGTGATGCTTTCTTATGATACCAGTGCCATGGAATTTGTGAGCGGTGAGCCGGATGTCAGCGGCGGCAATGGCGCGATTCGTGTGATCGGCAGTGCAAGCGGCACCAGCGAATCTGCGGCAACCCTTCATTTCAAAGCATTAAAAGCAGGAAGCAGCAAGATCGAGGTAACTGATTACGAGGGCTACGATGCGGATGAGCAGCTTCTTGATATCACTCAACTGGGAAGCTCTGCTGTAACCATCAACGGAGGCAGCACGACAGCATCTGCATCCGGTGATGCATCCCTGTCCTCCCTGCAGATTTCTCCCGGTACTTTAAGTCCGGCATTCAGCGCAGAGGTTGACAGCTATACTGCATCTGTAAGCCTGGATACCGAGAAGCTCACCGTGAGCGCGGTACCGGCCAGTGATAAGGCAACCGTAGCCTTAAGCGGAACAGATCTGCAGGAGGGTGAGAACACCGTGACCTGTACCGTAACCGCGGAGGATGGCTC
>CAVIRL010000066.1:0-14259 GCA_963645005.1 Prevotella sp. P5-108
TCTTGGTATCCTCGGTGATGATCTTCGGTCCGGTGATGTAATCGCCGTACTCAGCAGTATTGGAGATGGAGTATCTCATGCCTGCGAAACCGGACTGGTAGATCAGGTCAACGATCAGCTTCATCTCGTGGATGCACTCGAAGTAAGCGTTTCTCGGATCGTAGCCAGCCTCAACCAGAGTCTCGAAACCAGCCTGCATCAGAGCGCAAACGCCGCCGCA
Organism: Prevotella sp. P5-108; assembly: GCA_963645005.1. Classification (GTDB taxonomy): domain Bacteria; phylum Bacillota; class Clostridia; order Lachnospirales; family Lachnospiraceae; genus Brotaphodocola. The sequence goes on from CAVIRL010000066.1 coordinate 221, forward strand.
AAGAACAGCCTGCTCACCGAAGAGGTCAGTCTCAGTCTCGGTACGGAAGGTGGTCTCCAGAAGACCTGCTCTTGCGCCGCCGATACCAAGGCCGTATGCCAGAGCTTTCTCCAGAGCCTTGCCGGTGTAATCCTGCTCAACAGCTACCAGACACGGAGTACCCTTGCCCTCCTGGTACTCGGAACGAACCGTGTGACCCGGTGCCTTCGGAGCAATCATGGTAACATCTACGTTTGCCGGCGGTTTGATGCAGCCGAAATGAATGTTGAAGCCGTGAGCAAACATCAGCATGTTGCCCTCTTCCAGGTTCGGCTCGATGTCTTTCTTGTACATATCAGCCTGCAGCTCATCGTTGATCAGGATCATGATGATGTCTGCTTTCTTTGCTGCCTCTGCTGCGGTATATACTTTAAAGCCCTGTGCCTCAGCCTTTGCCCAGGACTTGCTGCCCTCGTACAGACCGATGATAACGTCACATCCGGACTCCTTTAAGTTTAATGCGTGTGCATGTCCCTGGCTGCCGTAGCCAATGATAGCGATGGTCTTTCCATCCAGTAAGGACAGGTTACAGTCTTCCTGATAATAAATCTTTGCCATCTTTTTTTCCTCCTCAAGAATCTTTAGATTCATAGTTGTATGGTGGTAACCGCGAAGAAATTCTTCTTAGCTGCCTGTATGCTTCATGCGTCAGTGCGCTTCGACGACTCTCAGTCCGCCTCTGAAACTCCTGGCGCTCAAAGTTTCTCGCATGATCCGCTGCTGTTTACGCAATGCGTGAACAGTAACGTTTGATTTTCTGCCTACGGAAGATACCGTACGTCGTCGGAACCGCGGGATAAGCCGGTCAGGCCGGTTCTTGCAAGCTCCAGGATTTCGTAGTCCTCCAGCAGATTGATCAGCGCGTCAAGCTTTGACTGGTCGCCGGTCAGCATGACGGTCAGGGAATCCTTGCCTACATCCACGATGGTTGCACGGAAAATGTCGGAAATGGCACTGACTGCCTGACGCTGGTTCGCGTTGGCACGTACCTTTACCATGATCAGCTCCCGGTAAACGGAATGGCTCGGTTTTAATTCCTTGATGTCGCGGACATCCTCCAGTTTGCGGAGCTGCTTTTCGATCTGCTCTAGGATGTTCTGATCACCAAAGGCAACTACGGTCATTCTGGAATACCGCACATCTGCAGTCACACCAACGGTCAGACTCTCGATGTTGTAGCCACGTCGGCTGAACAAGCCAGCAACACGGCTCAGCACACCAGATGTGTTGTCTACTAACAATGATAACACAATTCTATCCATAAGTGTTCTCCCTTCTGTCACTTCCCTTTATGATAGCAATCCTGATACTATTTGTCAACTATATAAAAGGAATGTGTACTATTCCTTTCAGTTATAGCAAATTCCTGTTCCATCCGGAAAACGGTCAAATAACCGTACTTAACGGGCAGTTCTAGAATTTTCGTACCCGTACCATATCGCGGGTGATCTCAGCCAGGCTGTGGGCACCGCACATGGCCATGGTGTCTTTCAACTGTCCGCCAATGCGGTTCACCAGCTCTGCAACGCCTTCCTCCGCGCCGCCGTAAACGGCAGTCACAAAGGGACGGGCCATCAGTACGCCGTCTGCGCCAAGGGCCAGGGCCTTGAAGACATCACTGCCGTTGCGGATACCGCCGTCCACCAGAAGCTTCATGGAACCGCCGCCCACAGCCTCTGCGATCTCAGGCAGCACCTCCGCGGTAGCCGGGCACTGGTCCAGGACACGGCCGCCGTGGTTGGATACCACAATGGCTGCTGCTCCGGCCTCCTTCGCCTTTAACGCACCCTTCACGGTCATCACGCCTTTTACGATAAACGGAACTCCGGCTGCCCGGATGATCTCTGCCAGTTCCTCCACCGTCTTGCTGCCTGCCGGCGGAGTCAGGTTCTTCAGGAAGGGAAGACCTGCCGCGTCAATGTCCATGGCCGCCGCAAATGCACCGGACTTTCTCACCATTTCCATCTTCTCTGCCACAGTCTCCGCGTTCCAGGGTTTTACCGTCGGAACACCGAAGCCCTTTGCTTTTTCAATAGCTGCCGTAGCCGCCCGCATGACCTCCGGGTTGGTACCGTCACCGGTAAAGGCTGCGATGCCGTTGTCCGCGCAGGCCCGCACCAGAATGTCATTGTAGGCCGCATCGTCATACTTGTCCCCGTAATGCAGGTTCACAGCGCCCACCGGACCCGCAAAGAACGGATAGGCAAACTGTTTGCCGAAAATCTCCAGGCTGGTATCCACCGGACGGTTCTCGCAGAGCGTGTCCATCTGCACCCGGATCTCACGCCATTTCTCGTAGTTTCGGATGGCGGTATCGCCCTCGCCCTTGGCACCCGGCCCCGGCATGGTATTTTTGCAGGCCCGGCCATTGCAGACCGGGCAGCCCTTACAGTAGGGACCAAGACAGGTCCTTGCGTTGTTTAATACTTCTTCCTGTGTCATTCTATACATCCTCCTAAATCATTCATCCCAGAGCCACATCCAGGATCATCATGATGAGAAAGCCCACGGCAAACCCCATGGTTCCCATATCGGAATGCTCCCCCTGGGCCGACTCCGGGATCAGCTCCTCCACCACCACATAAAACATGGCGCCTGCCGCAAAGGCCAGCATATAGGGCACGATGGGAACCAGAACCTTTGCGCACAAAACCGTGACCAGGGCCCCGATCGGCTCTACCACACCGGACAGCGTACCCATGACAAAGGCCTTGAGCTTTGACTGCCCTTCACTGTGCAGCGGCAGGGAGATGATGGCTCCCTCCGGGAAGTTCTGGATGGCAATGCCGATGGTCAGGGCAAAGGCCCCGGCAATGGTAATGGGGGCACTTCCGGTTAAAAGCCCCGCAAACACCACCCCTACCGCCATGCCCTCCGGAATATTGTGAAGCGTCACCGCAAACACCAGCATGGTAGTCTTTTTTAAATTGCTCTTTGGTCCCTCCGGCGTATCGCTTCCCATATGAAGATGGGGAACCAGCTTATCTAACGCCAGCAGAAAGAGCATGCCGATGGAAAAGCCGATGGCCGCCGGTAAAAATGCCAGCCGTCCCATGGATTCGCACATTTCCATGGAGGGGATCAGCAGGGACCAGACTGACGCAGCCACCATGATGCCGGAGGCGAAGCCCAGAAGCATTTTCTGGATCACCGGCTTAATTTCATTTTTTACAAAAAACACACAGCCCGCTCCCATGGCAGTGCCCAGAAACGGGATCAGAATTCCTAAAATAATGTGAAACAGCTCCTCTCGCATGAGAGATCACCCTCTTTCCTTAATAGTATCTTATTCCGCAACAGGCTACATGCGATACTATACGGGAATGGTTTTCAGTGGCACCCGCCGCATTCCTGCGCCGCAGGCACCTTCTTCGGGTCCCCCACAACCCTCTTGAATACAAGAAGGAACAGGATCGATGAGAATACCGGTCCGACAAGATCAGACACCGTCTCCGCATAAAATACATTGATCACACCGGTCAGAACCGGGAGAAGCACAACGGCCGCAAAATAGGTAAATTTCCGGAACAGAGACAAGGTGATGGCCACCTTTGCGATGCCCATTCCGGTAAAGCCGTCCACCACCGTGTACTGCACCGCCAGCGGGATGATGCCCAGGGTGGATACCCGGATGGCCCAGGCGCTTAAAGCCACATATTCCTCGTTGCGGGTGAAGATCCGCACAAAGACCTCCGGAATACACTGAGCCGCCAGGAACATGATGGTATTGAACACCAGACAGCAGGTGACGATCCAGCGCTCGGCTTTCCAGATCCGGTCCGGACGTTTCGCACCGTAATTGTACCCGAGAATGGTCTGAGTTCCCGAGGTGATGCCGCCCAGCGGCATGGTGATGATGAGCATGAAGCTCTGGACAATGGCCGCGCAGGTCAGAATGGTATCGCCCTGTCCCGGGCCGCCCAAACGCTGGATCACCATATTCTGGGAAATGATGAGCACATTGTCCAGCGCAATGATGACAAAGGGTGAAAATCCTACTTTCGCCACCTGCAGCATCAGCTTTGGAGCATACCCATGAAAGGTAATGCGGATCGGTACCTTCTTTCCGAATAAGAACCGCAGGACATAAAAGCAGGAACACATCTGGGACAGTACTGTAGCCAGGGCTGCGCCCTGCACATCCAGGTTCAGACCGAAGATAAAAATGGGATCCAGCACAATGTTGGCCACCGCGCCGATCATGACCGCTTTCATGCCTACCTTTGCAAAGCCCTGACAGATGATGAACTGGTTCATGCCCGTTGTCATCAGCGCAAAGAAGGTGCCGCACAGGTAGATGGTCATGTAAGACAGCGCGTAGGGAAAGGTTGTCTCCCCGGCACCGAACCACCAGAGCAGCTTTTCCCGCATGCCCAGCGCAAAGACTGTGAGGACCAGAGCCATGACTGTCAGCATGAGAAAGCAGTTTGCCAGGATCTGCCTTGCGTCCTTTTCATTCTTCTGCCCCAGACGAATGCTCATGAGGGGCGCACCGCCCACCCCCACCAGAATGGCGAAGGATGAGACCAGCGTCACAATGGGGCCGCAGATGCCGACACCGGCCAGCGCCACTTCTCCGATCTGTGGAATGTTTCCGATGTACATACGGTCCACAATACTGTAAAACACGCTGACAAACTGTGCCAGCATGGAGGGCAGCGCCAGACGGAGCACCAGCCCCCGTATGTCATCCGTATCTAAGTCATTTTCCAGTTTCATAGCAGTAATCTCCATTCCGCCGACTTCGGCTGGCAGCACAAATAGTAATGAAAGTTCTGCTTTCTTTCACACTACAAATGCTGCGTCCTTTCTGTCCGTGCAGACTTATTTTCTTATTTTCAGACTGTCACAGACAGTCATTTTACACGATAGTCCCTCTCCCTGTATCAGTAGTGTCCGGCCTCATGCTCTGCGTTCAGCCAGTCCACCGCCTCCCAGATCCCGTCTGTCGTAAACGGGAAATCCTGATGATGCTTCTTCTCATCCGGCGTTACCTCAAAATTAAAGGGCTCCGGCCAGATGATGGCCCGGATCACGGTCTCTGTCTTCGCCGGTGTCTCCTCCGTGGCCGGCTCCAGCTCATTCTCGTGCCTGATGAGCACATAGCGCATGCCCTTGAAGCTTCCGGTAAAGCGGCTCTTTTTCAAAAATGGGATGGAAATATCCCCATGCAGTTCAATCTTACTGGTTTCTATCTTCACTGTCAATCATTCCCTCCTGTGACTGCTTATGTGCATGCGCAGGCACAGGAGGAATTTGCTGATGCTTCGCAGCCTAAATCAGCAAATTCCGCGTCCACCGCTGCATCATACGGAATTTTCCCTTCAGAAAATTGGTTCTAACACAAACAGTAATCTCCCCTCCACTGTAGCAGTTTTCTCTTCCATTCACAAGCGGGAATTGTCTAAAAATAAAAAATTGTAAGGACAAGTTCCGCGTGTTATACTGAAGATCAAGATAAAAATTTGTATCAGAAAGGACCCATCCATGAGCCGCAAACCAAAAAAAATCCCGGACCTATCCGTTCCCCCTGTGGATCTTCCGCTCCGCCCCTCCATAAGACTCCGCCTGGCCAAGGGCGACACCTTTTTCGGCCCCGGCGTTGCGGAATTTCTCACGCTGGTGGACCAGACCAATTCCATGCAGACCGCCTGCAAGCAGATGGAGATGTCCTACAGCAAGGGCTGGAAGATCATCAAGAAAGCAGAGGAATACCTCGGATACTCCCTGATCGAATCCCGGTCCGGCGGCGCAACCGGCGGTTCCTCCCATCTGACCCCGGAAGCCAAGGAGCTTCTGGCCCGATATCTGGGTATGGAAAAAGAGCTGAAAGCAGCAACTGCCCAGCTCTTTAAAAAATATTTCGGTGATGATCCAAATGGAGCTTTGTGAGTCCTGCGCATGGCAGAGGTCACATCAGCCCTTCAGAAGCAGGATTGCTTCCGGGGCTACCCTCACATAGTTCGGTATGAGGCTGTCCGCACTGTGGGTGTGGATGGTCTTTCCGATTTTCCACCACAAGCCGTTCTGCAGGGTAATGTACCACTCAAACGGCATCTCTGTGATTTTCGGATTCTCCACCGGGATCCGGTTTATTCCTTCCGCTTCTTTTACCGGCTCAAAATCATGGGCACGGATTCCAATGGAGGTTACATCATCTGTCACGGTTTTCTCTGTGATCAGCTCCAGATTATCCCAGTCTAACGCCCGTACCCGGTGATCGCCGATCTTCTCGATGCGGGAAATATTCTTGCAGCCCGTCAGTCTTGCAGCTTCCACGCTGCCCGGATCATTGAAGATATCCTTCGTCTTTCCTGCCGCAATGACACGTCCCCTGCTAAAGAGGAGCAGCTCATCGCAAAGCTGGTAAGCCTCATCCCGGTCGTGGGTTACCATGACAGACGCGCCATGGTATTCAGAAAGCACGCTGGCCAGCTCCAGGCGCAGACGCTCCCGCAGGTGGGTATCCATGGCAGAAAACGGCTCATCCAGAAGCAAAGCCTCCGGCTCATAGGCCAGGATTCTCGCCAGGGCTACTCTTTGCTGCTGTCCGCCGGAAAGCTGGGATGGATAACGCTTTTCCAGTCCGCTTAAGCGGAAGCGCTCGATCATCTCGGAAACACGATTCTTCTGCTGCTCCTCCCCATAGCGCTTTCCCGCCTTCAGACCGGTGAGAATATTCTCTTCCACCGTCATGTTCGGAAACAGCGCATAGTTCTGAAACAGATAGCCGACCCGTCGTTCCTGCGGCTTTAAGTTAATTTTCCGGCTGCTGCGAAACAGATCACGGCCATCCAGGGTAATGGAGCCGCTATCCGGCTCCACAATGCCCGCGATGGACTTTAAGGTCATGCTCTTGCCGCAGCCGGAGGGACCGAGAATGCCAAGGCAGCCTGCCCCGGAGTCAGCAGACGCATCGCCGGAGCGTCCCCGACATGCCGGACAGGTGAACTGAACCTGAAGTTCAAATTCCCGCAGTTGTTTCCGGATATCTACGGATAATAATTGTTCGTTCATACTCGTCTCCTTTTCGCAATGGCTTTTTCTGATCATGCCGATTCCCTGTGTATTTATCCGGCACAGCTCCGGTCAGCGGAACTGTCCGCGTTTTTTCGATTCCCGCAGTGCGGCCCGGTTCATCAGAATCACGGAAAGAAAGGCAATGATGACAATGATGGCAACATAGCGGTATGCCGCATCCATATTACCGGCTGCCACCTCGGAGTACACCGCCATCGGCAGGGTTCTGGTCTTGCCCGCGATGTTGCCTGCGATCATGGCCGTTGCGCCAAACTCGCCCAGGCCTCGTGCGAAGGCCAGAACACCGCCGCTGACGATACCCGGCATGGCATTGGCGATCAGGACCTTATGAAAGATGCTCCACTCACTCATGCCGAGGGTGCGGGCTGCTGCCATGAGGTTCGGATCCACCTGCTCAAAGGCGCCCCGGGCGGAGCGGTACATGAGCGGGAAGGACATCACCACCGCAGCCAGTACCGTAGCCGTCCAGGAGAAGGCGATCTTGACACCGAAATACTGCAAAAAGAACATGCCGATGGGCCGTTTCACACCAAACAGATATAAGAGGAAAAAGCCCGCCACCGTAGGCGGCAGCACCAGAGGCAGGGTCAGCACGCCATCCATGAGGATCTTTATCCGTTCATTTTTCATGCTGACAACCCACCAGGCTGCCAGGATCCCGAGGAAAAAGGTAATCACGATCGAGAGGCTGGCTGTCTTCATGGAAATCAGGATTGGTGACCAGTCCATCTTTCTTTCTCCTTTCCGTACTGCTTCCCGCGCAGTTCATCCCATGGGTATGCCGCGCGGGAGCTGTCAGTACACTTCCTGTTTTACTCTGCTGCTACGAAGCCGTAGGACTCAAATACTTCCATAGCCTCCGGAGCCTGTAAGAAGTCAACAAATGCCTTTGCAGCATCCTCATGAGCCGTTGCTTTTACAACTGCTACCGGGTAGATAACCTTCTTCTCCAGGCTTCCCTCCGGTGCCTCTGCAACTACGGTAACCTGATCAGCCATGCTTGCTGCGTCGGTTGCGTAAACGATGCCTGCGTCAGCACTTGCCGCTGCAACCTGATTTAATACCTCGGTTACGTTGGTGCCAAAGCTTACCTTGTCCTGAATGCTGTCCCAAACGTTCAAGTTGGTCAGGGCCTCTTTTGCGTACTGACCGGCCGGAACGCTCTCCGGATCGCCCAGAGCGATGGATGCTGCCTCTCCAATCTTCTCGAAGGAATCAATCTTGCTGTCGCTGCCGGCCGGAACGATCAGAACGATCTTGTTCTCTAACAGATCCACCATGGTGTCGGAAGCGATCATGCCCTCCTCATCCAGAGCCTTCATCTGCTTGGTTGCTGCGGACATGAATACATCTGCCTCAAGACCTTCCTCGATCTGGGTCTGCAGCTTTCCTGAGCTGTCATAGGTTCCCTCAACGGTTACGCCCGGGTACTGCTCCTCAAACATCGGGATCAGCTTATCCTCGTATGCGTTCTTTAAGCTTGCTGCTGCAGCAACCAGAATGGTCTGCTCGCCAAGGTCAGCCTTTGCCTCATCCTTTGATTCCGCTTCGGTTGTGCTTTCAGACTCTGCTGCGGTAGTCTCCTCTGCGGTGGTTTCTGCCTCGGTTGCTGCTGCGGTGGTCTCCTGGGTCTTGGAGGAGCATCCTGCCATCATACCTGCAGCCATCATAGCTGCCATTACAACTGCGAACTGTTTTTTCATTGTTTTTTCTCCCTTGTTTCTTGAATTTTTTCTATGTGAATTCTTATGAATCACCAAAGTTATGTTGTTTTCGCCGGAGCGGTCTGCCGCATTCCGGCAAGGCATAACTGCCTGATATCTACTTTCTTGCGCACTCTGATGCGGTGCCGCGCAGGATCTTCAAGCCGTGATCCAACGCCCCCAGGATAAATCCCAGGCTCTCTTTTACGGCCTTCGGGCTTCCCGGCAGATTAACGATCAGGGTCTTCTTCCTGATCACCGAGGCGCCGCGGCTCAGCATGGCCCGATCCGTAATCTGGGCAGACTTCATGCGGATGTACTCCGCAATGCCCGGTGCGTTCCGGTCGGCCACAGCCAGCGTTGCCTCCGGTGTCTGGTCCCGCATGGAAAATCCGGTGCCGCCGCTGGTGACCACCAGATCCACCTGACGGCTGTCTGCCAGACGGATGAGGTGCTGCTTTAACACCTCCGGCTCATCCGGGATCACAATGCGCTCCACCACATCGTAGCCTGCTTCTTTTAACATCTCCTCAGCAGCTGGGCCGCTTAGATCTTCCCGCTCGCCTTTGGAGCCTTTATCACTCAATACAATGACTGCCGCCGTGAAGGGGCGGTTCTCATCCGGCGCTTCCACTCTCATAACATCGCCCGGATGGATCATGCCCTCCTTTACCACTTCCGCAAACACACCTTCCTTCGGCATGATGCACTCGCCCACCCGGTGATAGATGGCGCAGTGACTGTGGCATTCCTTGCCGATCTGGGTCATGCGAAGCTCCACGGTTCCGGCATACAGTCTGGTCCCCACCGGAAGCGCCCGGAAATCAATCCCAGCCACCACCAGATTCTCACCAAACGCGCCATCCCCTACATTGGCACCCCGCTTATTAAATTCTTCTACCTTGTTATAGGAAAGAAGACTTACCTGCCGATGCCACGTTCCTGCGTGGGCATCGCCCTCGATTCCGAAATTCGGAATGAAATGGCCCTCCGGGATCGTATGCTTTTCCGTTCCCCGGGCCGGGCTGATGCAGATGGCCTTCACCACTCCTGTTTCATGAAAATTCATGCTACTCATCCTCCGATTGCGCTCATACCATGAGCCTCTGTGATCTGATCCGGCTGCTCAAAGCAGTGCTCCGCCGGTTTGCCGTATATGGCGCAGGCCATGGCATCGAGAAGCCTGTGTGTTTTTATATCCGCTTCCGTTGGCCGTGCTGCAGCGTCCGCGCTTTTTTCTGCTTTCTGCCCGCCGTTTGTGTCATGTCCTGTCTGCCGTTCTGCATCCTCGTTTCTCAGAATTTTCTTCAGATCTGTTCCATCCTCATAACAGAGACAGGTCTTTAAAAATCCGGTGGAGGTCAGGCGCACCCGGTTGCAGGAGCTGCAGAACTTTCCGTGCATGGCACTGATGAGTCCGATGCTGCCCTGATAGCCCGGGATCTTATAGTACACCGCCGGACCGGCTCCATGTACGGTTTCATCATCCTGAAGCTGCGGAAACTCTCTGCGGATCTCCTTTAACAATTCCTCGTTGCTCCGGCCTGGCGAGCGCCGTCCTGCGCCAATGGGCATCAGCTCAATGAAGCGGACATCCACCGGCTTATCCTTTGCCAGCAGGATCAGATGCTTCCAGTCTGTGTCCGGCATGGAGACCGCGTTGAGCTTGACCCTCAGGCCAGCCGCAAGAGCTGCGTCGATAGCCAGCAAAACCTCCGGCAGAAGATCCTGACCGGTAATCTCCGCAAACTTCTCTGCGTCCAGCGTATCGAGGCTGATATTGATCTCATCCAGTCCCGCCTCCACAAGCTGCGGCAGAATGGCCCGCACCAGGGTTCCGTTGGTGGTCATGGCAACCGTTTCAATCCCCGGAATGTCCTTCAGTATCCGGATCAGCTGCGGGCAGCCCTTTCTGGCCAGCGGCTCCCCGCCGGTCAGGCGGATCCTGTTGATACCGAGCTTTGCACCGCACTCCGCGATCTGCCGGATTTCCTCAAACCGTAAGATATCGTTGTGCTGTATACAGTCAATGCCGTCCGGCATGCAATATTTGCAGCGCAGGTTGCACCGGTCTGTGACAGAAACACGCAGATACTTTATCTCTCTTCCCCGGGCATCTCTCACGCCTGCTCACCGCCCTGTTCCAGCGGATTCACAAAATGACCGCTCTTGCCGCCGGTCTTCTCCGCCAGATGAATGTCTCCGATCTCCATGGCCTTATCTACCGCCTTGCACATATCGTAGATGGTCAGAAGCGTGACGGACACACCGGTCAGCGCCTCCATCTCCACACCGGTCTTTCCGGTGGTCCTGGCGGTGCAGACTGCCTCGATCTCGCAGGTTTCCGGATGCATTGTAAAGTCTACATTCAGCTTTGTCAGGTTCAGGATGTGGCAGAGCGGGATCAGCTCGGAGGTACGCTTTGCCCCCATGATCCCGGCGATCCGGGCCACACCCAGCACATCTCCCTTCGTCATGGTGCCTTTTCTGATCTTTTCAAAGCATTCCCCGCTCACGCGGATGCGGCCCCTGGCTACGGCCTCCCGAACCGTATCGTCCTTGGCCGTTACATCCACCATGCGGGCATTGCCCTGCTCATCAAAATGGGTAAATTCCATATCAATACCCCTTTCCAAATCCGCAGTTCGGGAAGGTACAGGCCGGGCAGTTTAAGCACAGGCCGCCCATGCCGAGGGCTGCCAGCTCGTCGGCTGTGACCTCATCATCCGCCATGACACGCGACAGAACCAGGTCGAAGATGGTGCGCTTTGCATACATCACGCAGCCCGGAAGGCCCATGATGACGGTCCTGCGGTTCTCCCCCTTCTCTGTGCGGTCGTAATAAGCCAGCAGGAACATGGCCCCCGGAAGCACCGGAGCACCATAGGAAACGATGCGTGCGCCGGTATTTTTTATGGCCAGCGGTGTCTTGTCATCCGGATCCACGCTCATGCCTCCGGTGCAGATGACAATGTCCGCGCCCTTTCCGATCATGTCAAGGATACTGGCGGTGACCTTTTTGTCATCATCATCCCAGGTTACATGGTCGATGACCTCGGTATCAAACTCAGACAGCTTGTCCTCAATAACCGGAGTAAAGGTATCCTGGATGCGTCCGTAGAATACCTCATTGCCGGTGGTTACAATGCCAACCTTTTTATGCTGAAACGGCTTTAATTCCAGGATTGGTTTGCCTCCGGTGATTTCCATGGCCTGAGCCTTCACCGCGTTCATCTTTTCTTCCTCGATGACCAGCGGAATGATGCGGGTGCCTGCCAGCTTATCTCCCTTCTTCACCGCAAAATTGCCGTGGCGTGTGGCGATCATCATCTGGCCGAAGGCGTTGACTGCCTTGAGTGCCTTCGCATCAATCTTTAAAAGACCATCGCAGGCTGCGGTCAGCTCGATTTTGCCCTCCTTCGGCTGGGAACGGTCCATGTGTTCACCCTTGCAGAGTTCGCAGAGCACTTCGGCTGCCTCATCCTCATGCAGCATGCCCTCTTCCTTCTCCCAGACGTAGAGGGTATCTTTTCCGACGCTTAACAGCACCGGGATATCTTCCTTTGTAACGATATGACCCTTGCGGAACACCGCGTCCTTCGTGACCCCGCGGATGATCTGCGTAATGTCGTGGCAGAGAACCGCACCCTCCGCATCGACGGTTTTGATTAACTTCATTTGCTGCCTCCACTTTCTATGTGAATATCCTTGTAAATATCTTCGTTATTTTTTTAAAAACATAACGCATGTAAATAATTTACCGACTTGCGCAGACAAGCCGGATGATTGCTTTATATTATAGTCTAAATTCCGGGGAAATGCAATCCTTTGTATGCTTTCTTGCTGTTTTTTTGTTAGCCATTCTGTTTTTTTGTCAGGCTCCCTTATGCATTCAGCTTGTCTGTACGCATAATGCCTTCCGGATCTTATCCTCAACCTGCTTTGCCTCTTCAAAGCGCCGATTCTGTGCCTCCAGCGCAGCCTGGCTGTCCGGCTGCCTTTCGCACCGTTTTCTGCTCTCCGAAAACCGTTCCTCCAGAGTCACCAGCCTGCTTCCGCTTACCAGCTTGTCTGCCAGATAAACCACCTCTGTCTCATCCGACTTTTCCATTGTGATGGTTTTTTGCAGATCGTGATGCCGGGCAATGATCTCTGCCACGTTCGGATATCCTTCTCTTCTTAGGATTTCTGCCCCCGCTCTGGCGTGCTCCGGCTTTGTCCTTGCCACATCATGCAATAATGCTGCGCCTCGGATTAAATTCAGATCCAGATCACAGCCGGCCTGATTCAGCGCAGTGCCTATCCTCACCGCCTGCTCACATACTGCCATGCAGTGGTTTCTGACCTGCTCTGGTGTATGGTAACGATCCCACAGTCTTCTGCATTCCGCTTCATCCGGCACTTTTTCTGCCATTACCCCATACTCCAGAACCTGTTTGTGCCCGTTCTGCCCGATCTCGATCAGATTCAGGCATCCATAGGGCTGCGGCAGTGCACGGCTTGTCTCCAGCGGCTCCCCCAGCAGGTCTGCCAGATAGCAGCAGTTCACTCCGGCATGGGCCACCCACACGATGTCCCCTTCTGATTTTTCGATAATCTCATCGGTTGCCTCCCGGAAACGCCGCAGCGCATTTTCTCTGTGTTCTCCATACACCGGCTCTGATTCCAGCTTTTTCCCTCGCTTTTCCTTTAGTTCCTGCAGGGGCAGGTTTTCCCACTCGCCCATATCCACTTCCCGAAGACCGGCTTCGACCTCAATCGGATATCGTCCGTGACTTAAAATTCGGGCAGTCTCCCTGCACCGCTCCAGGAGGCTGGTAAAGATCTGTGTCACAGAATGCGTGACAAAATACTTCGCCAGGTGCTCTGCCTGAACGCGTCCTCCTTCGGCCAGCGGAACATCCATGCGGCCAATGCATCTGTGTATCCCACCCTGAAACTCCACTGCACCATGTCTTACAAGATAAATTCTTCTTCCGGTGTTTTGTTCCATACCGCTGTTTTGTTCCATGCCGCTCCTCCTGCCTTCAGTCCAACCGAAACAAAGGGCCTGACCGGATATCCCTGACCCCGGTTATAATTCCACCGGATCAGGAAGCTGTTTTCTTCATTGTCTGTTCCTCCTGTGTCAGACTTTCAGCCTGTATCTTTCAAATTTCCCATTACTGTCATCTTAATTTACTGATTATTTTTTATCAATGTTTGGTTACAGTGTCAAAAGTCTGAGTCCACGACATGCTTGCATGTCGGTGGAGG
>CAVIRL010000067.1:0-14233 GCA_963645005.1 Prevotella sp. P5-108
TGACCGAGATCCGTGTGCTGGATACCTACTGGTCCGATCACTGCCGCCACACCACCTTCTCCACCGAGTTAAAAGACGTGACCATCACCGACGGTGCATACAAGGCTCCGATCGAGGCAACCTACAAGAACTATCTGGCAGACCGCGAGGTACTCTACAAGGGCCGAGATGACAAGTTTGTCTGCCTGATGGACCTGGCACTTCTTGCCATGAAGAAGCTGCGCGCAGAGGGCAAGCTGGAGGATCTGGAGGTATCTGATGAGATCAATGCCTGCAGCATTGTGGTTCCGGTGGAGATTGACGGCGTTACCGAGGAGTGGCTGGTAAACTTCAAGAACGAGACCCACAACCATCCGACGGAGATCGAGCCCTTCGGCGGTGCTGCTACCTGTCTGGGCGGTGCCATCCGTGACCCGCTTTCCGGCCGTACCTATGTATACCAGGCAATGCGCGTGACCGGTGCCGCAGATCCGACCCGTCCGCTGTCCGAGACCTTAAAGGGCAAGCTGCCTCAGAGAAAGCTGGTCAACAGCGCAGCAAACGGCTACAGCTCCTACGGCAACCAGATCGGTCTGGCTACCGGCTATGTAAAAGAAATCTATCATCCGAATTACGTTGCGAAACGTATGGAGATCGGTGCTGTTATGGGTGCTGCTCCGAGAAAATACGTGAAGCGTCTGAATTCTGACCCGGGCGATATCATCGTTCTGTTAGGCGGCCGCACCGGCCGTGACGGTATCGGCGGCGCTACCGGTTCCTCCAAGGTACATACCGAGGCTTCCATTGAGGTCTGCGGCGCAGAGGTTCAGAAGGGTAACGCACCGACCGAGCGCAAGATCCAGCGCATGTTCCGCCGTCCGGAGGTCAGCGAGATCATTAAGAAATGTAACGACTTTGGTGCAGGCGGTGTGTCCGTAGCCATCGGTGAGCTGGCTGCGGGACTGCAGATCGACCTGGACAAGGTTCCGAAGAAGTACGCAGGACTGGATGGAACCGAGATCGCCATCTCCGAGTCCCAGGAGCGTATGGCTGTGGTTCTGGATCCGTCCGATGTAGACAAATTCCTGGGCTTTGCCGCAGAGGAGAACCTGGAGGCAATCCCGGTTGCAGTGGTAACCGAGGAGCCGCGGCTGGTGATGAACTGGAGAGGTAAGACCATCGTAGATGTGAGTCGTGCATTTCTGGACACCAACGGTGCCCATCAGGAGGCAAAGGTTGTTCTGGAGACTCCGGTCAAAGAGGGCAATCCGTTCGTGAAGAAGGAAGTAGCAGATGTGAAGGCCACCTGGCTGAACGTCTTATCCGATTTAAATGTATGTTCCCAGAAGGGTCTGGTAGAGCGCTTTGACGGTTCCATCGGCGCAGGCAGTGTCTTCATGCCTTACGGCGGCAAGTACCAGCTGACTGAGACCCAGACCATGGTTGCAAAGCTTCCGGTGCTGAAGGGCAGGACCGATACCGTTACCATGATGAGCTACGGCTATGATCCGTACCTGTCCAGCTGGAGCCCGTACCATGGTTCCGTTTACGCTGTCCTTTCTTCTGTGGCGAAGATCGTGGCAAGCGGCGGCGACTTCAAGAAGATCCGCTTCACCTTCCAGGAGTATTTCAAGCGCATGACCGAGGATCCGACCCGCTGGGGTGCTCCGTTTGCAGCCCTGCTTGGCGCTTACAACGCACAGCTTGGTTTCGGCCTTCCGTCCATCGGCGGCAAGGACAGCATGTCCGGCACCTTCAACGATGAGAAGCATGGCGAGATCAACGTTCCGCCGACCCTGGTTTCCTTCGCGGTGGATGTAGACCATTATCCGAACATCATCACTCCGGAGTTCAAGAAGCCGGGCAGCAAGATCGTTGTATTCAACATTGAGAAAGACCAGTATGACCTGCCGGATTACGCCCAGATCATGGATGGTTATGAAAAATTAAATGCCGATATCAAGGCAGGCCGCATCCTTTCCGCATATGCGGTAGAGGGCCACGGACTGGCTGAGGCTGTCAGCAAGATGGCATTCGGCAACAAGCTTGGTGTAAAGATCGAGCACAATGTAGATCCGAGAGACTTCTTTGCAGCAGGCTGGGGCAATATCGTCTGCGAAGTTCCGGCAGGCAAGGTGGGGGAGCTGTCCATCCGCTACACCGTGATCGGTGAGGTGACCGACAAGGCTGCCTTCGAGTACGGCCCGGTATCCATCTCCATGGATGAGGCATTAAACTCCTGGACCGGGACTCTGGAGAACGTATTCCCGACCGCTTCCGGTGTAAAACAGACCGAGGTGAAGTCAGAACTGTACCATGCAGACAAGATTTATGTATGCAGCCACAAACTGGCACAGCCGAACGTTTTCATTCCGGTATTCCCGGGTACCAACTGTGAGTACGACAGCACCAGGGCCTTTGAGCGCGCCGGTGCCAAGGTGGTAACGAAAGTATTTAAGAACTTAAGTGCGGAGGATATCCGTGATTCCGTAGAGGAATATAAGAAAGAGATCGCAAAAGCCCAGATCGTCATGTTCCCGGGCGGCTTCTCCGCAGGCGACGAGCCGGAGGGCAGCGCGAAGTTCTTCGCAACCGTATTCCGCAACGCAGTCATCAAGGAGGAGATCGAGAAGCTGTTAAATGAACGCGATGGCCTGATGCTTGGTATCTGCAACGGCTTCCAGGCCCTCATCAAGCTGGGACTGGTTCCGGAGGGACGCATCTGCGAGCAGACTGCAGATTCCCCGACCCTGGCTATGAACACCATCGGACGCCACATTTCCAAGATGGTTTACACCAAGGTTGTCACCGACAAGTCCCCGTGGCTGGCCGGCGCAGAGCCTGGCGGTGTATACTGCAACCCGGCCTCCCACGGAGAGGGACGTTTCGTAGCCAGCGACGAGTGGTTAAAGAAGCTGGCAGCCAACGGCCAGATCGCAACCCAGTACGTGGACGAGAAGGGCAATGCCACCATGGACGAGTTCTGGAACCCGAACGGCTCCTACATGGCAATCGAGGGCATTACCAGCCCGGATGGCCGTATCCTGGGCAAGATGGCACATTCCGAGCGCCGCGGCGAGGCCGTAGCCATGAACATCTACGGTGAGCAGGATATGAAGATCTTTGAGAGCGGTGTGAAGTACTTTAAGTAATAAATGATGGGGATGTCGTGTAAACTGCGGCATCCCCGTTTTCATATGATAGGTATGTCATATGATAGGTATTGACAGAAATCGGGATTTAAAGTATGATTTGGAATAACTGCCCCGGAAGAATCCGGGAGCAATATGAGGAGAGACAGCAATATGAAGAAGGTTGTGAAGTTCGGCGGCAGTTCTCTGGCGAGTGCCCGCCAGTTCAAGAAAGTCGGAGATATCATCCGTGCAGACAAGACAAGAAGATATGTGATTCCGTCCGCACCGGGTAAGAGAAACAGCAAAGATACCAAGGTTACCGATATGCTGTACGAGTGCTACGCAGCAGCATCTACCGGAGCGTCTTATAAAAAACTTCTGGAGGCCATCAGGGCACGTTATCAGGAGATCATTGACGGCCTGGATTTAAATTTAAACCTGGACCATGAGTTTGCCACCATCGAGGAGAATTTCGTAAAGGGAGCCGGCAAGGACTACGCAGCCTCCCGTGGTGAGTACTTAAACGGTATCGTCATGGCAAATTATCTCGGCTATGAGTTCATTGATGCCGCTGAGGTTATTTTCTTTGATGAGAACGGTAACTTTGAGGCAGAGCTTACCAATAAGGAGCTTTCCGAGCGCCTGGAGCACATAGAGCGCGCTGTGATCCCGGGATTCTACGGTTCCAAACATGACGGCAGCATCAAGACCTTCTCCCGCGGCGGCTCTGATGTGACCGGTTCCATCGTAGCCCGTGCCATCCACGCAGACCTGTACGAGAACTGGACCGATGTATCCGGCTTCCTGGTAACAGATCCGCGTATCGTAGAGAACCCGGAGGTTATCGAGACCATCACCTATAAAGAACTTCGTGAACTGGCTTACATGGGCGCAGGCGTACTCCATGAGGATGCCATCTTCCCCGTAAGAAAGGAAGGCATCCCGATCAACATCCGCAATACCAACCGTCCGGAGGATAAGGGTACCCTCATCGTGGAGAGCACCTGCAGAAAGCCGCGCTACACCATCACCGGTGTTGCAGGAAGAAAAGGCTTCTGTGCCATCAACATTGAGAAGGCTATGATGAACTCCGAAGTAGGGTTTGGGAGGAAGGTTCTTGGTGTATTCGAGAAATACGGCATCTCCTTTGAGCATATGCCGTCCGGGATCGACACCATGACCATTATGGTACACCAGGACGAATTCGAAGAGTATGAGCAGTCCGTGATTGCCGGGATCCACCGCGCGGTAGAGCCGGATCTGGTAGACGTGGAAGCAGACCTTGCCCTCATTGCAGTTGTTGGCAGAGGCATGAAGGGCACCCGCGGAACAGTCGGAAGGATCTTCTCCGCACTGGCTCATGCCCGCATCAATGTCAAGATGATCGACCAGGGCTCCAGTGAACTTAACATCATCATCGGCGTGAAAAATTCCGATTTTGAAACCGCCATCAAGGCCATCTACGACATCTTTATCACCGCAGCGATCTAAATCAGACCGAAATCCGTGCAGAGGGGAATGCGTTACCGCGCGTTCCCCTCTTTCGTTGTTGGGAAAAATATGATATGATACCATGGTCAATGATAACATCGAAAAGGGGAGTTTCATGAACAGAAAAAGCTGCAGAGCAGGAAAACAGGCCATAGTGCTTGTTGCTGCCGCTCTTTTATCCGGCTGCGCCGGTCCGTCTACCAGGGTGCTGCCTCAGCGGCAGGGCGGGACCATGCAGGAGGTCCCGGATGAGATCCCGATAGTAGAAGAGGTAAATTCCTTTTACCTGCAGGAATCACTGGGCATTCTTTCAGCTTCTCCGCGCCCGGCAGGAAGCCGGGGCGAGGACAGTGCTGCCCGCTATATCCAGAAGCTTTTGCAGGATTATGGCTATACGGTAAACCGCCAGCGCTTCCGTGAAAAGACGGAGCATGAGGAGATCATCGGCACCAACGTGACGGCAGTGCGTGAAGCAGAGGACCCGGACGCAGACATTCTGCTGATCTGCACCTGGCACGACTCGCTGCCGGACAGCCCGGGGGCCGGAAAGAACGCTTCCGGTGTTTCGGTATTTCTGGAGACCGCCAGGATCCTTTCCGGACTTCCGACCGATACGGAAATCCGTTTTGTCAGCCTGTCCGCTCATGAGAAGGACGGGCTGGGGGCACGGATGTATGCCAAAGGATTAAGCAAGCGGGAGCGGGAACGGCTGATCGGAGTGATCACCATTGGTCCCTGCGGTGCGGTAGATACCCAGGGAACGGTCCTGACCACCCAGGATGGCAAACGCACCATGCTGGGCGAACTGGTCCGGGAGGCTGCCGGTACCGTGACCGGGCTTCAGTGGGATTATGGAACACAGGCCGGTCAGGAGAATGGCATTTTTGCTTCTTACGGGATTCCGGCCGTGCAGATTGGCCAGCGCTATGACAGCTTTGATTTTGGCACACCGCTTGATACGGTAGAGACGGTGGATGTGGAGTGTCTGTCCGAAATCGTGGATACGGTATGCCAGTCTGTGTCCGGGATCATGAGTCTGGATACTCCGTCCATGCGCGCAAAAGCACATTTTGAGAATAACTGGAAGAATTTCATCTATTCCCAGGAACCGGGACAGAAGATCCCGTTTGGCGTTTCTCCGGGCAGGCTTCAGGCTTCTCTGGGAATTCCGGGCAGACTGGCAGTGGTAAACCGGGACCCTCAGAACCGTCCTGTCGAGAAATACCAGTTTTCCATGAAGTGGTTCGATCTGGATCAGCCGTTTCAGAGCAGCTATTATTTCACAGACGAGCAGCTTGACTTGGTCAGTCTGGTCCCGGCGGGGAATGGGCTGACCGCGAACAAGATGCAGGAGCAGCTTTCTCGGCTGTACGGAGAGCCGGATAAGAAGGATCAGGGACCCTATGGACTGGACTGCATCTGGCTGGATGCGCAGACCGGAACGCAGATCGAGCTGATCCCGGGAAAAGAAGACTTTGAGATTGAGATCCGCAGCTATACACCCCAGTCCCGCCTGATTGCCCGATTCAGCCCGGATGGAACGCTGCAGGATGGAGCGCTGCAGGATGGCACGCAGGCAGATGGAACGCAGCCAGATGGCGGACAGCCGCGCCAGCCCGGTCTGGAATCCCTGAAAGACCTTTGCGGTATCCTGTTCTGGCAGCCGGAGGGAACACACCCGGCTGCGGAGCTTGTGTTTGAGTCAGACGGGGAAGGCGGAAAGATTATTTCCGTAGAAAAGAAGACATCCGGGGAGCATCCTGCCGCGCAGGCAGGCGTGTCCTCGCAGCAGGGACAGGCTCGGCATGAAGAGGGAGAAGCTTCGGCTGTCTGGGAGATCCACATCGATCCGGCAGACTTTCTGCCGGCAGCCGGACAAACGGAAGACCGGACATGGACCTTAAAAACACTGGACCGCACATATGGGGAGCTGCTTTCTCAGGCAGAGCCGGAGCATTACGCAGCCGGATACGAACAGCTCTTGCAGGATATCAGAGAGCGGACAGCGGAGATCCCCGGTGCAGCGCCGGGAAGCGGCATCACCAGGGTGCAGAATACCCTGCCGGAGTTTGCAGATGCCTTTGCCCTGTATATCCTGGCGGAAATGCCCCCGGAAAGTCCGGGAGACTATCAGGAATGTGTCCGCTATTTTGATCAGTTCGGGGAACTGAATACATACCGCAGAACCGTGAGAGCTGCTCTG
This sequence comes from Prevotella sp. P5-108, assembly GCA_963645005.1. Taxonomy (GTDB): domain Bacteria; phylum Bacillota; class Clostridia; order Lachnospirales; family Lachnospiraceae; genus Brotaphodocola. The sequence continues at coordinate 6,808 of CAVIRL010000067.1, forward strand.
GGACTGCAGACGGAGGAATAAACTATGAGTCAGGTGATCATCATCGGCGGCGGTGCCGCCGGCATGATGGCGGCCATTGCCGCCGCCGGTGCGGGCCATAAGGTCTGCATCTGTGAAAAAAATGAAAAGCTTGGAAAGAAGATCTACATCACCGGAAAGGGCCGCTGCAACGTGACCAATGCCTGTGATACGGAGGAGCTGTTCCGGAATGTGGTCCATAATGCCAAGTTTTTATACAGCAGCTTTTACACCTTTACCAACACAGATATCATGGATCTGATCGAGAAGCATGGCTGTCCGTTAAAAACCGAGCGCGGCAACCGTGTATTCCCGGTTTCGGATAAATCCTCGGATGTCATCCATGCGCTGACGGTGGCACTTCGGGAGCTGGGGGTCGAAGTAGAACTTCATGAGGAGGTGGCCGATGTCCTGGCTGAGGACGGACATGTCACCGGCGTCCGCTTAAAACGCGGCGGAAAGGTGGTCCCTGCAGATGCCGTGATCGTGACCACCGGCGGACTTTCTTACCCCTCCACCGGCTCTACCGGAGACGGCTACCGCTTTGCGAAGGAGCTGGGGCATACCATCACCGACCTTTCTCCTGCCCTGGTACCTTTTGAGGCGAAGGAAGAGGTATGCAGGGAACTGCAGGGACTGTCCCTGCGCAACATCAGCGTGCAGATCCGCAATGGAAAGAAGGTCTTGTATGAGGAGTTTGGTGAGATGTTGTTTACCCATTTCGGGGTCAGCGGCCCGGTGCTTCTTTCTGCCAGCAGCTATGTGGCTCCCGCGTTAAAGAAGGGGTCCCTTACCCTTTCCATAGACCTGAAGCCGGCCCTTTCCGAGGAACAGCTGGATGCCCGCATCCTGCGGGATTTCGAGGAGGCAAAGAACAGGCAGTACAAGAATTCCTTAAACCATCTGCTCCCGGCAAAGCTGGTTCCGGTCATCCTTGCACGCAGCGGCATCTCTCCGGAAAAAAAGGTGAATGAGATCACCCGGGAGGAGCGCCATCAGCTGGTACAGGCGATGAAGAACTTCTGCATCACGCTGACAGGACTTCGTGATTACAAAGAAGCCATCATCACGCAGGGCGGTGTGTCCGTGCGGGAGGTAAACCCGTCCACTATGGAATCGAAAAAAACGGCGGGCCTGTATTTCGCAGGCGAGGTTCTGGACCTGGATGCGGTGACCGGTGGCTTTAACCTTCAGATCGCCTGGTCCACCGGATATCTGGCAGGAATTTCCATTCCGCAGTAACAGCGGAACAGGCTGCGGGATTTCCGTCCCGCAATAACAGCGGAACAGGCGATGGAATTTCCGCCCTGCCAAGGGACAGGAGCTGCAGGCTGCGGAAAATGCAGCCGTTGGAATACAGAAACAACGAGGAGAGTAAGCTATGGGAAAGCATGCATTTAATATTGCCATTGACGGACCGGCGGGTGCCGGCAAGAGCACCATTGCGAAGATGGTAGCAAAAAAACTGAATTTTATCTATGTGGACACCGGAGCCATGTACCGTGCCATTGCGCTGTATCTCTTACGCAGCGGCGTAAATCCTGCAGATGAGGCAGCAGTCAGCGACGCCGTGAAGAACGCAGACATTACCATCCGCTATCAGGACGAGACACAGCAGGTGATCTTAAACGGCGAGGATGTGTCCGGTCTGATCCGCACCGAGGAGGTGGGCAATACCGCGTCCGCTGCCAGCGTGTACCCGGCCGTGCGCGCCCATCTCTTAGAGCTTCAGAGAAGCCTGGCAGCCAGTCAGAACGTGATCATGGACGGTCGCGACATCGGCACCTGCATCCTGCCGGACGCAGAAGCGAAGATCTACTTAACTGCCAGCAGCCATGTCCGCGCCCTGCGGCGCTGCAGGGAATTAACAGAAAAAGGCAGCATGTGTAATCTGGAAGAAATTGAGCAAGATATTATCGAGAGAGACCATCGCGATATGACCCGGGAGATCGCGCCGTTAAAACAGGCAGAGGACGCGGTGCTGTTAGACAGCTCCGAGATGACCATTGGCCAGGTCGTGCAGGCCATCATCGATACCGCAAAAGCCCATGGACTGAAGGAGGAAGCTTAATGGAGGTCATCGTTGCGAAGACGGCCGGTTTCTGTTTCGGCGTAAAGCGTGCGGTGGAGCAGGTCTATGAGCAGATTGAAAAGGCAGAAAAGCCAGTCTACACCTACGGACCCATCATCCACAATGAATTCGTGGTGAAGGATCTGGAGGAGAAGGGGGTCCGGGTGCTGAACACCGAGGAGGAACTGGCGGCCCTGAAGGACGGGATCGTAGTCATCCGCTCCCACGGTGTCGGAAAGCACATCTATGACCTGCTGGAGGATCACCACATCACGGTGGTGGATGCCACCTGTCCCTTTGTCAAAAAGATCCACCGGATCGTGGAGAAACAGACGGCAGAAGGGCGCCGCGTGATCATCATTGGAAGTCCGGAGCATCCGGAGGAGATCGACGATCTTCCGGTCAGAAAAGACGAAAAGCTTTGTATTGTGTCCCAAACGACATTTAATTACAAGAAATTTCAAGATTTAGTTGAAAAATTCGAGAAAAAGGGTTATGATATACTTGTTTTAAATACGATTTGCAATGCAACACAGGAGAGACAAGTGGAAGCTAGACGTATTGCTTCTGAAGTGGAAGCTATGATTGTCATTGGCGGCAGACATAGTTCCAACACACAGAAACTCTACGAGATATGCCAAAAGGAATGTAAGAATACTTACTTTATCCAGTCACTCGGCGATTTCAACCCTGAATGTGTGAATTCTGTGCGCAGCGTAGGTATTACAGCGGGGGCATCCACCCCGAATCAAATTATTGAGGAGGTTCATACTAATGTCAGAATTAAGTTTTGAACAAATGTTGGAAGAATCTTTAAAAACAATACGTACGGGAGAGATCGTCACTGGTAAAGTCATCGATGTGAAAGAGGACGAGATCGTCCTGAACATTGGATACAAGTCCGATGGTATCATCCCGAGAAGTGAGTACACCAACGAAGCAAACGTAGATCTCAGAACCCAGGTTCAGGTTGGCGATGAGATGGAAGCAAAAGTTGTAAAAGTGAACGACGGCGAGGGCCAGGTTGCTCTGTCCTACAAGAGACTGGCTGCAGACAAGGGCAACAAGAGACTGGAAGAGGCTTTCGAGAACCACGAGGTTCTTACTGCCAAGGTTGCGCAGGTACTGGACGGCGGCTTAAGCGTAGTGATCGATGAGGCAAGAGTCTTCATCCCGGCAAGCCTGGTATCTGATACTTACGAGAAAGATTTAACCAAATACGCAGGTCAGGATATCGACTTCGTTATCACTGAGTTCAACCCGAAGAGAAGAAGAGTTATCGGCGACAGAAAGCAGCTTATGGTTGCTAAGAAGGCTGAGATGCAGAAAGAGCTCTTCGAGCGCATCCATGCCGGTGACACCGTAGAGGGAACTGTTAAGAACGTTACCGATTTCGGTGCATTCGTAGACCTGGGAGGCGCTGACGGCCTGCTTCATATTTCCGAGATGTCCTGGGGCCGTGTAGAGAATCCGAAAAAGGTATTCAAGACCGGTGATCATGTAAAGGCTCTCATCAAAGATATCAACGGCGAGAAGATCGCTCTGAGCTTAAAGTTCCCGGAGCAGAATCCGTGGGCTGATGCAGCTGAGAAGTACGCTGTAGGCAACGTAGTAACCGGTCGTGTTGCTCGTATGACTGACTTCGGCGCATTCGTTGAGTTAGAGCCGGGCGTAGACGCTCTGCTTCACGTATCCCAGATCTCTAGAGATCACGTTGACAAACCGGCAGACGCTCTGAGCATCGGCCAGGAGATCGAGGCTAAGGTTGTTGACTTCAACGGCGAAGACAGAAAGATCAGCTTAAGCATGAAAGCTCTGCAGGCTCCGGCTGAGCAGAACGAGGCAGACGCTGAGTAATCTTAATCAAATATAAAATTTAAAAGCACCATGATGTGGATTAGAAAAGTCCGTATCATGGTGCTTTTGCATGAGAAATTAAACCGGATGTTTTAGGAGGAAATGCTTATGATGACATTAGCACAGCTTAACTATTTCTGTACGGCGTGCCGCTTGAAAAGTATCACAAAGGCTGCGGAACAACTCTACGTGACGCAGCCGGCGATCACTTCCGCGATCCGGGAACTGGAAAAGGAATACCAGCTGGTCCTTTTGGAGCGGAAAGGGCGGGCCATCAGCCTTACCGAAGAGGGCAGAGTATTTTACAAAAGCGCGGAAACGCTTCTGGAGCATGCAAAAGATCTGGATCGGCAGCTTCATGATCTGGCACAGCAGAAGCGTTATGTGCGTCTGGGACTGACAAAGTCCGTAGGTTCGAATACTTATACACAGTATTTTGCCTACGGGCTTCGTTTTCATCTTCAGATCGATGTGGCCACCCACTCCGGTTCCTCTGCGGAACTTTTGGAAGAACTGCGCAGTCGCCGCCTGGATGTCATTCTGATACCATCCCAGTCGGCCGGAAGTCTGGATGATCTTATCTGTGTCCCGTTAAAAAAGACCCGTATGCTTTATTGCATGGCGAAGGACCATCCACTGGCATCCTGCGATTCCATCACAGTTCCTATGATCGCAGATGAGAAGATGATCTCTACCTGCCGGGACGAAAACAAAGTACATGCATTAAAAAAACTTTTTGCGCGGTACGGTTATCCGGATGGTCCGAAAGTCGTACAGCGTTTTGAACAGCTAAATACCGCACTATCCCTGATCCGTCAGAATGCCGGTACCGGATATTTTCCGTAGGAGGGCATCCAGGGGTATGATGGAATTGTGGGAAAGCAGTTGGTGGGAGATGAGGATATCTTTGTTTACGCGGTTACCACAAAGGATTCGTCCAGGAAAGAAGAAGTGAAGCTTTTCTTAAAAGGTATCACGGAATTTTATAAAACGAAAAAACAGACTCCCGGCAATCCATAAAATAAATTTATGAATTGAAAATTTGTTTAATTTTACAATAAAACCATTATGGGCTACAGTATACCTATAAGAAATGCACAAATGTGCAGAAAGCGGAGGGTATATGTATGGAGGAAAACAAACAAAAAAACTGGAAAATCCAGGGTGTTCCCATGGTGCCGTTCCTGATCATGGCGGTGGTGATCCTGGCAGCCATGTACATGGAAAAACTGGGGACTGACGTGTTGTCTACGATTGCCATGCTGCTGGCGCTTGGCGGAATCTTATTTGAGATTGGAAACAGGATCCCGATCTTCAACAAATGGGTCGGCGGAGGAAGCATGCTGGCCATGATGGTACCGTCCTGGATGGTGTATAAGCACCTGATCCCGGAAGCCTATGTGGAAGCAACCATAAATTTTTATGATGGAATCAGCTTCCAGACCATGTTCATCTGTTTTCTGATGGCAGGAAGCCTGCTGATCATTGATCGTGATACTCTATTAAAAAGTATTGCCCGTTACATTCCTACGATCTTTGGCGGAATTATCGGAGCGGCGATCCTTGGACTTGTGGGCGGTCTGGTCATGGGCTACAATCCGGCTGACATTGTCTGTAATTATGTACTTCCGATCATGGGCGGCGGAAACGGAGCCGGAGCAGTTCCGATGAGCCAGATTTTTGAGGAAGTGACCGGTCTTGGAAAGGATGCATTCTATGCAAAAGCCATTGCGATCCTGACCTTTGCCAATATTCTCTGTATTATTGCCGGTGCGCTGCTAAACGGACTTGGAAAACAGTTCCCGGCTCTGACCGGAGATGGCTCCAGCCTGATGCGCAATACATCTGCAAAACTGACCGGTGACAAAAAAGTGTCACTGCCGGAGCCGGATATTAGTGACTGTGCAAACGGATTTTTATGGGTAGGTGCTGTATTTGCAGCAGCATCCCTGATCAAGGCAGTTGCACCAAAGGTATGCGGCGCGAGGATCCATGAATATGCATGGTTCGTATTGCTGCTCGCTGTTCTGAATGTCGCAAATCTGGTTCCGCTGTCTGTACGTGCCGGCATCAAAAGGGTGACCGATCTGTTTACCCGTCACTGGCCGGGCGTTGTCTTTGCCGGAATCGGTATCGCGCTTACGGACTTTTCTGAATTTGTCAGTGTCATCAACCTGGATACCCTTGTGATCAGCCTGGCTGTAGTAATCGGTGCAGTGGTTGGTACAGCAATTGTCGGTTATGTTCTTGGCTTTTATCCGATTGATGCGGCAGTTACCGCAGGACTCTGCATGGCAAACCGCGGAGGCGGCGGAGATGTTGTTGTACTTGGTGCCGCTGAGCGTATGGATCTGATGAGCTACGCAGCGATTTCTTCCAGAATTGGCGGAGCAATCGTGCTTGTCATAGCCAGCGTTATCTTCGGAATACTATATTGATGCTGCAGAAATAAGGAGGATCTGAATCATGGAAGCAGAAAAGAAAGAAGTAACCCTGGAGGGAGTAAGAAGCCAGGCCGTTGGAAAAACCTTAAGCGAAGAGGAACTGAACCGTTTTCATGCAGGGCATGAGGAAGAACGCATGATCCCGACCCGCCATGGAGAGACACATGTATATATTTATGTGCCGGAAGAAAAAAGAGAAACGTATCCGGTTATGGTAAATCTGCACGGCGGCGGTTTTGTAAAGGGACACCGTGACCAGGATGTGGTGTTTGGCCGGAATATGGCACAGAACGCTGGGTATGTGGTGGTAGATGTGGATTATCACACGGCACCGGAGTACCGTTATCCTTATGCGCTGGAAGAGTGCTATGATGTGACAAAGTATGTGGCAGAGCATCCGGAAGAGTTCTGGACGGATCTGTCGGCACTGGTGCTGATCGGACACAGCGCAGGTGGTAATCTGGTGTGCGGCGTGGAGTTCATGGCACAGGAGAGCGGCGCGTTCCAGCCTTCCGGCCTGATCCTGGATTATCCGCCTACCAGCTTTGTCAACCGACCGGAGGACTGCCGTTACGCAAATGCGCCGTATACCAGGATTCCGCCGGAACAAAGCCGCAAGTACCGGGAGTGGTATATTGATAAAGCCCATATCCGTGAGATTACGGCATCTCCGGTGCTTGCAACTCAGGAGGAACTGGAAAACTTTCCGCCGGTGCTCATGATCATGGCAGAACAGGATTCCCTGAGCGCGGAGGGGGTGGAACTCGCCGCAAAGCTGATTGACGCGGGCGTTACCGTGACGGCCAAACGTGTAAAGGGAAGCAGTCATGGATTTACCGTGCGCAGGACAGAAGGCTTTGAGGTGGCAGAAGAGCTGATCTTCAAAATGCTTGCAGATGTAAAAAAATAAAACTATAAATGAGCAAATTTGAAAAATTGCACAAAACTATGCCACTAAGTTTAAAAACGACTCAAAATCATTGCTTCTTTTTGCACATTGAAAGAGAGACTGATATTTTTCCTTTTGGATTATGTC
>CAVIRL010000068.1:0-916 GCA_963645005.1 Prevotella sp. P5-108
CTGGAGCAGGTACGGGAGCAGGGCTATGCGCTGGATGCCCGGGAGATGGAGGAACATGCGGAGTGCGTGGGTGCGCCGGTATTTGGGGCAGATGGCAGTCTTGTGGGGGCGGTCAGCGTGTCAACCCTGTACCGTGACGCAGTCAATTACGAGGAACTGGGGCAGATCGTAGCGGGGAAAGCAAAGCAGCTTTCGGAGATGCTGGGGTTTATCCGGGAACGCTGAGAAAAGAGACGGAACCGGGAAACGCATCCGACAGGGAGGCACGTATCAGATGAATGTTCAGGAGAAGGAGATAAGAACGACATGCGAAAAGAACAGGTTTTATCCAGAATGAGAGAGGAATGTCTCATTGCGGTGATCCGCGCGAAGAACCCGGAGCAGGGGGAGAAGGTCGTGGAAGCGATCATTGCAGGAGGCATTCATTTTATTGAGATCACCATGACCATGGATGAGGGCAATCCGGTGGAATTCATCTCTGCCATGGCAACAAAATACCGGAATGATGACCGTATCGTCATCGGAGCAGGAACGGTGCTGGATTCCGAAACAGCCAGAGCGGTGATCCTGGCAGGTGCGAACTATGTGGTAAGTCCGGGACTGAACCTGGATACCATTAAGCTGTGCAACCGCTACCGGGTGCCGATGCTTCCGGGAGTCATGACTCCGACTGAGGCCATTACTGCGTTGGAAGCCGGCTGTGACGTGATCAAGCTTTTCCCGGGCAACATTCTTGGACCGGCGGCTATCAGCTCATTTAAGGGACCGCTGCCCCAGGCAGATTTTGTGCCGTCCGGCGGTGTGGACGTAGACAACGTGGACAAATGGATCAAGGCGGGAGCTTATGCTGTAGGAACCGGAAGCAGCCTGACCAAAGGCGCAAAGAACGGAGATTTCGCAGCCGTAACCGCAAAAG
>CAVIRL010000068.1:926-2527 GCA_963645005.1 Prevotella sp. P5-108
ATGGTGCAGAGGTTGTGGATTTTGCTGATTTGGAATGCGAAGCATCGGCAAAATCTGCTGCAGTTCATGCAAAGCAGGAACTGCGGTGGCAGTGGAAGCAGCTCGTAAGTAGCTGGGTGCGGAAAATTCGCGCAGCCGAAGACACAGGCATTACAGAGACTGGAGGAAGACGGAGGACAGGAACATGGCAAAGATTGTGACCATGGGGGAGATCATGCTCAGATTATCAGCCCCGGGCAATGAAAAATTTATACAGGCAGACGAATTTGATATCCATTACGGCGGCAGCGAGGCCAATGTGGCCGTGTCGCTGGCAAACTACGGATACGAGACAGAGTTTGTGACCGCGATCCCGGACAATCCCATCGGAGACTGCGCGGTTGCTGCCGTGCGCAAATATAATGTTGGCACGAAGTTTATCTCCCGCAGCGGAGACCGCCTTGGCATTTACTATCTGGAGCCGGGGTCTTCTGTACGTCCGTCCAATATCGTGTACGACCGGGCAGGCTCTTCCATCGCCTGCGCAACAGCGGAGCAGTTTGACTTTGATGCAATTTTCGCGGATGCGGCATGGTTCCATTTTACCGGCATCACACCGGCGCTTTCCGACAGCGCGGCAAAGCTGACCGAGGAGGCCTTAAAGGCGGCAAAGACCCATGGCCTTACGGTTTCCGTGGACTTAAACTTCCGCAAGAAACTCTGGAGCCAGGAGAGGGCGCGCGAGGTTATGACGAACCTCATGCAGTATGTGGACGTCTGCATTGGGAATGAGGAAGATGCGGACAAAGTCCTGGGCTTTAAGCCGGAGGGCAGTGATATCGTATCGGGCAATCTGGAACTGTCCGGATACATGAATATTTTCAGCCAGATGGCAGAACGTTTCGGCTTCCGCTATATCGCAAGCTCCCTGCGGGAGAGCCACAGTGCCTCCAACAACGGCTGGTCCGCCTGCATCATGGATGGCAAGACAAAGGAATTTTATCATTCCAGAAAATACACCATCGCACCGATCGTGGACCGTGTGGGAGGCGGAGATGCCTTCACCTCCGGCCTGATCTGCAGCCTGCTGGATGGAAAGGATATGAAGACGGCTCTGGAATTCGGAACCGCGGCAGCAGCTCTGAAGCATACGATCCCGGGAGATTTCAATCTGGTGACCCGGGCTGAAGTTGAGAAGCTGGCCGGAGGCGACAGCTCAGGAAGAGTACAGCGCTGAAAACAGAATCACAGACAAAAAGCACCTGGAACGCGAAGAGAAGTTTTCAGGTGCTTTTTCAGTTCTTATAAAGGTTACAGTTCTTTCTGAAAAATTACGGTTTATTACGGTTCTTTTACTTCGCTTGACCCTGGAACTGTTCCAGGGTGTAGAGTCAGGATGTTAGAAACAAAGACACTCGAAGGAGGAGAATTTACCATGAAAAAACATACAAAAACAGTATTGATTCCCTGCGCGGCAGCAGCGCTGACTATCGGAAGCTCCATGATGGTGTTTGCGGCTTACGGCTGGCAGGAGGAAGACGGAACCTGGCGTTATTATGACCGGAACGGGGATGAGGTTACCTCTTCCTGGAAGAAATCCGGTAATGACTGGTTCTGGCTGG
>CAVIRL010000068.1:2537-14221 GCA_963645005.1 Prevotella sp. P5-108
GGACGGCGAGATGGCGGTCAGTCAGTTGGTGGAGGACAACGACAATTATTATTACGTCAATGAGAGCGGAGCTATGGTGAGAAACCAGTGGAGACAACTGGAAAATGAGGACCCTCAGGATGATGACGAGTCAGATACGGTCTGGTACTATTTTGGAGCCGACGGAAAGGCGTATAAGTCTAAGGACTCTGGCAGAGTGAATTTTAAGTCCATTGTCCGGGCAGACGGCGTGACGAAAAAGTATGCCTTCGACGAGGAAGGAAAGATGCTCTACGGCTGGATTGATGAGCAGGGCGAACGCCAGACCGGTGATGACGCATGGCAGACCGGTGTCTACTACTTGGGCGGACCGGACGACGGCGCAATGCGGAGCCATCAGTGGGAACGCCTGGATGCTGTGGATGATGACCAGACGAACGATGAGTTCCAGGATTGGTACTGGTTCTATTTCAACGCGAACGGCAAGAAAGCGGCAGATACGAAAAAGACCATCAACGGACGGAAGTATTATTTTGAGGAATACGGAAACGCGAGATTCAGCTGGTATGCAAGCTCCAGCAATGCGTCTGTGGCGCCCCCGAGCTTCTACAGCCCGATCCAGGACAGCTGGATGTCGGTAGGCTGGTTCAAGACCGTACCTGGCGAGAATACGGATCCGGACGGATATAATGACGGTGATGAGCGCTGGTATTATGCAGAAAAGGACGGCGATGTTGTAAAGAGCCGCATCAAGAAGATCAATGGTTATTACTATGCGTTTGACGAGTACGGCAAGATGCTGGAAGGCCTCTACAAGCTGGAGGTATCGGACAAGGATATCCTGTCTTATACAGAGATCGAGAGCGAGAGCGATCTGCCGGATGCCAATGACAGCGAGGAAGTTTACTACTTTGGCGGAACCGCCAAGGCTGGTGCCATGAAGACCGGCACCGTGACCCTGGATATTGATGGCGAGCGTTATACCTACAATTTCCGTAAGTCCGGCGATGAGCGCGGCCAGGGCTACAATGGCATTGAGGACGGCGTAATCTATGAGAAGGGTAAGCGCATTGAGGCCGACAAGGATGAGAAGCTTAAGAAAGTGGAGTGGGATGGTGACACCTATCTGGTTAACACATCCGGAAAGATCCAGAAGAACAAGAAGAACGCCAAAGATAGCGATGACAGATATTACTGCACGGACAGCAAGGGTGTGGTTACCTATGAGGGGGTTGAGAAATACAGCGAAAAATAATGGAAAATGATTCAGGGGCAGCAGCAATTACCATCACAAAATGAAAGAAACTCTCTGTAAAATCGTGGAGGTGCCATCGGCACCTCCACGATATACGAAGCAATAAAAGGGACGTACCAAAAACGGTGCGTCCCTTTTGCGTTATATGGTAACTGTTCAGCAGGTCTGCGCATTCATCACGCTGACCCCACAAAAACATGGGCCTACAGGCAAAAATCAGGAATTGTATATGGGAAGAAACAACTGCAGATAATAACACAATTGCTGCTTGCGGATGCCCTGCATGAGAAAGGTGGAGAACAGCTGAGGCTTTACAGTCAGGCTGTTCTCTTTTGCGTATTCAGTCATGGACTGTACCACACGAAACGGCGGAATGCGGTCTTCTGATGCGCAGAACGCGGAGAGATAGCGAATACCGGGGGTGGTGTGGGAAATATCCTGTGTGATGGGATAATCGGTGTATGCTGCCATGTCTTTATGCAGAAGCAACTGGGAATTCTGATAGTTCAGGGAAATATGGTCCGCTGCTTCCGGTGTGATCTCATAGCGGTCAAAAAGGTACATGGTTTCCATACCGGCATGCTCTTTGGCGTACTGAAACCATTGCTCGATCCCGTCATGGAAGTTCAGGTCCGGATCAATGATATAGGAATCCGGCATGGAACACACGATGACTTTTCCGGTATATTTCCGGATGTTCTCGCAGTCCTTCTGGCTCATGCGCAGCCGTGCTATGGTGCGTTTATGCTGAAGGATCGCAGCTTCTTCCTCTTCCAGTCTCTGGCTGATGATGCTGCTCAAAAGCCTTGCGGAATCTTCATGGTTCTGTTCGTTCCAGAGAGCGGCAATGTCATCCAGGCCAATATCCATTTTTCGCTGATACAGAATGCTGATGAGCCTGGAAATGTCTTCTTCTGTATAGTAACGGTAGCCGTTGTCTGCTTTTCGGGCGGTGACCAGGCCGCGTTTTTCGTAGTGGCGGAGTGTATCGCGGCTCATTCCCATAAGGCTTGCCACGTCTCCGATGAGATATCTGTCTTTGTTCATGGTCTTTTCCTCCACAAAAGATGGTATCAGGAGTGCCGAAAAAAATCAATCGGTGTAATGAAATCGTAATAATGAGTAAAAATAAATCAAGAGATCACTTGAAAAACATAACAAATTATCAATAAGAGGGTTAATGAGAATTTCTATCAGATGATCGGATTGACGAAAAGGTTAGCGCATGCTAACATAGATGCGTTGGGTTAGCCAAAGGTAACTTCGAGAGAATTTAGAGGAGGAACGGCGTATGTCAGCAGAGACCATGCTTCATTTTCTGAACAACTGTACACCGGAAGAAAAATTCGGTTTTCGTGTTGTGACACAGTGCGCTCCGGTGCTGAAGGGCGTAAAGATTTCCAATCTGATTACCATGAAGCCGGGCGGATGGCGCAAGCTCCGGGCATATCTGAAAAAAAGCAGGATCATCTGTATTCCGCTTTACGCAGATGCCGAAAAGGAAGTATTGTTTCTGTACCGCTATGAACAACTGGAACGACATTTGAAGAACCGCGAAGTGAGGGAGTTTCTGAAAAGCTGTGGCTACGAACGTTTTGATGTGGCATCGGTTCTGGCAAGGCTGAGAAGAAGATATCAGTGCTATGCCGGAATTTCCAAAGAGTTTCCTCATGAGCTGGGGGTTCTTCTGGGATATCCGGTAGGGGATGTGCAGGGCTTCATCGCAAACCGCGGGGAAAACAGCCTGACCTCCCGTTATTGGAAGGTATACCAGAACCCGAAAGAGGCAGAGAAAATTTTTGACCTCTATGACCGGGTAAAGGAACAGGCTTTAAGAGAGATCATGTGCGGGCGGACGCTGTCCCATGTGGCGGTATCTTAAAACCGGAAAAATAACCTGAGGGAAATAAGCAAAAGACTGCGGTGGGCAAAGTTCCCATGCAGCCGAAAATAGAAAAAGGAGAACATGAACATGAAAGAAGTAAACGTAATCTACTGGAGCAGCACCGGAAACACACAGGCTATGGCTGAGGCTGTAGGCGCAGGCGTAGAAGAAGCAGGCGGAAAAGCAAATGTCATTGAGGTATCCGCGGCAGATGCTTCCATGTTAAAGGATGCAGACAGCTTTGCACTGGGCGCTTCCGCTATGGGCGATGAGGAGCTGGACGCAGAGATGGATGATTTTGTAACCGCAGTAGAGGGAATCTGCTCCGGCAAGACCGTTGGCCTCTTTGGTTCTTATGACTGGGGCGATGGCGAGTGGATGCGCAGATGGGTAGAGCGTATGCGTGCAGCTGGCGCAAATGTTGTAAACGGCGAAGGAGTGATCGCAAACCTGACTCCGAACGATGAGGCAGAGGCAGAGTGCAAGGCACTGGGTGCAGCTCTGGCAAAATAATTAAGTACAGTACATGTGGAGTGCTCCGTGGGTTCCGGGTTGGATGGTCCGAGAATGTGCCAAGGCACATTCTTTTTATAAAATCTGTAAAGAATGAATCTTTTCATAATAAAAAAGATGTGATATACTAAAACTAAATATGCAACCTAAAAAGACAGCTTCAGTCAGATGCATGATGACTGAAGCTGTTTGAATGTTACTATGAAAGTGTTGTGGAAGTGCCGAAGGCACGAAACAACTGATTTTCAGTCATGGTGGTGTCACCGTCAGGTGGCATGTCAGTTTACTATGTAACCGGAAAGTACCTGACAGTTACGTTACCATACTATATTGCAGCAACAGAAAGAAAGGAATATGAGAACAAGCAGATTAAAGATGGCAGCCGCGTTTCTCAGTGTTTCCCTGATCCTTGGGGGGTGCGCACAGGCGGGAGGCAGCCAGGGAGCCTTTGATGCTTCTTCGGAAGAAAACGGAAAGCTGAAGGTGGCGGTAACCCTGTTCCCCTATTATGATTTTGTACGGCAGATCGCCGGAGACCAGGTAGACCTGCAGATGGTCATCCCCGCTGGTATGGACAGCCATTCCTTTGAGCCGACTCCGGCCGATATCCGCACCATTCAGTATGCCGATGTGCTGATCAGCAACGGCGGCACCATGGAGCACTGGCTGGACGAGACGCTGGCGGCCCTGGATACCACCAACATGACCATCGTCACCATGATGGATTATGTAGACACGGTGGAGGAGGAAATTGTGGAAGGCATGGAAGATTCAGATCATGACCATGAACACGCTCATGTCCATGCGGCAAATGATCGTGACCACAGGAACGAAACACCAGAGGAGCATGCGGCAAATGATCATGACCACAGGAACGAAACACCAGAGGAGCATGCGGCAAATGATCATGACCACAGCAATGAAACACCGGAGGAGCATGCGGCTCACGCCCATGAAGCAGATGATCACGATTATGTAGATCACGACGGACATGAGGAAGAAATCGAGTATGACGAGCACATCTGGACATCCCCGGTGAATGCCATGAAGCTGGTGGATGTGATCGGTGACACGCTGGCCAAGGCAGATCCGGTCCACGCAGACACTTACCATCAGGGCGCGGCGAATTATAAGAAGGAACTGGAAGAGATCGATGCGGGCTTTCGCGAGGTTTCCGCAAACCGCAGGCGCAATATGATCGTAATGGGAGATAAATTTCCCTTCCGTTACCTGGCAGATGAATACCAGCTGGACTATCGGGCGGCTTTTTCCGGCTGCAGTTCCGATACGGAGCCCAGCGCGAAGACCATTGCCTATCTGATCGATAAGGTAAAGGAGGAGCATATCCCGACCGTGTATTACCTGGAACTGAGCAGCCACCGGGTTGCCGAGATCATCGGGGAGGAGACCGGGGCAGAGCCGCTGCTTTTGCATTCCTGCCACAATGTAACCCGGGCGCAGTTTGACGCCGGCATTACCTATGCTGAGCTGATGCGCCAGAATATAGAGAATTTACGAAAAGGAATCGACTGATGAATCCGATTATCAAATGCGAACACACTGATTTTGGATACGAGAACCATGACGCGGTCATTGATCTGAACCTGGAGATTTATCCGGGGGATTATCTTTGCGTGGTGGGAGAGAATGGTTCAGGAAAGAGCACCCTGGTCAAAGGTATGCTCGGCCTGCTGAAGCCAACCGGAGGAACACTTACCGTGGCGGATGAATTAAAGCGCGGCGGGATCGGGTATCTGCCCCAGCAGACCGCGGCACAGAAGGATTTTCCGGCTACCGTGCAGGAGGTCGTGCTTTCCGGCACCTTAAGCCGCCGTGGAAACCGACCGTTTTACTCCCCGGCAGAGCGGAAGCTGGCGGCCCACAACCTGGAGCGCCTGGGCATGGAACATCTGAAGCATAAATGCTACCGGGAGCTTTCCGGCGGCCAGCAGCAGCGCGTTCTGATCGCGCGGGCTCTCTGTGCGACCGAGCAGCTCCTGATCCTGGATGAGCCGATCACCGGACTGGATCCGTCCGCGATCCAGGACTTTTATCATTTAGTCAAGAAACTGAACAGAGAAGACGGGATCACCATCATCATGGTATCCCATGATATCGGAAATGTGATCAGCCAGGCTAATAAGATCCTGCATCTGCACCGGAAGGTGGTGTTCTGCGGAACTGCGGAGGACTACAAAAAGAGCGTGGCCGGCAAGGAATTCCTGGGAGGTGATGAGGCGTGAGTATGATCCTGGAAATGCTTTCCTATCCCTTTGTGGTGCGTGCCCTGGTGGGCGGCATCCTGGTATCCTTATGCTGTGCGCTTCTGGGTGTGAGTCTGGTACTGAAGCGCTATTCGATGATCGGAGACGGACTGTCCCATGTCTCCTTCGGTGCGCTTTCCATTGCCATTGCGGCAGGCTGGTCGCCGCTAAAGGTGTCTATTCCGCTGGTGGTGCTGGCGGCATTTTTCCTGCTCCGCATAACCGAGCACGGCAAGGTGAAAAGCGATGCGGCCATTGCCATGATCTCCGCAAGCTCCCTGGCGATCGGCATCATTGTTACCTCCCTGACCACCGGCATGACCACCGATGTCAGCAGCTACATGTTCGGAAGTATCCTGGCCATGAGCCGGGAGGATGTGATTTTAAGCGCCGTGCTGTCCGTTATCGTGCTGTGCCTGTTTGTATTCTGCTACAACAAGCTGTTCGCGGTTACCTTCGATGAAAGCTTCGCCAAGGCCACCGGTGTAAACGTAGAGCTTTATAATGTGCTGATCGCGGTGCTGACGGCAGTCACCATTGTTCTCGGCATGCGGATGATGGGTGCCATGCTGATCTCCAGCCTCATTATCTTCCCGGCCCTGACCTCCATGCGGATATTCAAAAGCTTCCGCGGCGTGGTCATCTGCTCCGGCGTGCTGGCAGTTGTATGCTTCCTGCTTGGAATCATCTTCTCCTACGGATTCTCCACCCCGGCCGGTGCCAGCGTCGTACTGGTGAATCTGGCCGCGTTTATCTTATTCAGCGTGATGCAGAGCGTGATGATGCGGGTGATGAAAAAATAAAATATTGCGTATAATAAATATAGAAACAGGAACTGCCGGGAAGGCGCCATTTGGCACCGCCCGGCAGTTCCTGTTTCTATTAACGTAATATAATGTAACGAGTGCAAGAAAGCTGGAAGCGTGCCTGCGCAGTTATGGCGGATGCCGGCAAAATTACAATGTGAATAACATTTTCTCAATAAAAACAACTGGATTGGCGATTTCTGACAAAAATAATAAAAATTTTAGAAAGTTATTGACTGCTAACCGGAGTTAGCCTATACTAATCTAAAGTTAGCGGGCACTAATTATCAGTTGCTGTGCGCTGACATAAGAACCTGCAAACAGACATACATATTATGCAAAAGAAAGAAGATGAATGATATGCCACTTACTATGGCGCCGGTTGGCCAGGCAAACAAGATCCAGAGAGTCGGAGGAAACGATGAAACCAAACGTTTTCTGGCAAACCTTGGATTTGTAGTCGGATCTGAAGTAACAGTTATTTCCGCGATCGGAGGCAACGTGATCGTGAACATCAAAGATTCCAGAGTTGCTATCAATCAGGATATGGCTCGTCACATCATGGTAGCGTAAGCACTTCACGATGTGCGTAACTATATACAAATGAAACGTAATCTGTCAGCCCGCCGCGGTGCTTCAACAAAGCGGATGGCAGTGAGCTTTGGGAAAGGAGAATAAGACGATGACTTTAGGTGATGCAGCAGTTGGAAGTACCGTTGTAGTAACCAAGATCAGTGGTGATGGTGCTTACAAGCGTCGTATTATGGACATGGGTATCACGAAAGGAAGCGAGCTTTACATCAGAAAAGTTGCTCCTCTTGGAGACCCGGTTGAAATTACCGTCAGAGGCTATGAGCTTTCCGTCAGAAAAGACGATGCTCAGTGCGTAGAGGTAAAGTAATTTAACCAGCATAACATGACAACAATGAGAAAAGAGAGCGAGGAAAAAAATGGCAATTAAGATTGCACTTGCCGGAAACCCGAACTGTGGTAAAACAACCATGTTCAATGCCCTCACCGGTGCAAACCAGTACGTAGGTAACTGGCCGGGGGTTACGGTAGAGAAAAAAGAAGGTAAATTAAAAACCAAAGGAAAACATGAGGATGTAATCGTAACCGACCTTCCGGGTATTTACTCCATGTCTCCATACACACTGGAGGAGGTTGTCAGCCGTGACTACGTGCTGAAGGAGAACCCGGATGTCATCGTGGACCTTGTGGATTCCACCAACATCGAGCGTAACTTATATCTGACCACTCAGCTCATCGAGACCGGTGTTCCGGTAGTCATCGCATTAAACATGACCGATCTTCTGGAGAAGAGAGGCATGAAGATTGACGTTGAGCGCCTGTCCATGTTAATGAACTGCCCGGTTGTTGAGACTTCCGCATTAAAGCAGACCGGTCTTGACAAACTGATCGATAAGGCCGTTGAGGTTGCTCACAAGAAGGAAGCAGATCTGCCGAAGGAAATCTTCTCTGAGGAGATGGAGAAGGCTGTTGCAGCAGTATCCGCAGTTCTTCCGGAAAGCATTTCTGCTGACAAGAAGAGATGGTACGCTGTTAAATTTCTTGAGAACGACAGCAAGGTTGTTGAGAGCGTAGCACTTCCGGCATCCGCAGCAAGTACCGTAGAGTCCGTAAGAAAAGAAATCGAAGAAAAGCATGATGACGATATGGAGAGTATTGTAACCGACGAGCGTTACAAATTCATTCAGAAGGTCGTTTCCTCTTCTGTAAAGAAGGGCAAAGACAAGATGACCGCATCCGATAAGATCGACCAGATCGTAACCAACCGTATCCTTGGTATTCCGATCTTCATCGCGATCATGTGGGTAGTATACTACATATCCGTATCTACCGTTGGTACCTTCGTTACCGACTGGACCAATGATACGTTTGTAGGTGCAATTCAGGACGTGGCAACCACCTTCCTGGAGGGTGCAGGCGCAAGTGATTTCATTGTCAGCCTTGCTGTTGACGGTGTCATCGGTGGTCTGGGTGCCGTACTTGGCTTCATGCCGCAGATGGCAATCCTGTTCCTGTTCCTGTCCATCCTTGAGGACTGCGGTTATATGGTACGTATCGCATTCGTTATGGACCGTGTATTCCGTCACTTCGGACTGTCCGGTAAGAGCTTCATCCCGCTGCTGATTTCTTCCGGCTGCGGTATTCCCGGAATCATGGCTTCCAAGACCATTGAGCAGGATAATGACAGACGTCTTACCATTATGACCGCCACCTTCGTTCCGTGCGGCGCGAAGCTCCCGGTTATCGCTCTTATGGGCGGCGTTATGGCTGGTTATGTAACCGGCTGGGATATCGCGGGAATGATCACCCCGATCATGTATTTTGTAGGTATCGTTGCGGTATTAGTTGCAGCTATCATGTTAAAGAAGACCAAACCGTTCTCCGGTAAGCCGGCTCCGTTCGTAATGGAGCTGCCGCAGTACCACATCCCGTCTGCAAGAACCGTGCTTCTGCATGTATGGGAGAGATTGAAGGGCTTCTTCATCAAAGCAGGTACTGTACTGTTCCTGGCTTGCGTAGTAATGTGGATCTTAAGCACCTTCGGTGTTCAGGATGGCGCATTTGGTATGGTTGAGGATTCCGCAGACAGCCTGATGGCTATCGTTGGCGGTGTAATTGCTCCGCTGTTCGCACCTCTCGGATGGGGCGAGTGGCAGCCGGTTGCAGCAGCAATCTCCGGCTTCAGCGCAAAAGAGGGTATCGTTTCCACCATGGGCGTGCTTGCAAATGTTGCAGGTGACACCGAGGATGCAGAGAATGTTGCAGCAGGTGTTGGAATGTGGTTCCCGACCGCTCTGGCCGGCTTCAGCTTCCTGATGTTCAACCTGCTTGATTCTCCGTGTCTGGCAGCTATTTCTACCATGGCAAAAGAGATGCAGAGCCGCAAGTGGTTCTGGTTCGCAATTGTATTCCAGAATGTATTCGCATATGCAGTTACCCTGGTTGTATATCAGGTGGGTTCCTTCTTACTGTACGGTACCTTCGGTGCCTGGACCGTGATCGCATTCGTAGTACTGCTGTTCATGCTGTTCATGCTGTTCCGTCCGGATCCGTACAAGGATCAGAAGAGCTATGCTAAGAGATCTGTACAGGCTGCTTCATAAGCAATCTGAATCCAAATCATCCATTTTGAATTTTGCAGCTCCGGCTTTCACCGGCCAGGGCTGTGCTGAAAGAAGGGAAACGAAGTGTTAGCAGATATCATTGTAGTGGCCGTCATCGCCGGATATTGTTTCTTTGTGATCAAGAAGCGTCATGATCAGAAAAAATCGGGCGGATGTACCGGAAGCTGCGCCGGCTGTGCCGGCTGTGCAAGCTGTCATCCTTTCACCCCGGATTCTAAACGAAAATAAGTAATTTCAGAAGGGCAGTGCCGCTGCCCTTTCTGTTAAAAGCTGAGTTAGCTTTAACTAACCAGAAACGACCAAAAGGAGGTACTTTATGTCGGCTGAGGCTAAAAAAGGATTTATTATTTCTGAACTGAAAAAGAACGGCTGCCGGATTACCAGCCAGAGAAAACTTTTGATTGATGTGATTCTGCAGGATGAATGCAGCTGCTGTAAAGAAATTTATTATAAAGCAGCAAAACGTGATCCAAGCATTGGTATGGCTACCGTTTACCGCATGGTAAAAACGTTAGAGGAAGCAGGACTGATCCAGAGAAAGAACATGTACCGCATTGATTACGGCATGGGCGAGAATATGGCGTTTGCGTAAAAAAATTTAAAAAAAAACTTGCATTTCAAAGGCACATGAGTTAGAATACGCGTTAAACACAAAATCAAAATACTTATGGGGAGGAATCCAGTCATGTTAAAACTTTTAAAAGTATTAGATGTTAAGAAATCAGGAATTTTCGCAGCAGGTGTTCTGTTCGGTACTGCAGGTGTTAAGATCCTTGCAAGCGAGGACGCTAAGAAGGTTTACACCAACTGCACCGCAGCCGTTCTTCGCGCAAAGACCTGTGTGCTGAATGTAGCAGCAAGCGTACAGGCTAACGCAGAGGACATTTACGCAGAGGCTCAGCAGATCAACGAGGAGCGTGCAGCAAAAGCCGAGGCCGCTGCATTCGCTGATGAGGCAGAGGCAGATTTCAGCGAGACTGAGACTGAGGCAGCAGCAGACGCTGAGTAATTTCGGATGATTCTGGCAGGCAGATGAGAGCATTGAGAAGTCAGTGCATTATTCTGTCTGCTTTTCGTAAGAGAGGAAGGGATGCATGATTACGTTTTGCATCCCTTTTCCTTGCTTTGTATATCGCGGATGCACCGGTGGTGCGTCCGCTGATTATCTGAAATGACTTAAATACGTCGGCTGACGTGTTTACTACTGATAGAGAACGTTACGGAAAACAGAAACAGTAACGAAAAAGAGGATGATATCATGAAATTTGTGATCAAACATGAGATCCGCGGAAGAATCCGTGTTCAGATCCTGCAGGGCCGCATGAGTTTTGCCCAGGCCGATACTCTGCAGTACTATTTTAATGCAAAACCATATTCCATTTCTGTAAAAGTACGGGAACGCCTGAGTGAGATGGTCATTCATTACGATGGTGACCGGGATGAGGTTGTCCGTGATTTGCAGACATTTTCCTATGCAAAGGCAGAGGTTCCGGAGTCCTATATTCAGAATTCCGGCCGTGCCCTAAACAGTGAATATTGGGAAAAATTAATGACCCGCATGATCCTGCGGGCAGGAAACAAACTGTTCCTGCCGGTTGATATCCGGGCCATCCTCACTTCTGTGAAATCTGTAAAGTATATATGGAAGGGAATCCGTACGCTGGCAGCCAGAAAGATCGAGGTGCCAGTGCTGGATGCAACTGCCATCGGTGTTTCTATTATAAGAAGTGATTTTGATACCGCAGGTTCCGTTATGTTCCTGCTGGGCATCGGTGAGATCCTGGAGGAGTGGACCCACAAGAAGTCCGTGGGCGATCTGGCCCGCAG
>CAVIRL010000069.1:0-13956 GCA_963645005.1 Prevotella sp. P5-108
TGCGTCAGACGGTAAATCAGTGTTATGCGCAGGATCAGGCAGATGGCCGCACCACCCAGAGCTTTGACCGTTATCAGGCACTATGGAAGGCCAACGGACGTGGAGTAGACTTAAACCAGAACTTCCCGGCGCTGTGGGATTCCATTACTACCGGACCATACCATGCATCCTATGCGAATTACAAGGGAACCAGTGCTCTTTCTGAGCCGGAGAGCCAGGCCCTTGCCAATCTGGCTAATTCCAGAAACTGGGCTCTTACGATCAGCTATCACAGCATGGGCAACCTGGTTTACTGGGATTTCGCCGGCAATAAAGTGGCTGACCAGTCTAAAGCCCTGGCAGATCTGGTGGTTGGTATTTCCGGCTATCGCATCAACGGCAGCAGCGGCAAGGGCGGATTCAAGGACTATGTCCAGACGAAGGACAATCCGATCCCAAGCCTCACCATTGAAGTCGGCAGCGTGGCCTGCCCGATGCCGGCCAGCGAATTTGGCAATGTCTGGAACAGCAACCAGGCAATCCTTGCTGCACTGGCAGCTTATACAGCCGATCATTAATTAAATTTTATGACATTTCGTTGAGAATGCCTGTCGCAGTACCTGTGGCAGGCATTTTTACATACTATTTATCCAAAATTTACTTAAATTTTAAATTTTGTTGAAAATGCAAGAAGGGGTATGGTATGATTAAATTGTTTGTGGGCTGAAGAGAATAAAGAGAAAATAAGGTACACAAGACGAGGAGGAGAGTATGTCAATCAGCGACATTTCAAATGGTTTTAGTTTTCTGGGCGGTCTGGGCATGTTCCTTTATGGCATGAACATTATGGCAGACGGTATGCAGAAGACGGCGGGAAGCAAGATGAGCAGTTTTCTTGGAATGCTCACCAACAATCGGTTTCTGGCTGTGGCACTGGGAGCCCTGATCACGGCGATCATTCAGTCCAGTGGTGCAACAACCGTCATGGTAGTTGGTTTTGTAAGCGCAGGTGTTCTGAATCTGTCCCAGGCTGTGGGCGTGATCATGGGTGCCAACATTGGTACCACCATCACGGCATGGATCGTATCCATGAGCCAGTTGGGAGATGCCTTTGAAATTATGAAGCCGGGCTTTTATGCACCGGCCATTATTGGTATCGGAGCACTGCTTCTGGTATTTGCCAAGGGTCAGAAAAAGAAGATGGTCGGAGAAATCATGATTGGTCTTGGCCTGTTGTTTATCGGCCTGGATTTCATGTCCGGCTCCATCAGCCCTTATACGGATGCCCCGATTTTTGCGAAGGCCTTTGAGGTATTAGGCGGCAATCCGCTGCTGGGCATGATCATCGGTGCTCTGGTTACTGCTCTTCTGCAGAGCTCCTCTGCTTCGGTCGGTATTCTGCAGACCCTGGCCATGAACGGCATTGTAACCACTAACGCGGCCATTTATATTACACTGGGCCAGAATATCGGATCCTGTGTGACTGCCCTGCTTTCCAGTATGGGCGGTTCCCGCACGGCAAAGCGTGCGGCTGTCATGCATCTGACATTCAACGTTATCGGTGCAATCGTGTTTGGAACCCTTGGATTTATCTTTTTCAGCCTGCGTCCGGTGTTTGCGGCGTCCAATATCACCGCAGTGCAGATTTCCATCTTCCATACATTTTTCAATTTGTCCATGACAACACTGTTGTTCCCGTTTGCAGATGTGCTGGTTAAGATTTCCGGTATTGTCGTGAAGGAAAAGAAAAATGAGGAGCCGGTGGCAGAAGAAGATGAGGAAACTGCAGCGACTCTCAAACATCTGGATGAGCGTATCTTTGAGTCTCCGGCCTTTGCTGTGGAGACCGCAGCCCTTGAGGTTGTCCATATGGGTCAGATCACCTACGAGAATGTGGTCCGTGCCATTGATGCGGTGCTGACCGTGAACTCCGACGAGGTGGAAACCGTATTCAAGACCGAGCAGACCATTAATAATATGGAGAAGATGCTGACCGAGTACCTTATTAAGGTAGATAACCTTTCCTTAACGGAGAAACAGAAGAAGGTTGTAAACAACCTGTTCTACAGTGTCAGCGATATCGAACGTATCGGTGATCATGCGGAAAATCTGGCAGAGCAGGCACAGTACATGGTAGAGCATGGACTTCAGTTCTCCACCACCGGCTCGGATGATTTAAAATCCATCAGCGACAGCGTATTAAAATCCTTTCAGTATGCCATTGACGCGAGACAGAACGGCAACATGGAGGCTGTGCGCAAGGTCAGCCAGTATGAAGACGACGTTGACAGCCAGGAGGAGGAGCTTCGCGAAAAGCATATCGAACGCCTTTCCGCGGGAGAATGCAAGGCTTCAGCCGGAGTGGTATTCCTGGATATCATCAGCAACCTGGAGCGTGTATCCGACCATGCCTATAATCTGGCCGGATATGTAAAGGATGAGATGTAGAAAATGACATAATGATACATGAAAATACAGGTTTTTTGTGTTTTCTGTATACAAAGCACAAAAGAAAGCCCTTCGGAGCAGGTCTCCGGAGGGCTTCTTTGACAAAAACCAGACGATAATCAAAGGCTTTTTGTCAATATGGCAAAAAAAGGCTTGCTATTTTAGGCATTATTAGGTACAATAAGAACTAGGTTGATGAGTTTTTAACAATCATCATATTTTTAACAATCTAGGAGGAATTAATCATGGCAGTTAAAGTAGCAATCAATGGTTTTGGTCGTATCGGCCGTCTGGCATTCAGACAGATGTTTGGCGCAGAGGGTTATGAGGTAGTAGCAATCAACGACTTAACCGATCCGAAGATGTTAGCGCACTTATTAAAATACGATACCGCACAGGGCGGATATGCAGGCCACATTGGTGAGGGCAAGCACACCGTAGAGGCTGGAGAGGATTCCATCACTGTAGACGGCAAGAAGATCACCATCTACAAAGAGGCTAAGGCTGCTGATCTTCCGTGGGGAGAGATTGGCGTAGATGTAGTATTAGAGTGTACTGGTTTCTATACCTCCAAAGAGAAAGCACAGGCGCACATTGACGCAGGTGCAAAGAAAGTTGTTATCTCCGCTCCGGCAGGCAACGACTTAAAGACCATTGTTTACAGCGTAAATGAGAACACCCTGACTGCAGATGATACCATCATTTCCGCAGCATCCTGCACTACCAACTGCCTGGCTCCTATGGCAAAAGCACTGAATGATTACGCTCCGATCCAGTCCGGTATCATGAGCACCATTCACGCTTACACCGGCGACCAGATGATCCTGGACGGCCCGCACAGAAAAGGTGATTTAAGAAGAGCAAGAGCAGGCGCTGCCAACATCGTTCCGAACTCCACCGGTGCTGCAAAAGCAATCGGCCTGGTTATCCCGGAACTGAACGGCAAGCTCATCGGTTCCGCACAGCGTGTTCCGGTACCGACCGGTTCCACCACCATCTTAACCGCAGTTGTTAAGAAAGCTGGCGTTACCAAAGAGGACATCAACGCAGCTATGAAGGCAGCAGCAAGCGAGTCCTTCGGCTACAACGAGGATCCGATCGTTTCTTCCGATGTTATCGGTATGAGATATGGTTCTCTGTTCGATGCAACCCAGACCATGGTAGCTCAGATCGCAGATGATCTGTACGAGGTTCAGGTTGTTTCATGGTACGACAACGAGAACTCCTACACCAGCCAGATGGTTCGCACCATTAAGTATTTCGCAGAGTTAGCATAAGTTTAAAAAACTTACAAAAGACTCCACAAGGGTCCGGTCACGTGTGGACCGGACCCTTTTCTGTACATAGAAAATTCATTTTATGTACAAAAAAGTTCTCTGCAGGATGTGCAATCGGCGCAAGGGAAAATCGTTGCAAAAGCAGCCGCGCTTTGGCATGAGAATCTGTCAAGCCGGATGCTATTTCTGTAAACAATTGTATACAAAGAAAGGGGACAACCTCTATGTTAAACAAGAAAAGTGTTGACGATCTGAAAAATTTAAAAGGAAAAAGAGTTCTGGTACGCTGCGACTTCAATGTACCGTTAAAGAATGGTGTCATCACCGATGAGACCCGTATCGTGGCTGCACTGCCGACCATTCAGAAGCTGATCGGAGAGGGCGCAAAAGTCATTCTCTGCTCCCACTTAGGCAAAGTAAAAAATGGTCCGAACGAGGGTGAGTCCCTGGCTCCGGTTGCGGCACGCCTGTCTGAGAAACTGGACAAGGATGTTGTATTCGTATCCGATTACAACGTAACCGGCGAAGCAGCTACCAAGGCTGTAGAGGCAATGAAGGAGGGCGATGTTGTTCTGCTTCAGAACACCCGTTTCCGCGGCGCAGAAGAGACCAAGAATGGTGAGCAGTTCAGCAAAGAGCTGGCTGAACTGGCAGACGACTATGTATGTGACGCATTTGGTTCCTCCCACAGAGCCCATGCTTCCGTTGAGGGCGTAACCAAATTCATCACCGCAAAGGGCGGCACCAACGCAGTTGGCTACCTGATGCAGAAAGAGATCGACTTCCTGGGCAACGCAGTTGAGAACCCGGTAAGACCGTTCGTAGCAATCCTGGGTGGCGCAAAGGTTGCAGATAAGCTGAATGTAATCTCCAACCTGCTTGAGAAATGTGACACCCTGATCATCGGCGGCGGCATGGCCTTCACCTTCTTAAAGGCAGAAGGCAAAGAAATTGGTAAATCCCTGGTGGACGATACCAAATTAGAATACTGCAAGGAGATGCTGGAGAAGGCCGAGAAGCTTGGCAAGAAGCTCCTGCTTCCGGTAGACGCAGCCGTCGCAGCAGCTTTCCCGGATCCGATCGACGCACCGATCGAGGTTCAGAACGTAGCAGCAGACCAGATCCCGGCTGACATGATGGGCCTGGACATCGGCACCGAGACCGCAAAACTGTACGCAGAGGCTGTAAAGAGTGCGAAGACCGTTGTATGGAACGGACCGATGGGCGTATTCGAGAACCCGACCCTTGCAGCAGGTACCATCGCAGTAGCAAAAGCTCTGGCTGAGACCGACGCAACCACCATCATCGGCGGCGGTGACTCCGCAGCAGCAGTTAACCAGCTCGGCTTCGCAGACAAGATGAGCCACATTTCCACCGGCGGCGGCGCATCCCTGGAGTTCTTAGAAGGCAAATCCCTTCCGGGCGTAGCAGCAGCAGACGATAAGTGAGCACTTAATGAGTGCAAGCCGAAGGCGCAGCACGAATTTAGTGCGAACTTACTTCCCCGCACTTAGCAAGTGCAAGCCAAAGGCGCAGCACGAGCTTAGAAAGGGGAAGTTACCACAGGTAATGAGTGCAAGCCGAAGGCGCAGCACGAATTTAGTGCGAGGAAGCTACCAAATGAATCAGGAGGATACTATATTATGTCCAGAAAAAAAATCATCGCAGGCAACTGGAAGATGAACATGACTCCTTCCGAGGCAGTTGCCCTGATCAACACATTAAAACCACTTGTACAGAACGATGAAGTTGACGTTGTCTTCTGCGTTCCGGCTATCGATATCATCCCGGTTATGGAAGCAGCAAAGGGAACCAACATTCAGATTGGTGCTGAGAATATGTATTTCGAGGAGAAAGGCGCTTATACCGGCGAAATTTCACCGAATATGTTAACCGATGCAGGCGTGAAATATGTCATCATCGGTCACTCTGAGAGAAGAGAGTACTTTGCAGAGACAAACGAGACCGTTAACAAGAAAGTCCTCAAGGCATTTGAGCACGGTCTGACTCCGATCATCTGCTGTGGTGAGAGCCTGACCCAGAGAGAGCAGGGCATCACCATCGACTGGATCCGCCAGCAGATCAAGGTAGCATTCTTAAACGTAACTGCAGATCAGGCAAAGACTGCAGTTATCGCTTACGAGCCGATTTGGGCCATCGGTACCGGCAAGGTTGCTACTACCGAACAGGCACAGGAAGTATGTGCAGCCATCCGTGCATGCATCGGTGAGATTTACGATGAGGCAACTGCAGCAGCCATCCGCATCCAGTATGGCGGTTCCGTATCCGCAGCAAGCGCACCGGAGCTGTTTGCACAGGCAGACATCGACGGAGGACTGGTAGGCGGCGCATCTTTAAAACCGGATTTTGGTGCGATCGTAAATTACAACAAATAAGACTGCCGTAAAGGGATCGTTAAGGAATTCGTGCACGACATTCGAAAAACTATACACTGCATTCTTTTTAGTGTAAAATAAATGGGAACGGAATATTTTCCGCTCCCATTTTTGAATCTTCGGGGGAAGCTTTATGAGCGATACAGGAAAAGAAAAAGAGAAAAGAAAGCAGAAAAAAACAGAGAAAGAACATCCGAATCTTCGGAAGATAATCGTACATAATGTGCTGACCGCGCTTCTGATCATGGGAATCTCCACTGTTATGGCCCAGGCATTTTTCCATTTCAGCAAGAATTCCACCAGCGTGCCCATTATTTATGTGCTGGCAGTTATGCTGGTGGCGCGTTATACGACCGGTTACATTACCGGCATCATTGCATCCCTGTTTGGTGTGTTTTTTGTAAACTATGTATTTACCTATCCGTATATGAACTTTAATTTTTCCATAGACGGATATCCGGTTACTTTCCTTGGCATGATGCTGGTATCTTCGATCACCAGTACGACAACGACCCGTTTTAAGGAGCAGAGCAGGATCTTAAACGAGCGGGAGAAAATGCTGGTAGAAGCTGAGAAGGAAACCATGAGGGCGAACCTCCTGCGGGCGGTTTCCCACGATCTGAGAACGCCGCTGACCAGTATCATCGGTCTGGCGGACACAGCACTGAGTGACAGCCCGGAAATCACAGAGGCAAAGCGCCGGGAATTGCTGGAGGGAATCCGGGAGGATGCCAACTGGCTGCTGAACATGGTAGAGAATCTGCTTTCTGTCACCCGAATCCGGGTGGGAGATACTCACGTAAATACTTCGCCTGAGCCGCTGGAGGAAGTAGTGGCAGAGGCGGTGCAGCGCTTCCATAAGCGTCTGCCACAGGGCAAGGTAGACGTCAAGATCCCGGACGAGTTTCTCATGGTTCCTATGGACGCGACACTCATTGAGCAGGTCATCATCAATCTGCTGGAAAATGCGGTGTATCATTCGGGAACGGATGAGCCCATCGAGTTTTATGTGGAGAAGAGGGATGATTATGTGGCGTTCCACATCCGGGATTACGGAAAGGGCATTGATCCGGACCGACTGAAAACCATCTTTGACGGAGCCGGGATCGAACCCAATGCCAGCGGGGATTCTCATAAAGGAATGGGAATCGGCCTGACTATCTGTAAGACCATTATCAATGCCCACAACGGAACCATTGAGGCGGCCAACCGCTTAAAGGGAGCCGAATTTATTTTCACATTACCATTGGAAGAGGATGAAGAACATGACAAATAAACAGGTAATTCTGATCATTGAGGATGAAAAAAACATTGGAAATTACATTGAGACGATCGTGATATCGAATGGTTACAAGGCTTTGCGCGCTATGAATGGAATGTCAGGACTTTCTTTGTGTACCTCCCATCATCCGGATCTGATTCTTCTGGATCTGGGGCTGCCTGATATTGACGGCAGTGAGGTTCTGGAGCGTGTGCGCGGTTTTTCAGCAGTTCCGATCATTGTCATCTCGGCAAGAACCCAGGAGGGTGAGAAGGTGCAGGCTCTTGATATGGGTGCAGACGATTACATAACGAAGCCATTTGGTTCAGAGGAGCTACTGGCCCGCATCCGCACCGCTCTGCGCCACAATGCCCAGGTGGCAAGCACCGGGCCGCGCGAGACGGTCTATTCCAGGGATGGCCTGGTTATTGATTTTGATAAGCGGGTGGTAACCTTGAATGGGGAAGATATCCATCTGACCCAGATCGAGTATAAGCTGGTGTCCTTGCTGGCAAAAAATGCGGGAAAGGTGCTGACCTATGATTTTATCCTGAAGGAAATCTGGGGGCCCTATGCAGACACCGATAATCAGATCCTCCGCGTAAATATGGCGAATATCCGCCGGAAGCTGGAGAGCAACCCGGCAGAACCCCACTATATCTTTACCGAGATCGGGGTAGGATACCGGATGAAAGAATAAAGAACAGAAGAAACTGTTTTCAGTACCTTCACAGTTACGAACAAAGATAGCAGAAGTCCACGGAAGCTGGCGCAAATGCCGGTTTCTGTGGACTTTTTCAGGGTGCCTGTGACTGTGAAGGTACTGAACAGTTACAATAAAAAAGTTTTAAAATCCGCTGTTGATGATCTTCCAGTTGTCGGACTTGGACTTTCTTGCGATGCTGATGTAGCGGAATGGGTTACCGTCGCGGCGGTCCAGATTGGTCAGAACCCGGTAGATGATGATGTTGCCGGGACCGTAATCATCTTCAATGCCGCTGTTGTGGTACTGCGGATCGGAAGAATCAGCAGGATAGATCTGGTCAACGCCTTCAAAGGAGGTAACTTCCTCTGTAAAATAATACTGGGCCAGAGCCTCCGTTTCATCCAGCTCTTCCTGAGTGAGGGCCTCCAGATAAGAGGTCCCGGAGGCATCGGTTTCCGTGACAGAGGCGCTGACGCCCGGGATCTGTCCGGCAAATTCGGACGGGATCATGGAAAGGGCATTGCGGTCTGCTTCTGAGAGACTGTAATAAAAGTTCAGCCATTTCAGGGTATCACTGGAAAGCTCCTTTTTCTTTTTGAAGACACCCTGGAATTCGACAGTGTCATCGGCCAGAAAGAGCTCGTATGTGCCAGAAGTCTCATCAGTCTGCACGGCAGCGGCGCCGTCGGCGAGAATACAGTAAGAAGCTCCCTGGCAGTCAAAATTCGCCTCTTTATTCTTTTGTGGTCTGGTGTCCTGGGAAGCGGTCACAGACTGGATGGTGCCGTCTGTGTGATTCGGAATGCTGAAAACGGTCCGGTCCGCATCGTAGTAATAAATGTCATTGATCAGGACCATATGAGTGGGCGCTTCCGTTGTCTGCAGGCTGTCGACCTGGGTGCCGGTGGTACTGTCGGTTGTCTCTTTTTCGGAAACACCGCATCCGGCAACACTGACTGCCGCAGTTGTCAGGAACAGAAGAACCAGAAATTTACGGTATTTTTGCATCATAATTCTCCCAATTAATCGTTCTGTCATTATAGCAAGTACGGGACAAAAAAGCTTTAAGATATTTTTAATTTTCGATTACGTCTTGGAAAAAAGTGAATATTACGGGGGTTTTTGAGCCATCTGTCCGGTCGTACGGGAATAATCAGAAAAAGGGTAGGAATTGACGGAAAATTGAAAATACGTTATCATGAAAGGACAGCAGGGGGAGGTTTGGTGCATGACAAAAGAAAAATCAAAGGGGAACCGGATCACGGAGGGAATCATCTGGCAGCAGCTATTGTTCTTTTTCTTCCCGATCCTGTTTGGAACCTTTTTTCAGCAGCTTTATAATGCGGCAGATGCTATGGTCGTGGGGCGGTTTGTAGGAAAAGAAGCATTGTCGGCAGTGGGTGGCTCCACCAGTATGCTGATACAGCTGATTGTAGGCTTTTTCGTGGGTTTGTCATCCGGCGCATCGGTGATCGTGTCCCAGTATTATGGGGCGAAGCGGCCGGAGATGGTGGGCTATGCGGTACACACGGCATTGATGTTCAGCATTCTTTCCGGCATTGTGCTGATGTTTGCGGGAATCGGACTGGCACCGTTTATGCTGGAAGCCATGGGAACACCGAAGGATGTGTTGGGGCTTTCTGTGATTTATCTGCGGATTTATTTCGCAGGCATGGTCGCTAATCTGGTTTATAACGTGGGAGCAGCGATTCTGCGGGCGGTGGGAGATTCCAGGCGGCCGTTGTATTTCCTGGCGGCAAGCTGTCTGGTCAACATTGCGCTGGATATTGCGCTGGTGGTAGGTTTGCAGCTTGGAGTTGTCGGAGCGGCGCTGGCAACGATCCTTTCCCAGCTTTTCAGTGCATTTCTGGTGGTGACCTGCCTGATGCGCACAAAGGACATGCACCGCCTTGTGCTGAAGGAACTCTGCCTGGACGGGCGGATGTTAAAGCGCATCATCCGCATCGGGTTTCCGGCAGGGATGCAGTCCGTAATGTACGGACTGTCCAATGTCATCATCCAGGCAGGCATCAATTCTCTGGGAACCAATACCGTGGCGGCGTGGGCGGCATACAGCAAGCTGGATTCCGTATTCTGGATGATGATCAATGCGTTTGGCATTTCTATAACCACCTTTGTGGGACAGAACTATGGTGCCGGAAAGATGGACCGGGTGCACCGCGGCGTGCGGACCTGCATGGTCATGACTATTCTGGCATCCCTTGGCATGTCGTTTCTCATTTACCGCTATGGCGTGTACGGATATGAGCTGTTTACCACAGACCGGGATGTCATTGCCATCGGTATTGCCATGATGCGTTATCTGGCGCCCATGTATGTGGAGTATGTGGCCATTGAGATCCTGTCCGGTGCTCTGCGGGGTGTGGGAGATTGCTGGTGGCCCATGATCATCAGTCTGCTTGGCGTCTGTGTACTGCGTGTAGGCTGGATCCTGATCGCGGTGCCGTTAAAGCGCGATATCTACACCATTATGTTCAGCTATCCGCTGACCTGGATCACAACGACGGTGCTGTTCGCGGTATATTATCTGTTTTTTGGAAAATTGGTTACAGTGTCAAAAGTCTGAGTCCACGACATGCTTGCATGTCGGTGGAGGAATGACTTTATGACACGCACTTCAATGAGGATGTAGTGGGGCGAAAGCCCCGCGAGAATCCGAATTGAAGTAGAATTGTGGGAGTGCGAAGCACGGAACAATTCGTGTAACCAAAAGTTCGGGTGTTTTGACACCCGAACCAAAATTGAAAAGAGAGAAAACGAAGATAAGAAAAGCTGCAGGTGAGTAAATCCATCTGCAGCTTTTTATATGACAGCAAGCCTGTCTACATTTCCGGAACCGGAGTCGGTCTCGATTTGTCAAAGACATCCTCTGCGCGGAACAGGTCCTCCAGCTTGCGGGAACGTCCTTCAGATTCTGCAGTCATATCTTTCCACATGCGGTAACCGTCAAGGTTTCTGCGGCCCTGGCGCAGGTAATCATCGCCAAGCTGTACCCAGTACTGGCTGGAATCGACATTGCAGAAGTAGCGGAAGCCGACACTGTAAAGATAGCGGAACCGTTCATTCTCCATGGTATACGGGTGCCAGTCGCCCACATCTGCTCCAAATGGGAACAGGATGATGTCGGTGGGGCCGATCAGGGATTCCACCTCAGATTCCCACTTGTCGGTGTCAGTCTGGAAACGGTCCCATTCCACCGTGCCGAGATCCAGGTGCCCCCAACTGTGGGAGGCCAGTTCCCAGCCATTGTCCCGCAGGCACTGGGCTACTTCTGCAGCCGCCTGGCGGTCCTGCTCGTAGGTTTCGGAATCAGCATAGGAAGAGGCGGTGCGGTAGCCGAGGATACCCTCGTAGCCGGTGAAGGCCAGAACTGCCCGTGCTCCTTTGTAGGAAAAGTCAGGATGATGTTCACAGAATTTTTCCAGGATCGGAACCAGATCGTAATCTCCGGTGGTGACTGTACCGTCATCCAGAGTCATCTGGCAGGTGGGCTTTCCGTCTTCTCCAATGATGATGCGGTCTGCAAAGCCGTCTCCCTTCATGTATGGGTAGTAGCAGAGGTCATCCTGGGACATGACGAAGGGAATCTTGCCCGGCGGGAGCATGATGTCTCCGGCTTTCATGACAGTGTTTCCGTTTTCATCGGTTGTCTCGTATGCCATATCGTGGAGCTTCACCAGGACGTAACCCTTCTCGTACATGATCTCCAGGATCTTGTTGAATTCGTCGATGGTGGTCATGACCTGATTGTAGCCATCCTGATCCGAGTCACCATCGAAGGCTTTGGACGGATCCGCAATCAGCGTATGGAAGAATACGTGGGTAATCTTGCTGATGGGGGTGCGGACCAGTGTTGCCTTGGTGGATTCATATTCGGCAATGGCGGAAATGACTTCCGGGTCGGAAGCAAATTCTTCGGAACCCTTCAGCAGTTCAATGGCAGCATCGTAGTCATAGCCGGAGGCCAGAAGGTAAGCCTGGTGGAGAAGGTCTGCGGCCGGTGTGTCCGGCATGACAAAGCCGTCTCCCTCGGTGGGCGCTTCGGTGTTGCCGGATTCTGTGGAAATGACGATGCCATCGGTGCTTCCAGGCTGGCTGTCGTGATGCTGGTATTTCCTTAGGAAAAAAAGGCCGGTGCAAAGTGCACCGATGAGTATAATGCAGGCTGCGACAGCCAGAAAACGGGGAAGCCTGGAGCGGCGCCGTCTGTGGCTGTAAGACCTGCCTGAATAGTATTCATGCATATAGTAGAACCCCTTTATGTAAATTTAATGTAACTGTGAAGGTACTGAACAGTTACAATTAATCATGATTCCATCATAGCATAGAACCGGGGAAATAGCCATAGATTGCAGTAAAAGAGATTGCTGTTTGCGCAGTAATGAGAGGGAAAAACGTGAGGAAAATGAGGAAACAGGCCGTGATGTCTGTGTGTGTCAGCTTGCTGGTAAATCTTACGGCTCCGGTTGCCTGGGCAGGGCAGGAGCATATGATAGGGTGGCAGACGGAGCAGAGTCCAGCGGAGCAGGAAATCCAGTTGCGGATGGAGCAGAGCCTGACGGAGCGGGGAATCCAAGGACCGACGGAACGGAGCCTGACGGAGCAGGAAAGCCAGGGTCGGACGGAACGGAGCCTGACGGAGCAGGAAAGCCAGGGTCGGACGGAGCAGAGTCCGGCGGAGCAGGCGAGTCCGTCCGGTACTTCCTCTGTGCAGATACAGGCGCCAAGCGCAGTCCTGATGGAGGCGTCTACCGGGCAGATCATTTACGAAAAGGACGCGGATGAGCAGAGAAGCCCTGCCAGCATCACAAAGATCATGACTCTGATCCTGATCTTTGATGCCATTGACGCAGGGAAGATCCGTTTAAGCGATGAGGTAGTGACCAGTGCCCATGCAAAATCCATGGGCGGTTCCCAGGTATTTCTGGAGGAAGGGGAAATTCAGACAGTAGAGACCCTGATCAAGTGCATTGTCATCGCATCGGGCAATGACGCATCGGTGGCGATGGCAGAATATATAGCGGGTTCCGAGGAGGCCTTTGTACAGAGCATGAATGAGCGGGCAAAGGGACTTGGCATGACAGGGACCCGTTTCGTGGATTGCTGTGGACTGACGGAATCCCCGGAGCATCTTACCACAGCCCGGGATATCGCCATCATGTCCCGGGAATTGATCACAAAGTATCCGCAGATCCACAACTATTCCACCATCTGGATGGAGAACATTACTCACGTGACAAGGCAGGGGAGCAAAGAATTCGGGCTTTCCAATACCAACAAGCTTCTGAAAATGGCAGCGAATTTCAAGGTGACCGGTCTGAAAACCGGTTCCACATCCCTGGCGAAATACTGCCTGTCCGCTACGGCTGAAAAAGATGGTGTGCGGCTGATCGCGGCTATTATGGCGGCACCGAATTACAAGGCCCGCTTTGCGGATGCCCAGACGCTGCTGAATTACGGATACACAAACTGTAAACTCTATGAAGATCAGGAGATGCCGGTGCTGCCGGAGATGGAAGTGACCGATGGCGTGGAGCCTTCCGTGCCGCTTCGGTACGCGGGAGGATTTTCCTATCTGGGACTTGGCGGGGAGGATTTTTCTTTCATGGAGAAGAAGCTGATGCTGCCGGATTCCGTGGAATCGCCGGTAACCGAAGGGGAGAAAGCCGGAGTGTTGCGCTATGAACTGAATGGGAAGACCCTGGGCGAGGTGGATATTTTAACGGCAGGAAGCGTGGAAAAGGCCGGTTTTTCAGACTATCTTCGCAGGGTGTTTGGTAGCTGGAATCTGACTGTCATGGAATCAGCGGATGCGCTGCAGGAATCTTTTGATATATACGGCAACAAAGATGCCGGGAAATGGAAACG
>CAVIRL010000070.1:0-3167 GCA_963645005.1 Prevotella sp. P5-108
AGGAAGCCGGTCTTGTTGTAGATTCTGTAGAGGATGGAACAGATGCGGTGGAAAGAATCAATGAGGCAGATGAAACTGCGTATGATTTGATTTTAATGGATATCCAGATGCCGAAAATGGATGGATATACGGCAACCAGGGAAATCCGGACGATAAGCAATAACAGAAAGGCCAACATTCCGATCATCGCCATGACAGCGAATGCTTTTGAGGAAGATAAACAGAAAGCATTCAAGGCAGGAATGAATGCACATATATCGAAGCCAATAAGTATTGATGTTATTTTGCATACCCTGGATCAGATTTTCGATGACCATGCTTCGCAGTAGAAATCTCAGTACGGATGAAATCATTCATCACTTGTCCGATCAAATTGTAATGATATGAAAATGGAGTTCATGAACTGTTGTCACAATCCGGGGAATTTCAGACAGGATTTGAGCGGCAGCAGGCTTGCTATTCCCAATGAAAACAGGTATAATAAACGAAATTATATCAGGGTCGATATTCTTATCGACCCTGTAATCTAAAATAACCGCAATGAATCTGCGGGTCTTTTATTTCAAGTGGACAGGCTGTGGGCTGAGCACCATGCCTGGTTCGATTTTTTCCAATCACAAAATAATGGTAACTGTTCAAAATCAGCCTTAGAAATGCAAGCATTTCACATCTGATTTATGAAATTTCGCCTGGCTCTGAACAGTTGCAAACAATGGTAATAGTAACAGGAAATGGAAACAAAGGGGGGAAGGGATTGCACATTGTGTATGCCGGCACCCGGAAAGCGGCGCGGCTTTTAATTCTGATGACGGTGCTGGCTTGTATCTTGCGAGTGACCTTTGTTATGGCATTCGCTGCCGGCCTTGCGGAAACGGATATGCAGGCTGCTGCAGGCGTCAGCACGGTGAGCAATGCATCTGCAAACGGAAAGATAGCTGAAATTGCTACGGTGTCAGACGCTGAGGAAGCTTCGGCGGAATCAGAAAAAATTTCAAAAGACAATCTGGCGGGATTAGCAGAAGAAATCCCGGAGGATGATGCAGCGGATGATTCAGCGGATGATTCGGAGGAAGATTCAGAGGAAGATTCAGAGCAAGAGGAATGGTATTTGGAGGAAGAACCGCTTCTGGATGATTTGTCCCTCATAGCTTCTGTGAGCAATGCTGAATTTCAGGAATTATCCTATCCGCCTCAGATTTCCGTGGTGGTGCCAACACAGATGCGGATTGTGGTTAACTCAGACGGCAGCTGCACAGCGGCAGGGGGAAGTCTGGAAAATCACGGCGAGAGCGCGGTTTTGCTGACGGCGGTTACATTTGCCTGGCAGACAGAGGATGAACGGGATGCTGATGATATTTTTACGGAATGGGACAGAAAAAAGCCATGCGTAAGGCTGACACTGGGAGATGATCTATCCTGCATGTTTGAACAGGAACCGGCGATGGACATTGACGATGATGCGGGTATGACATGGAACCTGGAGACGGATGGGCTGATTCTGGAGGCAGGAGAAGAACTGGAATTGAACTGGGAATTTGCATTAAATGGAAATTCGCTGGACAGAAGTCTGGACGCAGAGGAAGAAGCGGCAGTTGCAATCGTGACTTATACGGTAAGAGGTCTGGAAACATCATAAAGGGGGAGAAGGATGAGGCAATTCAAGGAAAATGACAGGGGAAGTAAGAACGGGGACAACAGGGAAAATGAAACATGCAGGAAGTGGATCAGAAGAATTCTGATAATACTTCTGATCCTTTTTCTGCTTTGGCTTCTGAGCAGGTGCACGGTGTCGCCGACGGACAAGAAAGAAGTGGCAGTTACCGATTTCTTTGATCCCAGTGCAAAGACGGGAACCCTGCCGGGACGTTCGGAGGAGGAAATACAGGCGGAACTGAACAAAGTAGTTGAGGAAGGCATGTTTAATATTTCTATTGCTTCGGTTGTGACGGTTGAGGAAAATGGCGATGAAGCGATGGCACGGATTGAGAATATAGCCGCGAATCATCATAACATGACAGTATCCATCACATTGGATGGGGAGGACGAACCAATTTATGAGTCCGCCGGTCTGGCTCCTGGTCAGTACCTGGAGTATGTGAGACTAAATCGGCCGCTTCCGGCGGGAACTTATTCCGCAACCGCTCTGTTCACGGCCTACCATACGGAAGATTTATCGCAGGCCGGACAGGCGGCAGCCCAAATTACGATCGTGGCTGGTTCTTAAGAGGTAACCCGTAAACTGTATTATAAAAATCAAATCAAAGGAGAACGAGTATGAAGAAGATGAAAATGGTGATTCCGGCGCTGCTGATGGCGGCAAGCATGAGTATGACTGCATATGCGGCAGGAGAAGCGCAGCAGGGACAGGCTGTTGACACGGCAAGCAGCAATGAATTTGAGTCCGGAACCGCATCGACTCAGGTAAAGGTGGTTTATACGAAGGATGTATCACAGCTTTCTGCGACAGTACCGCTCAGCATTACCTTTGCGGTGCGGAGTACAGGAGAGTTTATCACACCGGAGGGATACGGAATTACGAACAACAGCGTGGTGCCGATTCATGTCAGCGAGATTAAGGTTAGTGATATTGCGGAGGGGTATGAGTTTGTTACGAATGAAGATGAGGTGATTGGTAAGAAAATAAGATTACAAATGCAGGCTGAAAATAGTAGTAGTTCAGTTCAGCTGCAAGGGAAAACAGGAGCAAGACCACAGGTATTTGATGAAGCAGACTGGGTAATCGAATCCGGTTCGAACAACAAACTGGGTATTACCTTCTCCGGCGGCAAGGTTGGTGCCTTTGAGGCAGACTGGGCGAATGGAGCTGCCGATTTATTTAAGATCACCTATACGATCAAAGCCGGAACAGCTTCCAGAGGTTAAGAAATTAAGAAGGAAGAAACCTTCTGTCACAGTATGATTTTCCTGGCGCATTGTCTATATTGGCAATGCGCTTTTGGACGTTTTATGGGATTTTTGCCCGTGACTGCGAAGGTACTGAACAGTTACGAGATTTTACAGAGAGATTCTGCAGAGAAATTCAACAGAGAAATTCTGCAGTCAGGCAGAAGGGATCATCCTTGTAGGAATGAGGGTTTCGTGATATCCTAAACATAACAGATATGTATGGTCATGAACACGGAAGAAAGAGAGGGTTTTATGCTGAG
>CAVIRL010000070.1:3177-13861 GCA_963645005.1 Prevotella sp. P5-108
GATCCCGGCCGAGATGCCGGAAGAACAGGAACTGAAAAGCAGACTTCAGGCGGCCAGGGAAAAGCTGGCGGTACAGCAGCTCCAGATGAAGGAGAAAAAGGTTCCGGTGCTGGTACTGGTGGAAGGCTGGGGAACCTCCGGCAAGGGTTCCAGCATCGGCCGCATGATCCAGAATATTGATCCGCGCTTTTTCAAAGTCTTTGATATGGAGAAGAAAACGGAGGAGGATGCCAGAAAGCCGTTTTTGTATCGTCATTTCGCGAAAATTCCGGAAGCAGGAAAATTTGTATTTCTGGATTCTGGCTGGATGGGCGAGCTGACATCGGGCTATCTGCAGGGCGAACTCTCTGAGAAAGAGTATGCGAAACGGATTGAAAGCGTGCAGCGGTTTGAGCGCCAGCTTACGGATAATGGCTATCTGGTAGTGAAGCTGTTCTTAAACATTTCAAAAAAGGAACAGGGAAAACGAATCAGCCGTCTGGCAGGCGGGAAGGACACGGCCTGGCGGGTTGGGAATTATGACTTGTGGCAGCACGCTCATTATGAGAAATGCCAGGATGTATTTTCCGATTATCTGAAACAGACAAACCAGCCATCGGCACCCTGGTATATCATTGACGCGGGGGCCCGAAAATGGAGAGAGCTCCAGATCCTGGAGATTCTGACCCAGGGAATCGACATTGCCCTCAGCAACAGCCAGATGGCGGTTCCGCTTCTTCAGAATGTATTCCCGCTGGAGCGGATGCCGCTGCTTTCTGAGATTCCGCTGGATAAGACGATTCCGGAAGCGGATTATAAAAAAGAGCTGAAACAGCTGCGGCAGAGGCTGAGGGATCTGCATAACCGCCTGTACCGCAAGAAGATTCCGGTCATCATTGCCTATGAGGGCTGGGATGCAGCCGGGAAAGGCGGAAATATCAAGCGTATTACCAGCGCACTGGATCCGCGCGGGTACGAGGTACATCCCATTGCAAGCCCGGAACCCCATGAGAAGGCAAGGCATTATCTGTGGCGATTCTGGACCAGGCTTCCGAAGACCGGTCACATTGCCATTTTTGACCGGACCTGGTACGGCCGTGTGATGGTAGAGCGGCTGGAAGGGTTCTGCGGTGAGAACGACTGGAAGCGCGCCTATCATGAGATCAATGAATTCGAGAAGGAGCTTCATGACTGGGGCGCTGTCATCATCAAATTCTGGGTACAGATCGACAAGGATACCCAGCTGGAACGCTTCACTGAGCGCCAGAATACTCCGGAAAAACAGTGGAAGATCACAGAGGAGGACTGGCGAAACCGTGACAAGTGGGACCGGTATGAGCAGGCCGTGAATGAGATGATCGCTAAAACCAGCACCACCTACGCGCCGTGGCATATTCTGGAGTCTGTAGACAAAAAATACGCCCGGATCAAGGCAATGAAGATTGTGGTGGAGGAGTTGGAAAAGGCTTTAAAGGTTCAAGAGTAAACTTGTAAAAAGATGTAAAAAGTTATAAAAGAAAATAGAACTTGTAAAAAGATATAAAATAGATTTAAAGTTATAAAAGGAACAACAGCATTATGAATATACTTGTAATTGACGCGCAGGGCGGCGGCATTGGAAAGCAGATCATCAGCGCTTTAAAGAAACATTACCCGAAGCAGTACATCACTGCGGTGGGAACCAACAGTCTGGCCACTTCAGCCATGTTAAAGGCCGGGGCGGATGTGGCAGCAACGGGAGAAAATCCGGTTATCGTGTGCAGCCGCCGCGCCGATGTGATCATCGGTCCGATTGGAATTGTCATTGCGGATGCGCTGCTCGGAGAGATTACGGCTGCCATGGCCGCCGCTGTGGGCCGGAGCCCGGCCAAGCGCATTCTGGTTCCGGTGAACCACTGTGATAACTATATTGTAGGTGTGACGGATCTGAGCATGGCGAAGCTCATTGAGGGCGTGGTGACAGAGGTTGGAAAACTGATTTGATAAAATATTGTGACTGTGAAGGCACTGAACAGTTACAAAATATTTCGAAAATATGAGAGGTATATGGCTCTTTGCAGGTCATATACCTTTTTTGCTTTACAGAGGATTGTTCAAGATGACCAAATTGTTTTAATCAGATTTTAATCATGAAAAAAACGAATGAATTTTAAGGAAAAACATGAATTTTACGCCTGAACTAAAAGCAGATATAATGAGAATCAAGAGAACGATTTGCAAATCCGTATCTGATATATCGACCAATATTGTAGGTATAGAGGAAAGGAAAAAGGTTATGAGTGAATTATCTGTTCTGGCGGAATTCATTACAAAGTTAAAACTTCAGGTGGTTCCGGAACGTGTAAAGGAAGCGGCAGTGCTTCACACACTGGATACGGTTGGAACTGCCGTGGGAGCTTCAAAGGAAGGTCAGATCCAGCGGGTAACAGAAATGTGGAAGAAAAAAGAAGGAACCGGAGGTCCGTGCCATATCTGGGGCAGCAAAGAAACCGTTGGTATCGGAACCGGCACATTTTTAAACGCGATGATGGGTCACACCCAGGAACTGGACGATGTTCATACCAACAGCAAGACCCATATCGGAACGGTGGTTATTCCGGCGGCCTGGTGCATGGCTGAGTATCTTGGGGCATCCGGGGAAGCATTTCTGGAAGCTGTGATCTGCGGATATGAGGTTATGAGCCGGATTGGTATGGGATTTGGCGTGTCAGCACACCGGAATGCAGGATGGCATGTGACGGCAACGGCGGGAACCTTTGGTGCGGCGGCTGCAGCAGGAAAACTGCTGGGACTGGATCAGCAGCATATGATCTATGCGCTTGGTCTTGCAGGAGCCCAGAGCTTTGGAACCTGGGCATTTCTGGGGGACGGTGCAACATGCAAGGCACTGAATCCCGCACGGGCAGCACAGTCCGGAGTTGAGGCAGCACTGCTTGCCCAGGCAGGCATGACTGGCCCGGAGCACATTTTAACAGCAGAGGACGGTGGCCTCTTCTCCCTGATGACAGCAGCGCCGGAACTGGAAAAGGTAACAGCAGGACTGGGGGAAACATGGCAGATCCTGGAAGTGGACAACAAACCATATCCATCCTGCAGAAGCACCCATTGTACCGTAGATGCAGCGTTGGAAATCTGTAAAGATCATGCAATTGATCCGGAGCAGATTGAACACATTACGGTAGATACTTATCTGGTTGGCTACAAGCAGTGCGGGTTAAGTGAGGGAAGCGTTGATCCGAGGACTGTGGTAAATGCGAAATTCTCCACGCCATTTACCGTTGCGTGTGCTGTCTTGTATGGAAAAGTGACACTGGAACAGATGGATGTAAAGGTGATTACCGATCCAAGAGTGCAGGAACTGATTAAAAAGACCCAGGTGCGGGCGGCAGAGGAATTTACGGCAGCATATCCGGATCACTGGGGCTGCAGGATCCAGATGCAGATGAAAGACGGAACCTGCTACAGCAGTATAGTCCGCGATGCGTCCGGCAGTGTAGACCAGCCGCTGACCCGGCAGCAGGTCTGCGATAAAGCAGTATCTTTGATGGCGCCGGTCTGCAACGCTGCATCGGACGCAGATGCAGAGATGGTGCTGACAATGGATGGACGGAATAAGCTTCCTGTATTATTCAGAGAGGAGGAAAGATCCGCATGACACACGTAGAAGTACCTTACGGAACTACATTGCAGGCTGCTGAAATACCAGATGGAATCCCGGTACAGGTTGTCAATCCGGAATGTCCGGATTTTACAACGCCGGTAGAGGATTTGATCCGGGATGCACTGGATCATCCGATTGGAACTCAGAACTTAGAGGATATGGTTACAGAAAAAGATCATGTGCTGATCATCGTCAATGA
Source organism: Prevotella sp. P5-108 (assembly GCA_963645005.1). Lineage (GTDB taxonomy): Bacteria > Bacillota > Clostridia > Lachnospirales > Lachnospiraceae > Brotaphodocola. The sequence continues at coordinate 7,017 of CAVIRL010000070.1, forward strand.
CCAGACAAGGCCGGGACCAAACGCAGAGATGGTGAAAGCGCTGGTGGAGCGTCTGAATCAGGCGGGAGTTCCGGATAACCAGATCACAGGACTGATTGCTACGGGAAGTCATCGGGCACCGACACAGGAGGAACTGGAAATCTTAGTTGGGAAAGAAATGCTGAAACGGATTTCTGTTACGAGTCATGACTGCCATAACAATAATGTACATATCGGAGACACGGAAGCGGGCATGCCGATTTATGTGGACCGTCTGGCAGCAGAGGCCAGCTTCATTATTACGACGGGTCTAATTGCGCCTCATAAGGCAGCAGGTTTCTCCGGTGGAAGAAAAAGCATTGTTCCCGGCGTGGCCGGAATGGAGACGCTGCGGATTCATCATTCCCTGCCGATCCGCCCGTATGAACCGGCCCTTGGCTGGTACGAGGAAAATCCGTTCCATCTGGTGGCGCTGCAGGCAGCAAAAAAAATAAATGTCCGTTTCATTCTGAATGCAGTCCAGGATACCCATAAGCAGAATGTAGCCGTTGTAGCCGGAGATCTGGATCTGGCGCATCAGGCAGGCGTAAAAGTCTGTCGCCAGCATAATATTGTAGAATGCGATAAGCGGGCAGATCTGATTATTACTTCCCCGGGCGGAGCGCCGAGAGACTGCAATTTGTATCAGGGACAGAAAGCGCTGGCAACGGGAGAGATGTTTGCGGAAAAGACAGGAAAGGTCACCATGATCCTGGTAGCCTGCGCGGAAGACGGCATCGGACCGGAAATGTTCCAGGAATGGCTGATTGAAGGAAAAACGCCGAATGAGATCATTGAACGGTTCCGCCGGGAAGGCTTCGATGTGGGAACCAATAAAGCCTTTGAATATGCAAGAGCCATGAAAAAAGGCAGAATCATTATTGTAAGTGAAAATGTGGATCCGGAGCGGATCCGGGCAATGAAGCTGGAGTGGGCACCGAACCTGCAGGCGGCAGTGGACATGACGTTATCGTCCTATACGCCAAAGCAGGTGGTGGTTCTTCCAAAAGCGGTCAGTATCATTCCGCATTTTCAGAATTAGCTGTTCGTGAGGCAGCGGATGTTTCCAGGATTGTGCGGATGAAAGCATCCACCTGGGGCAGAGCGCGATTCTTTTCTGCATACATGAGATAGGTATGATGCGTCAGCGGCGTGCCGTCAGCATAGACAAGCGGTTCTGCAATTCCGGTGAAGCGTGCCAGAGCAATTTCGGGAACAATCGCCCAGCCCAGGCCGTGCTCGACCATGGATACACAGGTGATGATGTTTTCCACATTGATTTTGATATGGCTGGTATCAAACTGGTTTTCGTGAAGCCAGCGGGAAATCTTGCGATCCAGAGCCGGATCGGTCAGACGGCCGATATAAGGGATTTCGTGAAGGGAACGGCCTTTGTCCTTCTGGCACCGGATGGCGCAGATGTTTTCACTGTTTAAGAGAACAGCCTGATCCTGCCAGTGATGTTCCCCGCGGACAATTCCGACATCGAGATTTCCGCTTTCCAGACGGGAATGGATATGCCGGCTGTGATCCGTAATTACATTGGTAGTGACTTCCGGGTAGGCACGTAAAAATGGTGCGATCATATCGGTCAGACAGAAAAGGGCATAGTTATTGGTAACACCCAGATTTAAGGTACCGGAAATGATGCCTTTTTCAGCGGCAAGTTCCTCGCGCATGGTTTTCAGGCTGTCTGCAGCCTGCAATGCGTAAGAAAGGACTTTTTCTCCCTCCGGAGTAAACTGGATGCCGCGCTGGGTACGGACAAGAAGTGTAATTCCCAGTTCCTGCTCCAGGGAGAAAATCCGCTTGGAAATTGTGGACTGGCTCACGTATAACTGGTTGGCAGTTTTCGTGATATTGTGTGTTTCATTCAGAGTAGAAAGCATCTGAAAATCCTGTTCGTTCATAATCAGCCTCACAAGTAATAAAGTGTTTTTATTATACATTCAAACATAGTAAGATGCAATTGCGAAAGAAGGAGAAGGGAGATTAAAAATGGCAATAGAAGCAATTATGAATCCGGCATTATTTGTAGTAATAGTCATGCTGATTGCGTTGATTTTATTTATGACGGGTTTTGTACCGCTGGGGGCGACGGCACTGTTTGTAGACCTGGCGCTGTATCTGGCCGGAATTATTGATGGAAAGACGGCAATCAAGAATTTTGCAAGTGAGAATGTTATGATCATTGCCGGTCTGGCAATTGTCGGAGAAGCAATGTTTCGAACGGGCGCTGCTTCCCAAATCGGAATTTTACTAAAAAAAGTGGCGAAGTCAGAACGAATTCTGGTATTCTGGCTGGTAATGGGTTCTGGATTAATCTCAGGATTTCTGTCCAATAACGGTTCCGCAGCATTGCTGATTGCGTTAACGCTTGGTATCTGTCTGAGTACAAATTACCGCAGATGTAAACTGGTGTACCCGATTGCAGTAGGCGTTTGCTGGGGCGGTGGTATTACAACCGTGGGATCGAATTCTACGTTGTATCTGCGAGGGGTTCTGGAAGAACTGGGCAATGGTCAGTCGATGAGCTTTTTCGAACTGGCTCCAATCTGTATCATTCTGACCGTGATCAGTGCAGTCTTTTTATCTACCGTTGGATTTAACCTTCTTCCGGAGGAGCCGAATAATGAACTGGATCCGTCTTATGCGAAAGAGCCGGATTATTCAGCAATTCCATCCTGGAAACGTGTGGTTGCAATGGTTGTATTCTTTGGCACGATCCTGGCTATGTGTTTTGAAAGTCAGATTGGTATATCTGTTGGCATGACAGCCCTGATCGCATCTTTCATTATTCTTGCAACCGGACTTTTAACAGATAAAGAGGCATACCGGGCAATTCCGATGACTTCTATTCTCATGTATGCCTGCATGGTTCCGGTAGCGGACGCCATGACCACTTCCGGAGCAGCAGATTACTTGGTTGTATTTATGCAGAATACGCTTGGCCGCATTCACAATCCGCTGATTATTATTTTACTGATCTATGCCGTGATTGTGCCGATTACCAATATTATGTCGAACTCTGCCACAATCATTATGTTTACACCGGTGGCACTGGCTATTGCAACTTCCATGGGAATGAATCCGAAGGCAATTCTGATGACGCTGCGTATGGCCGGAACCATTGCGGTTGCAACTCCGATTTCCATGACGCCAACGACTATGGCAGTGGAACCTGGCGGATATACATTTAAAGACTTTTTACGACCGGGTATTCCGATTTCCATTATCAGTATTATTGTGTCGATCGTCTACATGTACATTGCTTATCCGATTTATATGTAGGAACATCATGTGAGAGGATAATCACTGGGATGCGAATCCTTGTAATTCCCATCACATTATGCTATAATTTTTTCAATCTGGCAGTATGAAGCTGTCGTGCAGAGGCTGAAGCTTCGCGTTGAAATAAGTTTATAATAGAAGGTTATAAGAATATAAGTAACTGTTCAGCGGGTCTGCGCATTTGCTGCGCTGAGCGTACGAAAACATAGGAAATTTAAGAACGAGAAGACGAATGTATGCACATGAAGGCATACGGCCCTTTCAAGAGGGGCCGCATGCCTTTTTTCTGTCCTGATGGGATGTTGTTTATGCAGCGCGTGAATTGCGTACCGCCTGAGCCATCCGGGACAAATACCTTGAGGAAGAGAGGACTTTCATTTATGAACCTGCAGGAATTTTTCAAAGAAAATCCGAAGGTCGCGCTGGCTTTTTCCGGCGGCGTAGACTCTTCTTATTTACTTTATGCGGCAATAAAATACGGCGCGGATGTGAAGGCTTACTATGTGAAGGCTCTGTTCCAGCCGCAGTTTGAGATGGATGATGCCATGCGTCTGGCAGAGCAGTTAAAGGCGCCGGTGCGTGTGCTGCGGGCAGATGTGCTCTCGGATCCGGTGGTTGTTTCCAACCCGTCTAACCGCTGCTACTACTGCAAGAAGGTCATTTTCAATATGATCATGAGGGCGGCTGCGGAAGATGGTTATACCGTACTGCTGGACGGAACCAATGCTTCCGATGACGCAGGGGATCGTCCGGGCATGAAAGCGCTGCAGGAGCTGCAGGTAAAATCTCCGCTGAGAGTGTGCGGTCTGGTGAAATCCGAGATCCGCAGATTGTCCAAAGAGGGCGGACTCTTTACCTGGGATAAGCCGTCCTACGCATGCCTGGCAACCCGCATTCCGACCGGCTGCGAGATCACGGCAGAGAAGCTTCAGAAGACCGAGGCAGCAGAAAACTTCCTGTTCTCTCTTGGTTTCAGTGATTTCCGCGTCCGCATGATGCCGAACGGAGCTGCGAGACTGCAGATCCTTTCCAGCCAGCTTCCGCTTCTCATGGAAAAACGGGAAGAGGTTCTGAATGAGTTAAAGAAGAGTTATCCGGCTGTGCTTCTGGATTTGGAGGTACGCGGATGAACAGCGAGATCAGAAAGACTTTAGAGGCAGTGAAAAACGGCGAACTTTCCGTGGATGACGCGCTGCTTGCCATCAAGAAAGAGCCGTTTGAGGATATCGGTTACGCAAAGATTGATCTGCACCGGGGTATTCGCCAGGGCGCGGCTGAGGTGATCTACGGTGCAGGAAAGACACCGGAGCAGATGGTTGGCATCATTGGTGCCATGCTGGAAAATGCAGTCCAGACCATTCTGATCACCCGGCTTTCTGCGGAAAAGGCAGAAGTGATTCAGCAGACTTACCCGCAGATGGACTATCGGAAGGATGCAAGGATTGGCACCATTGGCCGGTTACCGGCAGCAGACGGGCTGGGGAAGATCGTGGTGGCAACCGCAGGAACCTCTGACATTCCTGTGGCGGAGGAAGCGGCCCTGACAGCCGAGGCTCACGGCAACGAAGTGGTGCGCCTGTACGATGTGGGCGTGGCGGGACTTCACCGCCTTCTGGCCCACATGGATGAGATCATGAGCGCATCGGTTATTATTGCCATTGCAGGAATGGAGGGGGCGCTGGCCAGTGTCATCGGCGGTCTGGCAGACTGTCCGGTCATTGCGGTGCCGACCAGCGTAGGTTATGGTGCGTCTTTTGGCGGCGTGTCAGCACTGTTGTCCATGCTAAACTCCTGCGCCAGCGGAGTTTCCGTGGTGAATATTGATAACGGATTTGGAGCCGGATATCTGGCAAGCATGATCAATCATATGACAGGAGCAAAAAGCGAAGAGTGAGAATTTGAGAAAGCGTGACTGGGAAGGGAAAGACCAGCCATGAAGAGGAATTATAATATGAAGACATTATATCTGGAATGTGGAATGGGCGCTGCTGGTGATATGCTGACAGCGGCATTATTAGAGCTTGTGCCGGACCCGGATGCGGTTATGGCTGAACTGAACGGACTGGGAATTCCTGGTGTGGAATTCAGCAGAGAAGCCATGAGCAAATGCGGCATCGGCGGAACCCATGTGACCGTGAAGGTGCATGGAGAGGAAGAGTCCGAGGAGATGTTCCATCACCATCATGAGAGTGAGGAGCACACGCATGATCATGAGCACAGCCATGAGGCCCATGACCATGGAGTGCACGATCATCATCATGACCACGAGCACATCCAGGAGGAGCACAATCATCATCATGACCACGAGCACATTCAGGAAGCGCACGATCATCATCACGACCACGAGCACATCCAGGAAGCGCACAATCATCATCATGACCACGAGCACATCCAGGAAGCGCATGATCACCATCATGACCATGAGCACACGCATGACGGTCACACCCACCACCATCATCACAGCAGTCTCCATGACATCGAGCACATTGTATGCGATCATTTAAACATTCCGGAGCAGGTGAAAAAGGATGTGATGGCAGTTTATGGCCTGATCGCGGAGGCAGAGAGTCACGCTCACGGCGTTCCGGTTACGGAGATCCATTTCCATGAGGTGGGAACCATGGATGCCATCGCAGACATTACGGCGGTCTGTCTGCTGATGCACCGCATCGCGCCGGATCAGGTGATTGTTTCTCCGGTTCATGTGGGATGCGGTCATGTACACTGTGCCCACGGCATTCTCCCGGTTCCGGCTCCGGCCACCGCTTATATTTTAAATGGTGTGCCGATGTACGGCGGCGCGGTGAAGGGCGAGCTTTGTACCCCGACCGGCGCAGCCCTGCTGAAGCATTTTGCTGCCCGTTTCGGAGATATGCCGGTGATGCGGACCGAAGCCATCGGTTACGGCATGGGAAAGAAGGATTTTGAGCAGGCAAACTGCATCCGGATCATGCTGGGTGAGACGGAAGATGCCGGAGACAGCGTGCTGCAGTTAGAGTGCAACGTGGATGATATGACGGCGGAGGAGCTGGGCTTTGCCATGGAGACGATTCTGGCAGCCGGTGCGCTGGAGGTTTACACCGTTCCGGTGGGCATGAAGAAGTCCAGACCGGGGACGCTCTTGAGCGTTTTGTGCCATGAGGATGCAAAGGAGAAGCTGGTGCGCATGATCTTCCGGAACACCACGACCATTGGTGTGCGGGAGCATGCATGCAGCCGTTATACCTTAAAGCGCAGCTTTGAGACCGTGCAGACTCCGTACGGAGATATACAGAAAAAAATTTCCTCCGGTTACGGCGTGACCAGGGAAAAATATGAGTATGAGGATCTGGCGCGGATCGCCAGAGAGCAGGGCATGTCCCTGGCAGAGGTGAGAAAGCATATTTGAGCGGTGTGAACAGCACACAGAAACAAAAAGCGGCACGAAGATAACTGCGAAGGTACCGAAAAGTGATGCAGGAACAAAAAATGCCGCAGGAACAGGAGGTTGTATGGACTTCGTAAGTATAAAAAACAAATAGAAAAGGATGAGGAAA
>CAVIRL010000071.1:0-8614 GCA_963645005.1 Prevotella sp. P5-108
CTTGCAAAATGTTCATGCTACTATTATACAGGAAATTTGAGAAAAAAGAAACCTCGCCCCTCAAGATTGAGGGGCAGGGGAGCTGAATAGGCGAAGCCTATTTTTTACAAGGGGATTATCGCGCCGCTGCTTTTTTTGCTGCCTCGATCAGTCCGGTAAAGACCGGGAGCATATCATCGGATGCGATCAGCATGGCTTCCGGATGCCACTGGATCCCGAGACCATACGGGTAATCGATCAGCTCAATGGCCTCCACGATCCCGTCATCGGCGGTGCCGGCAATCTTTAAGCCATCACCCAGCTTTTTCACGCTCTGGTGGTGGTAGCTGTTGGTCCAGATACGCTCACCGAACATGCGATAGAGGGTAGTGTCCGGTTTCAGAGTAACCTGGTGGCTTACATCGCCCCGGTCATCTTTGATCATGTGTCTTGCGGTGCCTTCCCCGTGCAGGCTGTTGTCCTGATACAGGGTTCCGCCGCAGGCTACGTTTAAGACCTGGTGTCCGCGGCAGATGGCCAGGAATGGTTTTCTTGCCTTGATGACACGGCGGATCAGGCCAATCTGGCTGCGGTCCAGCTTTAAGCTGGTGTCACCTACCAGCGGATGAGCCATCTCGCCATAGCAGCATGGGGTGACGTCAGCTCCGCCGCTGAAGACGAAGCCATCGCAGGCCTCCACCATGGCGTCTAACTGGTCCTCATTCGTAACGGAAGGAAGCAGGAGCGGAACACCGCCGCCCTTGGTGACTGCATCGTTGTAAGTCCAGCCATTGGTGGAAAGCGGTGCGCCGGATACCGGATTTTTCGTATTTATCGTTGTAATTCCAATTTTTGGTAACATCATAAAGTACCTCGCTTTATCAGATTCAAACGGCTGTTAGTATATCATCAATGCCGGATGGATGCAAGTCCCAGCTCGGTGATCTCACAGCCGCTGCGGGTGCGTCCGACCCGGATCAGTCCTTCGTCGGCAAGCTCTTTTAAGAGCCCGCGCAGCTTTCCGTCGCTGACTGCGATCTCTTTTTCTGCCAGGGCCGTCAGGATGGTGCCGCGTCCGATCCTGGGAGTTTCCGCGATCAGGGAAAGCACCTGGTTCTTTAATACGCTGCCTTCGCTGACCGGCTGGTTTACCCGGCTCCGGATATAGGAAGGAAGCTGGGAGAGCACCAGTGGGTGGGCCGAGTACAGGGAGAAGAAATACCGGCATAAGTTAAACAATTCCTGGATATTTCCGGGGTAATCGTAGTTTGTCAGGAAATTCATCAGGCTGGAGGAGATCAGATCCTTCAGCCTGATCTTTGAATCATGGAACAGCTCCCGGAAGAAGTGCTCCATCAGAACCGGAATATCCTCCCGACGCTCCCGCAGGGGGATGGTGTCGATGGAGGAGGCATTTAAAAGAAAGAAAAGCTCTTCCCGGAAGCGCCCGTCCAGGACATCCTGATACAGATCCTGGCTGGTGGTGGCGATGATGCGGATATCCAGATCGTCTACCATGTTCTGCAGGATGCTGATGAGAGTATCCTGGGTGGAAAGGGAAAGACGCTCCACACCGTCGATCAGCAGGGTACCGGTGTCTGCCAGTCTGATCTGGTCCGCGGCTTCCGGACCGGCGTACAGGGAATTGAAAATGATCAGCGGATTCTGCCTGCGGCTGGAGGTCTTGTGAATGGCAGTGGCAATCTTCTTTTTCTGTGTGCCGCTTTCCCCCTGGATCAGCACCGGAAAATCATAGAGCGCCAGACGGCGAGCATATTCCAGCATATTCAGCACACGGCCGGAGACCGATAGGATGCTGTCAAAGCCACTGTTGAGACGGTAAAAATCTGTAGAAGGATCCCGGATATCGATCGGAGTAATGTCCGGGGCGGGAGAGCTTGCCACAGGCTGGCTGCCAAGCAGGTAAAGCGGCTTATGCCCGGGCAGGGAAAGCCGCAGGACACTGAGCTGTCTGCGCAGGCCGCTGCGGCTGACCAGCTGGTAGTCCGCACTCTGGCAGAAATTATGGGACGCATACTGGGAAGGCAGCCAGGAGGAAAACAGGCTGTTCATGTATCCGTTTTCCGGGATATCCCAGTCCTGGCAGAAGGCACGGTTCACCATGCTGATGCGGCCTTCGTCTGTCATAAGGCAGAGGCTGACGCTTAGGTTGCTCATGACGGCCTGCAGAAGCTGCTGGGAAAATACATAGTTGGTGTAATGGGTTCCGGTTAACTGGATGATCTGCAGGATCCGGTTCACGTAAGTCCGGGTGATCTGGTTGGTCAGGCTGGACGGCAGCTCAAAACAGGTGCACAGATCGTGGATCGTGGAAATATCGATGATCCGGTTTCCGATGTCAATGACATTGGGAACGTGGCGGGGAACGAGCTGCGGCTCCCCCAGGGTGATGGCATACTGGATCGATTCATCCGTCTGGGTACAGCCCTGGTAAAAAGGCACGAAGTGGTACTGGGTGATGCCGGCATCCTTGAACTGCCCGAGAATATCCAGAATGGAATCCCTTGTGTCATTGACCAGATAGACGGTAGAACCCTGCGGGATACGGATGATCTGGTCTAAGGACACCGGGTTGAAGGTGCGGGTGCAGATCAGCTGGGTAATATGCTCCGGAACCGGAATGGGAAGGACCTCCCGGGTGCGGCTGCTGGCAAACAGAATGCAGGAATAGTCCTGAATCTGCGCCGGATCATGGATCTGGTAAGGATCAAGAATGTCAAAGCGAATATAGTCGCCCAGCAGGGCGGAAAGATAGTCCTGAAATTCCCGGCGGATCCCGACATTCAGGCAGATGATGAGGGCTCGGGGCTTCCGGGCGCTGGAAACAGGCAGTTCAGTATGGGACATGGGTTCTCCTTTCGCTGCGGGGAAATATGATTTATTGGGTTTATTATAAAATAAAAATAACATTAAAACAACCTAAACTATTTATAAAACAAAGAAGTGCAAATATTTATCAGAAAATGAAATTTTCTATTTGACATTGTAATGCGGTAAAGTTTAAAATGAAAACGATGCAAGGGCGCATACACGGGAAGGGAAACGTATGCTCCATGCTTTTTTTATATCATCCATGGAGCGTAAAGAACGTGTAAAGACCCTGAAAGAAGAGGAGGAATATTTATGAAGAAGACAAAAACAAAGCTTCTGGCTGTGCTCCTTACTGCAGCCATGGGCGCGCTGACCGCATGCGGCGGCTCCGGTTCTTCTGAGACCACTGCAGCAGCTTCCAGTGATACCCAGGCAGCTGCAGAGACTACCGCAGCCGCAGAGCTGGCAGAGGGCGAATCTGTATCTCAGGATACCGACATCGTTGCAGCTACTCTGGTAGACTTCACCACCATGGACCCGATGGATACCAGTGATACCTTATCCGGCGGCATCCAGAGACTGATGATGGACGGTCTGTTCGGCTTCGATGATGAAATGAAGGTCATCCCGATGCTGGCAACCGACTATGAGGCCAATGATGAGGCTACCGAGTTCACCATTCACTTAAGAGAGGGTGTTCAGTTCTCCGATGGTACTCCGTGGAACGCAGAAGCAGCAAAGGCAAACTTTGACCGCTGGGGTGATAAGAACCTTGGCTTAAAGAGAACCACCTTACTGTGCAATGTCTTAAAAGAGACTGAGATCGTTGACGATTACACCGTAAAAGTAACCCTGGCAAGCCCGTTCGGCGCATTTATCAACACCCTGGCTCATCCGGCCTGTGTCATCATGAGCCCGGCTGTTATCGCAAAGGGCAATGATGAGTGTGCGAAGAACCCGGTTGGTACCGGTCAGTACACCTTCGTAGAGTGGGTGGCAGGCGAGCACGCTACCATCGCTTTAAACAAAGACTGGTGGGGCTATGACGCAGACATCTGCGGCGGCACTGCTTTAGTTGATCCGGACGCTGGCTTCAAGACCATTACCTTCAAGCCGGTATCTGAGAATGCAACCCGTGTTGCTATGCTTCAGTCCGGTGATGCACAGCTGATCTGGCCGGTTCCGACCGAGAGCATTGAGGCTCTGCGCGGTGATACCAATATTACCGTTGGCCAGGAAGAGGGTATCGTAGTCCGTTACCTGATGATGAACAACCAGAAGGCACCGTTCAATGATGTAAGAGTTCGTCAGGCAATCAACTATGCTATCAACAAGGATGCTTATTGTGCAGTTGTTAAGAACGGCATTGCAACTCCGGCAACCTCCGTTATCGGACCGGCTGTTCAGTACTACAAGGGCAACGATGTTTATGCATACGACATTGAGAAAGCAAAATCCTTACTGGCAGAAGCTGGTTATCCGGATGGCTTCAAGACCAGCATTATGTGTGCATCCACTACTTCCAACTTAAAACAGTGTGAGTTCTTACAGCAGCAGCTGGCTCAGGTTGGCATTGATGTTGAGATCAATGCACTGGAGAGCGCAGTTTTAAATCAGAAGATCCAGGATGTAGATGTTCCTGGTTCCGAGGCTGAGGTCGAGATGTATGTAATCGGCTGGTCTCCGTCTACCGGTGATGCTGACTGGGGTCTTCGTCCGCTTCTGGCTTCCGAGTCTGAGCCGCCGGCAAGCTACAACATCTGCTATTATGAGAATGCAGAAGTTGATCAGCTCCTGCAGGATGCATTATCTACCGCAGATGACTCCAAGAGAGCAGAGGCTTATGCAAAGGCTCAGGATATCATCTGGGAGGAGAGCCCGCTGGTATGTCTGGCTAACGATTCCAATACCTGGGCAACCTCAAACAAGATGGTTGACGCAAAATTATTCCCGGATGGATGCATCAACTTAAGAAATGCAAAAATGGCAAAATAATCTGTCTTGAAAAATGAATCTGACAGATTGAAATGCTGAAAAAGGTGGTCTGATGGAAAGTCTGATCTGTCAGACCACTTTTTCATATGACAGGAAATTGCATCCTGAAAAAGTTTTCAAGCGTAACCTATTGACCCAGGGGGTACTCCCCAATAAAAACGAAAGGTGTTGAGTGTATGTTAAGGTACATAGGTAAAAGAATCATTGGAGTGATACCTACCCTGATTATCGTGGTAACATTCGTATTTTTCTTCGTCCGGCTGATCCCCGGTGATCCGGCCCGTCTGGTGGCAGGTCCCCAGGCAACCCTCGAAGATGTACAGGTGGTTAGAGAAGAGCTGGGACTGGATAAACCGATCCATGAACAGTATGTTACATATGTAACAGGTCTGCTGAAGGGAGACCTTGGTACATCTCTCCGGACCAAGCGTCCGGTTGCGGTGGAGGTTTCCAACCGCTATGCCAATACGGCAAAACTGACCCTGCTGGCTCTTGCATGGAGCACGATCGTGGGTGTGCTTCTCGGTGTATGGTCCGGAAGGCACAGAAGCCACTGGCAGGATTATACAGGAATGACACTGGCGGTGTCCGGCATATCGCTTCCTTCCTTCTGGGTGGGCTTTATGCTGATCATGGTATTTTCCGTGAATCTGAAATGGTTCCCGACTACGGGTGCAGATTCACTGAAGAGTCTCGTATTACCTTCGATCGCACTGGGATCGAGTATCGCGGCTATCATTGCCCGTTTTACCAGATCCTCTATTATAGAAGTATTAAAAGATGACTACATCCGTACTGCCCGCGCAAAAGGCTTAAAAGAGCGGGTCGTTGTATGGAAGCATGCGTTCCGCAACGCGATGATCTCCGTTGTTACCGTAGTCGGCCTGCAGTTTGGTTTCCTGCTGGGCGGTTCCGTAGTAACCGAGTCGGTATTCGCGTTCCCGGGTCTGGGTTCTCTGCTGGTTGAGTCTGTAAACTACCGTGACTATCCGGCAATCCAGTCCCTGATCCTGATCTTTTCATTACATTTTGTCGTGATCAACCTGATTGTAGATGTGCTCTATGCCGTACTCAATCCGGAAATCAAGCTTGACTAAGAAAGGAGGAGTTTAAGATGGCAAAAGAGAAAAAAGTGAATCAGGCCGAAGAGGCCCTGAACGAAAAAACGGACATCAGTACTCCGCTTTCTGAGTTTGTCCGCAAGTTTAAGAAACAGAAAACCGCTATCGCGGCTCTGGTTTTCATTTTGTTTCTGGTAGTGCTTTCCTTTACTGCAAAATTCATTGCTCCATACGGGATCAATGATTACGATTACAACGCGATCATGCAGGCTCCGACCGCAGCCCACTGGTTTGGAACCGATGAGTTCGGAAGAGACCTGTTCTCCCGTATTATCTGCGGTACCGGCATTTCCTTAAGTGTCGGCCTGTTTTCCGTCAGTATCGCAGCCGTGATCGGCTCTTTCCTGGGTCTGGTCGGCGGTTATTACGGCGGTCTGATCGATTCCATTATCATGCGTATCTGTGATGCGCTGTTTGCGTTTCCCGGCATCATCCTTGCTATCGCGATCGTGGCGATTTTAGGAAGCGGCATGACCAATGTTGTCATTGCGGTTGCAGTCTTCAACATTCCGAAATTTGCCCGCCTGGTACGAGGCAACACGCTGGCTACCAAGAACAGTGTATTCGTGCAGGCTGCAAAAAATATCGGTGCGGATGATAAGAGAATCCTGTTCTATCACATCCTGCCGAGTGCGATCCCGGACATCATCGTACAGTACAGCATGTCCATCGGATCTTCCATTCTGACTGCGTCTTCCTTAAGCTTCTTAGGCATGGGCGCCCAGCCGCCGACACCGGAGTGGGGCCTGCTTTTAAGCAACGGACGTACTTACATGATGAACAGCTGGCACATCACCCTGTTCCCGGGTCTTGCGATCTTCTTAACCGTACTCAGCTTTAACCTGCTGGGCGACGGCCTCAGAGACGCCCTGGATCCGAAACTGACTGATTAAGGAGGTGCAGGCACATGAGCGAAACGATCAAAGTGGAGACAACGAAAGATGCCTCCGGGAAAAATATTCTGGAAATCAAAAACATGCACACCTGGTTCCACATGGACAGCGGTATCGTCAAGTCCGTGGATGGTGTTGATATTGAATTAAAAGAGGGCTCTACTCTTGGTATCGTAGGCGAGTCCGGCAGCGGAAAGAGCGTAACAGCTCTGTCCGTTATGGGTCTGCTGATGGGAACCACCGGCAGGATCGAGGAAGGCCAGATCCTTCTGGACGGAAAGGATATCGTTCACATCAGCAATGAGGAGCGCAGAAAGCTGCGCGGCAGCAAGATCTCCATGATCTTCCAGGAGCCGATGACCAGCTTAAACCCGGTTATGAAGATCGGCGACCAGATCATGGAAGCTATCCTCATGCACCAGAAGGTCAGCAAGAAGGAAGCAGAGGAGAAAGCCATTGAGATGCTCCGCATGACCGGTCTTCCCCGGGTGGAGAAGATGATGAAGGAGTATCCGTTCCAGCTTTCCGGCGGCCAGCGCCAGCGTGTCATGATCGCCATGGCACTGGTATGCAACCCGGAGATCCTGATCGCGGACGAGCCGACCACGGCGCTGGATGTAACCATTCAGGCACAGATCCTGGATCTGATGAACAAGCTGAAACAAGAGATCGGAACCTCCATCCTCTTCATTACCCATGACCTTGGCGTTGTGGCAGAGGTTTGTGACCAGGTTGTTGTCATGTACTGCGGCCGCGTGGTGGAGAAGGGTTCTGTCTATGACATTTTCGATAACCCGTCCCATCCCTACACGGAGGGCCTGTTAAATTCCATCCCGAAGCTGGGCGAGCACGTGGAGGAGCTGGAATCCATTCCGGGCAACGTGCCGAACCCGAAATACATGCCGAAGGGCTGTAAATTCGCTCCGCGCTGCAAATATGCGTTTGACCGCTGCCGCGAGGAAGAGCCGGGATTCACCGATCTTGGAAACGGACACCAGAGCCGCTGCTGGCGCTGTGTGAAAGAAGGGGGTAAGGACTGATGGCAGACAATTTATTAGTTGTCCGGGGACTCAAGCAGTATTACCCGGTAAAGGGCGGACTTGGTAAAGAGCCGTCCTATGTAAAAGCAGTTGATCATGTAGATTTTGAGGTAAGACGCGGAGAAGTATTCGGAATCGTAGGAGAGTCCGGATGCGGAAAGTCTACCCTTGGAAAAAGTATCTGTAAGCTGATCGAGCCGACAGAGGGCTCCATCGTTTTAGACGGAGAGGAAATCTCCAAATACACACCGAAGCAGATGCGCCCGATCCGCAAGAAGGTGCAGATGGTATTCCAGGATCCGTACGCGTCCTTAAATCCGCGTATGTCTGTCCGCGATATCGTGGCAGAGCCGCTCATCATTCACGGCCTGACCAAGACCCGTGAGGAGACCGATAAAAAGGTAGTAGAGCTTCTGCGCCGCGTCGGCCTGGATGATTACCATGCGAACCGTTACCCGCATGAGTTCTCCGGCGGCCAGCGCCAGCGTGTCGGCATTGCGCGGGCACTGGCGGTACAGCCGCAGCTGATCATTGCCGATGAGCCGGTTTCCGCTCTGGATGTTTCAATCCAGTCCCAGGTGTTAAACCTGATGAACCAGTTAAAGCGTGACATGAACCTGACCTATATTTTCGTAGCCCACGATTTAAGCGTTGTGGAGCACATCAGTGACCGTGTCGGCGTGATGTATCTCGGCAACTTTGTGGAGGAGGGCGACAAGTACAGCCTGTACCAGAACCCGCTCCACCCCTACAC
>CAVIRL010000071.1:8624-13676 GCA_963645005.1 Prevotella sp. P5-108
CCCCTACACCCAGGCGCTTCTTTCCGCGGTTCCGATCCCGGATCCGAAGGCAAAGAAGGAGCGTATCATTCTGGAGGGCAGCATTCCTTCCGCACTGAACCCGCCGAGCGGCTGTAAATTCCACACCCGCTGCCCGAAGTGCATGGAACGCTGCAAGACGGAGGCTCCGCAGAAGTACCAGGTTGGTGACGATCATTTTGTATACTGCCATCTGTACGATTCCGAGGATGCAAAGCAGAGCGCGAAGGCTGCGGAGAAGGCAGTTACCCATCAGTAATTTTTCGTAACTGCAAAGGTACGGAACAGTTACCAATTTTTCATAAAAAGAGAGGCACAAACAATGAAACTGTTTATCAGTGCGGATATTGAAGGCTGTGCCGGAACAACCCTCAATTATGAGACACACAAAGACGAACCGGCTTACCAGAAATATGCAAAGCAGATGACGGACGAGGTCGTTGCGGTCTGCGAGGCAGCCCTGGCTGCAGGCGTGGATGAAATCGTGGTAAAGGACGGACACGGCGATGCCACCAACATCGATGTGATGGCAATACCGGAGCATGTCACCCTGATCCGCGGAAAGAGCGGCCATCCGATCAACATGATGTACGGTCTGGATGAGACTTATGACGCGGTATTTTATGTGGGCTACCATGCGCCGGCCGGCGATCCGGGAAGCCCGCTCAGCCATACTTCCACGGGAGCCAGCAATTTCATCGAATTAAACGGAAAACGCATGAGCGAGTTTATGCTGAACACCTATACGGCAGCCATGTACGGAGTGCCGGTGCTGTTCTTGTCCGGTGATGAGCGGATCTGTGAGCTGTCAAAGGAGCTGGTTCCGCAGATCACGACCGTAGCGTCCAAGAAGGGGGTGGGCGGAAGCGCCTGGAACGTTTCTCCAAAGACCGTGATCGCGGATCTGAGGGCGGCTGTCACGGAGGTGCTTTCCGGAGATGTACAGGCAAAGCTTGCGGCATGTAAGATTGCGCTGCCGGAGCAGTTTACCTACGAGGTAAATTACAAGGATTTAAAGAAGGCTTACCAGATGTCCTTCTATCCCGGCATGGAGTCTGTAGACGCGCGCACCAACCGCCTGACCAGCAGAAACTGGATGGATATCGTAACCGCACATTCATTTGTAGTATATTAAACCACACAGGGAGAATATGAGAGATGGCAGATTTAAAGACGATAGAGGATTTAACCAATGCTTTTGGCCCGAGCGGCTTTGAGGAAGAGGTCGTAAAGGCTGTACAGAAGCACTGTGAGGGACTTAATTTACGGAATGACGCAATGTACAACGTGTATGCGACCATGCCGGACGCGAAGGGAAACCGTCCGGTGTTCATGCTGGATGCCCATACCGATGAGTGCGGCTTCATGGTACAGAATGTGGAAGACAACGGCCTGTTAAGCATCATCACCCTGGGCGGCTTCCATATGACCAGCCTTCCGGCGCACAGTGTCATTGTGCGCAACAGCAAAGGCGAGAAAATCAAAGGCATCATTACCTCCAA
Source organism: Prevotella sp. P5-108 (assembly GCA_963645005.1). Taxonomy (GTDB): domain Bacteria; phylum Bacillota; class Clostridia; order Lachnospirales; family Lachnospiraceae; genus Brotaphodocola. The sequence continues at coordinate 10,145 of CAVIRL010000071.1, forward strand.
GCCGGTGCATTTCTTAACCGCGGCGCAGAAGGCAGACAATTCCCTGACCATCGAGGAATTAAAGGTGGATGTGGGAGCAAGCAGCAGACAGGAGATAGAAGAGGATTACGGCATCCATATCGGTGATCCGATCATGCCGGATGTAACCTTCTCCTACGATGAGAAGCACGGCATCTGCTCTGGCAAGGCCTTCGATAACCGTCTGGGCTGTGTCTGCATCATTGAGACCATGAAAGCCCTGATGAAGGAGACCGACAGCCTGGCAGTCGATGTAGTCGGCGCATTTGCTTCCCAGGAGGAGGTCGGCATGCGCGGCGCCACCGTAACAGCCCAGCAGGTAAAACCGGATCTGGCTATTGTGTTCGAGGGATCCCCGGCTGATGATTTCTACTACCGCACCGGCGTGGCACAGGGCTGCTTGAGAAAGGGCGTTCAGATCCGCCATATGGATAACAGCTATGTAGCCAATGACGCGTTTATGGCTTATGCTCATGAGATCGCAGATAAATACGGCATCAAATGCCAGGATGCGGTGCGGCGCGGCGGCAGCACCAATGCAGGAAAGATCCATCTGACTCACCAGGCGGTTCCGGTTCTGGTTCTCGGTATTCCGTCCCGCTACGTGCATACGCATTACAATTTCTGCGCGAAGGAAGACATCGAAGCTGCCATTCACATGGCAGTCGAGGTCATTCGCGGCTTAAACGAGGAGCGCATCCGCCACATTATGCGCCAGGATGTGCTGTAATGCAAAAAACCGAATAAAAACCATGATCAGACCAGCTCTTCTCTTGCGATGCGGATGAATAGCTGGTCTGCTTTTGAGAGAAAGGCACCTTTCAAGGATGTGATGCACATATCCCAGTAAGCCTGATACTGATGATCGATGGACAGAAGAGCCGGATGGCATTCTTCCGATGTGATCTGGGAGTATTCCAGAGGAACGAAGGTAACACCCAGTCCCTGAGCAGCAAGAAGCTGGGCGGTTTCAAAATTGCGCAGTGTCAGCGAAATTCTGGGCCGCAAAATACCGGCACGTCCAAGTACTTCATCGGTAATCTGACGGATACGCTGGGATTTGTGCAGCATCAGGAATGTTTCATCCTTCAGCAGTTTCACATCGAGGACGGGGTATGGATATCCTTCTTTGCATTTGGCCTGTTCGATCAGTGGGTGATCTGGTGCAAGGGCTATCACAAACGGATCCCGGCGCATAATATCAAAATTGAATTGCGGCTGCGTCCGAAGATCCGCCGGGGCATGCATAATGGCGAAATCCAATTCTCCTGACAGGAGCATTTGCTCCAGTCTGGAAGAGTTTTCTTCGGAAATCATGAGTTCAATGTTAGAGCAGATATCACAGAATCTCGGGAGAATTTTGGACAAAGCCAGCGTACCGAGATGGTTTGTAGTGCCGAGATGTATTTTACCGGTTTTCAGGTTGTTAATATCACTGACCTCCAGTTCGAAATCCTGATAGATCTTTAATACCTGGACTGCCATATGGTAATAGCGTTCTCCGGCAAAGGTAAGCGTAAGTCCGCCGGTTGTACGGTTAAAGAGTGGTACGCCAACGGAATCCTCGATTCGCTGGATAGACTGGCTGAGGGATGGCTGGGCAATGAAAAGCTTTTTGGCTGCCCGTGATATATTTTTTTCATCTGCTACTGTTTTTACGTATAATAGTTCTTTACTGGTCATCTTTCGTCCTTCTTCCGGTATTTCCATAGGAAATTATAATACAAAATGATAAAAAAGTCACCATGGCCTATAGGCTTTTTGAAGTCAGTTCAGGCCCTGTTACTGTACAGAAAACCTTTAAGCAGACAGTTGACTTGCTTTCCGGACTGAGATAGAATGAAACAGGTTTTGCAAAAAAATCACAATTTTACAAAGCATGAAGGGGTTTTACAATGGAACAGCAAAATGATAAGATAAGTTTTCTCGCGGGCCTGCGTGATGGCGTACCCATCGGCCTGGGCTATTTTGCCGTAGCCTTTACTCTTGGCATCACAGCGGGAAAGGCGGGCATGAATGCGCTGCAGTCTTCCCTGATGTCAGCGCTGCTGCTGGCTTCGGCGGGAGAGTTCGCTGCCATCAGCATGATCGGCTCCGGGGCAGGTTTTATGGAGATGATCATTACCACAGTGGTCATCAACATGCGGTATCTCCTGATGTCCAGTGCCCTGTCCCAGAAGGTACAGCAGAACCGGCCCTTCCTTCACCGGATCTTCATGTCCTATGCGGTGACTGATGAGCTCTTTGGCATATCCATGGCGGTGCCGGGAAAGCTGAACCCGTTTTACCAGTATGGCGCAGCCTGTGTGGCGGCTCCCGGCTGGGTGCTTGGCACATTCCTTGGCGCGGTGGTAGGCATGATCCTTCCGGCTCCGGTCATGAGCGCCATGAGCGTGGCTATTTACGGCATGTTCCTTGCGGTGGTCATCCCGCCGGCAAGAAAAGACAAGATCATCGCCGCGGTAGTCGTGGTATCCATGACAGTAAGCCTGTTATTCCAGACCCTGCCGGGGCTTAAGAACATTTCATCGGGATTTCAGATTATCCTGCTGACGGTACTGATCTCAGTGGCAGCAGCGGTCTTATTCCCGGTAAAGGAGGAGAACCATGCATCATAATATTTACGCATCCGTTCTGGTAATGTTTCTGACGATCTATGCCGTCCGTGCCCTGCCGCTGACCCTGATCCGGAAAGAAATCAGGAATCCGTTTATCCAGTCCTTTTTGTATTATGTACCGTATGTGAGCCTGTCCGTCATGACATTTCCGTCTATTCTTTCTGCAACCGGAAACCAGATCTCGGGAATTGTCGGATTTGCCGCAGGTGTGATTCTGGCCTGGATCGATGGCAATCTGTTCCGCGTTTCCATTGGCGCCTGCGTGGCTGTCTATATAGCAGAGATGCTTTTGCATTAAAGCAGGTACAAAGCGTTTCCGGGGTCTGTAAACTGCCTGGAAAAGATTGACAAAAACAGGAAACAGATTTATAATTCTCTCATCGTCTGCCCAAAAACAGGCGGTGGGGAGCAATCCATAATTGGAATCGAATGAGGAGGATAAGAACTATGGCAACAAGAAGAAACGCAGCTAAGGCAGCAGCAAAAGCAGCACCGAAGACTGAGACCGTAACGGCGGAAGTGAAAACCATTGCAGCAGAGGTTAAAGCAGAGGCTCCGGTAAAAGCAGTTGTTGAAGCACCGGCAGCAAAGCCAGTCGAGACCACCAAGAAAGCACCAGCAAAGAAAGCTCCTGCAAAGAAGGCAGACCCGAAGGCTTGCGTATACATTGAGTTCGCCGGTAAGCAGATCGTCGCAAAAGATGTTCTGGAGAAGGCAGAGAAGGCATACGTGGAAGCTCATAAGGGCGCAGAGATCAAAACCATTGAAGTTTATGTAAAACCGGAAGAAAATGTTGCTTACTATGTTGTAAACGGAGAAGGTTCTGACAATTATAAGGTAACCTTATAATTCAGGAATCTCAGTTGTATCTGTACACTTTGTAAAGAGAGGAGTGA
>CAVIRL010000072.1:0-13475 GCA_963645005.1 Prevotella sp. P5-108
GTTAAAGCTGTTTATCACACCGGGCGTTCCGGATCCTGATAAAGAGTTTGTTCCGAGCTTTTTAAGCCTGGAAGAGATTGCCATGGCGGTAAATGAGGGAGCGAGAAAGAATATTCCGGTTGCAGCACACTGTATCGGAGGACAGGGCTTAAAGGATTGTATTGATGGCGGTGTGCAGGTGATCGAGCATATGTATATGTGCACACCTCAGGATGCAGAGTGGCTGGCAAATTCCAAATGTATTGTGGATTTTACCTCCGGCATTTTCCTGGATCCGTCCAGGGAAGAGACTCTGTCAGAAAACAATGCATATCGGGTTCGTGCAAACCGTCCGCGTGTCCGTGAGAGACTGAAGCTTCTCATGAGTACCGGGGTTCCGTATGTGCTGGGAACCGATGCCTACCATGGTTATCTGTACCGTGAGGTGGGATATGCCGTGGAGCTTGGCTCTGATATTGTGACTGCGTTAAAGGGAGTTACCTCCAACGCGGCGAAGGTATGCGGTCTGGGAGACAGCATTGGAAGCCTGGAGAAGGGCTATATCGCAGATATCATTGCAGTGGAGGGCAATCCGCACAACGACGTAAGCTGTCTGGCAAAGGTACCTTTTGTCATGCAGAACGGAAACATTGTTAAACAATAATGAAACAAAATGAAACAATAATATGGAACAAAATGGGATGTCTGAAGAAACAAAATGAAACATAGTCTCCCGAAAATGCGAAAACAACAGGGGCGCAGGACAGGAGTCACGCGACAATGCAGAATCCGTTGCTGTTTGCGCACCGCGTGAACAGCAACGGATTCTGTAGTATGGAGTAGCCGAAAACACAGATTTCAGACCTGGCACACATTTTGCTACATATACAGATATCAGGAAGAAAAGAAAAAGGAGTGAGGGTATGAAGTTATGTTATCAGGTTGCTACACCGGATGTTGCCATTGCGGATTCGGTTACAGCATACCAGGGACCTCTGGAGAAGAGTTTTTCCGATCTCGCGAAGCTCGGTTACCAGGGGGTCGAGCTGATGACCTTAAATCCGTCAGAGCTTGATTGGGGTTTTGTAAAAAGCGAAGCAGAAAAAAATGGACTGAAGGTGGTTCTGGTCTGCACCGGAGAGATCTTCGGGCAGCTGGGACTCAGCTATACGAATCCGGATCCGGAGAACCGGAAGGAAGCCATCCGCAGAAGCAAAGAGATCATCGATTTTGCAGCCTATCTTGGAGCCAACATCAACATCGGGCGTATCCGCGGGCAGTACTGCAAGGAGCTGACCAGGGAGCAGACCGAGGAGCTTGCCATTGCCGCATTCCGGGAGCTGGCCGATTATGCAGCGCCTAAGAAGGTAAAGATCGCTCTGGAGACTGTCACCATCATGCAGACGAATTTCATCAATACCTGCGCGGAGGGCGCGGATATGGTAGACCGGGTGGACCGGCCGAACTTCCGCCTGATGTTAGACGTTTTCCATCTGAATCTGGAGGAAAAGAACCTGTTTGATGCTATTCGTCAGTACAGTCCTTATAACATTCATGTACATCTGGCAGACAATAACCGCCGTTATCCGGGACAGTGCGGACTGGATTTTGAAAAGATCATTTCTACTTTTCGGGAGTGCGGCTACGATGGCGCATTTACCACGGAAATTTTCCAGCTTCCGAGCATGGAGGCGGCCGCGAAGGGCGCTGCGGAGTACCTGCTCCCGATCATGAAGAAGGTCTACGGACAGGAGGAATCATGAAAAGCATAGCATTGATCCATACCGTAAAGACTGTAGCCTGCTCCTTCGATCAGCAGCTGCGGGAATATTTAGGGGAGCCGGTGAAGCTCCACAATCTGTGGGATGATTTTCTGGCGAACAATCCCAATGAGATCGGGGAGTTTACCATAGAGAACCGGTGCCGCCTTTACAATGATATCAAATCTGCGGAGATGACGGGAGCCGATATGATCGTGGTGACCTGTTCCACCCTGACTCCGGTCGTGAACATGATCCGCCCGTTTGTGAAGGTGCCGCTGATCGCCATTGACGATGCCATGGGAAGAAAGGCAGTTGCCGGCGGAGAACGGATCCTGGTTCTTGCCACGGCAGGCAGCACGGAAGGCCCCATGCGTGAAAAGTTAAATGCAGAAGCAGCAAAGCTTGGAAAAACCATCCAGATTGATTTTAAGGCAAATGCCGAGGCGTTTCAGGCCATGAAGGCGGTTCAGATGGACCGCCATGACGCAATCCTTCTGGAGATGGCAAAGGAAATCTCCGGATATGACTGTGTGGTGCTGGCTCAGGCCTCCATGGCGCATCTGGATAAGAAGATCGAAGCAATCTGCGGCATCCCTGTTCTGTCAAGTCCGGGGCTCTGCATGGAGCAGGTAAAGGAAACACTTAAAACATCATATCATAAAAAAGGAGACTACTGACATGACCAACGAAAAGAAGCAGGAGTTGGATGCTCTTTGTCTGAAATTCAGACGTACCCTGATTGAAATCTTACATGAGAGACAGACCGGACATCCGGGCGGCTCCCTTTCTGTATGCGAGATCCTGACCAACCTTTATTTTAATGATGCGAATATCTCTCCGGAGAATATCAGCGACCGCAGCCGCGACAAGATCGTGCTCTGCAAGGGACATGCGGCTCCGATGCTTTACTTGGAGCTGGCTGAGAAGGGCTTCTTCCCGATGGAGGAGATGCATAGCCTGCGTCAGATCAACAGCCGTCTGCAGGGGCATCCGTGTTCCAAGGAGACTCCGGGCGTTGAGGCATCCACCGGTCCGCTGGGCGCCGGTTATCCCTTTGCGCTGGGACTGGCTCTTTCCGATATGCATGACGGCGTGGACGCTTACACCTACGCGATCCTTGGTGATGGCGAGATCAATGAGGGCGTAGTGTGGGAGACCTGCATGAATGCCTCCAAATTCAAGGCAGACCGTCTGATCTCCATTCTGGACTGGAACGGGGTACAGCTTGACGGCACCACCGAGCAGATCATGCCGATGGGCGATATCGAACTGAAATTCAAGGCGTTTGGCTACAATACCATTGTCTGTGACGGACATAATGTAGCAGCTCTCAGCGCGGCAATTGAGACTGCAAAATCCGTAAAGGGCGTTCCGAGCATCATCCTGGCAAAGACCGTAAAGGGCAAGGGTGTTTCCTTCATGGAGGGCAAGAACATCTGGCACGGCGCAGCGATCAAGGATGCCGATTATGAAGCAGCAATGAAAGAACTGGGAGGTGTACAGTAATGGCAAAGGCAATTCGTGATGTATATGGAGAGACATTAAAAAAATACGGCGCAATGAATGAAAATATCGTAGTTCTGGATGCCGATGTATCCGGTTCCACCAAATCCGCCATGTTCGGAAAGGAATATCCGGACCGCTTTTACAACTGCGGCATCAGCGAGTATGCCATGATGGGTATGGCAGCAGGCATGGCAAAGAACGGCAAGATCCCCTTTGTCAATACCTTTGCCGTATTCTTAACGACCCTGGGCTCCCTGGCAGCAAGAACCTTTATGTCCTACTCCGGACTGCCGATCAAGATGATGGGCGGCTACGGCGGCTTATCGGATGCCTTTGACGGCGCTACCCATCACGCACTGGAGGATATCGCCATGATGCGTACCCTGCCGGGCGTGAACGTAATGGTTGCATCTGACGCGCAGATCACGGACTGGATGGTGAAAACTGCCATCGAGGTGAGTGAGCCGATGTACATCCGCCTTTCCAGAGATGCGGCTCCGGACTGTCATCCGGAAAACGCAAAATTTGAGCTTGGCAAGGGCATGGTCGTAAGAGAGGGTACCGATGTGACCATCATTGCCTGCGGCCTTATGGTAAGCACTGCAGTCACTGCGGCAGAAGCCCTGGAGAAAGAGGGACTCAGCGTTCGCGTGGTGGATATGTACTGCATCAAGCCAATCGACGCCGAGCTGATCGAGCAGTGCGCGAAGGAGACCGGCGCCATCGTGACCGCGGAGGAGCACAGTGTGATCGGCGGCCTTGGCGGAGCAGTCAGCGAGGTGCTGGCAAAATCCGGCTGCCTGGTTCCGGTCGAGATGGTGGGTATGCAGGATTGCCATGGTGAATCCGGCCCCTACAGCGAGCTGTTAAAGAAATACGGCCTGGATGCGGATGCGGTTGCAGCAGCAGCAAAGAAGGCAGCAGCAAGAAAGTAAGCGGCGAAGCCATAGTGGGCTTCCGGCGGAAAGGAATAGAAGCTATGGAAAAATCCATGAAACGATATATGAAGGTGGGGACCATCCTTCACGTATCGTATAAAGAGGTCGGCTCCGGAGAGGGTCCAATCCTGGAATGCCTGAAAAAGATTGTGACGGATCCCTATTTTGAAGCGGTGGAGGTCGCGCATATGAAGGATCCGGCTGTGCGCAAGGCGGCAGCGGACATGATCCACAGCGGGCATATGGTTACCGCTTACGGCGGTCAGGGCCTGATGCTGGGTGCCGGCTTAAATATCAATGACTTAAACGAGGAGGGGCGGCAGAAGGCGCTGGCTGCCCTGAAAATGGGAATTGATGAGGCATATGAGATCGGAGCACAGGACTTTTCGTTTCTGGCAGGCCGGTATGAGGATGCTACGATGGAGGAATCCTTCCAGGCGCTTCTCGCTTCTACCAGAGAGCTTTGCGAGTACGCAAAAGCAAAGGGAAGCATGCCCATTCTCTGTGAAGTCTTCGACTATGACATTGCCAAAAAGTCCCTGATCGGCCCGGTGGACCGTGTGAAGCGCTATGCGGAGACGATCTGTGCGGAGTATGACAATTTTGGCCTGATGGTGGATCTGAGCCATATCCCGATGATCCATGAGACCATCGAAGAGAATCTGCTTCCGGTCCGAAAATTTATCCGCCATGCCCATATGGGCAATACCGTCATCAAAAGTCCGGAATGTCCGGCCTACGGCGATGAGCATCCGCGCTTCGGATTCCCGGACAGTGAGAATGATGTAAAGGAGCTGGCTGCTTATCTGCGGCTTCTGATGGAGATAGGCTTCATCCAGGAAAAAAAGAGGCCGATCGTAAGCTTTGAGGTAAAGCCCTTTGAGGACGAGGATCCGGATATCTGTCTGGCAAATGCCAAGCGGACACTTGACCTGGCGTGGGAACTTGTATAAACTTGGTTACAGTGTCAAAAGTCTGAGTCCACGACATGCTTGCATGTCGGTGGAGGAATGACTTTATGACACGCACTTCAATGAGGATGTAGTGGGGCGAAAGCCCCGCGAGAATCCGAATTGAAGTAGAATTGTGGGAGTGCGAAGCACGGAACAATTCGTGTAACCAAAAGTTCGGGTGTTTTGACACCCGAACCAAACTTAAAATCATGAAATTCAATCAGAGGAGGAAACGAACATGAGAGAGTCCATTCATAAATATTTTCAGGTAGGTACCATCCGCTGGATGTCCTTCCCGAACAGAAGCGTGGTAGATCAGGTAAAGCGCATCGCAGTTGATGATTATTTCGATGCGATCGAGGTTACCAAATGTGCCGATGACGCAGAGCGTGAGGAGGTAAAGAAGCTTCTGGAGCAGTCCCATTTAAAGGTCTGCTACGGTGCTCAGCCGAGACTTCTGGGACCGAAGTTAAATCCGAATGATATCGATGAGGAGGGCAGAAAGAAGGCAGAGGCTACCCTGATCGAGGCGGTGGATGAGGCAGAGTACCTCGGCGCAAAGGGCATTGCTTTTCTGGCAGGAAAATGGGAAGAGGAAACCAAGGATCAGGCCTATGCACAGCTGTTAAAGACCACCCGCAATGTCTGCGACTACGCTGCAAAGAAGGGCATGAACGTAGAGCTGGAGGTGTTCGATTTTGATATGGACAAGGCTGCCCTCATCGGACCGGCTCCGTATGCGGCACAGTTTGCTGCAGATATGAGAATGACCCACAACAACTTCGGTCTGTTAGTGGATCTGTCCCATTTCCCGACCACCTATGAGACCTCTAAATTTGTGATCCAGACCTTAAGACCTTATATCACACATCTTCATTTCGGCAACGCAGTCGTAAAAGAAGGCTGCCCGATGTACGGTGACAAGCATCCGCGCCTGGGTTACCCGAACAGTGCCAACGATGTAGAGCAGTTGGCTGATTATCTGCAGGTCCTGAAGGACGAGGGCTTCTTCAACGCGAAGGATCCGATGGTACTTTCCATGGAGGTTACCCTGGCACCGGGTGAGGATGATGAGATCGTTCTGGCAAATACCAAGCGCTGCTTAAACCGCGCATGGGCACTGGTTGAAGACTAAAAACAAGATGAAAAGGAGAATGGCATCATGAAAATTGTGGTATTAGATGGATATACCGAGAATCCGGGCGACATCAGCTGGGCACCGATCGAAGCACTTGGAGAGGTTACCGTATATGACAGAACTGCTTATGAGGAGTCTCCGCTGATCGCAGAGCGCATCGGCGATGCAGATGTGATCGTCATCAATAAGACCCCGATCAGCAAAGAGACCATGGACAAATGTCCGAACTTAAAGGCAATCGCAGTCCTGGCTACCGGCTACAATGTAGTTGATTATGAGTATGCCAAAGCAAAGGACATTCCGGTCATGAACGTTCCGGTATACGGAACCGACAATGTCAGCCAGTTTGCTGTCAGCCTTCTGCTGGAGGTATGCTCCCATATCGGACATCACAGTGATTCCGTGCATGCCGGAGAGTGGGCAGAGAATGCAGACTGGTGCTACTGGCACTATCCGATGATCGAGGTATCCGGCAAGACTGCAGGCATCATCGGTCTGGGACGCATCGGTGTGAATACCGCCAAGATCTTAAAAGCCATGAACGTGAACGTGATCGCTTATGACGCATTCCAGAGCGAGGCCGGGAAGGCAGTTGCAGATTATGTGGAGCTGGATGAGCTTCTTGCAAAGTCTGACTTTATCTTCCTGCACTGCCCGCTGTTCCCGTCTACCCAGGGCATCATTGGCAAGGAGAATATCGCGAAGATGAAGGATGGTGTCATCATCATCAACAACAGCCGCGGCCCGCTGATCGTGGAGCAGGATCTTTACGAAGCACTGGAGAGCGGAAAGGTGGCAGCAGCGGCTGTGGACGTTGTTTCTACAGAGCCGATCAAGAAAGACAATGTTCTGTTAAAGGCAAAGAACTGCATCATCACGCCTCATATTTCCTGGGCAACCAGGGAAGCACGGGAACGTATCATGAATACGACCGCAGAAAACATCAAGTCCGTAATGGATGGTGCTCCGCAGAATGTTGTAAACAAGTAACAAAAATTGAGAGAATATTCATAATTTTTCTGCAAAAATTGACGGGCTGTGGTATAATTTACCATGGCCCGTTGATGAAAACGGGCAGCGGAAGCTGTCTTGGAAAAAGGAGAAGATCTCTGATATGGTAAAGATAAGAGTTTTTATACCGCATCTCGAGCTGAAAACAATCTTTGACGATGTGGTAAAGAAGCTGCCGCAGTACGAAACGATAAAGATTGAACAGCAGTATGTATTCGGAACACCGGATGATCTGGCAAAGTATGGCGACGCAGATGTTCTGGTCGCCCGGGGCATGACCTACGAGGTGCTGAAAAATCTGTTTCCGGACAAACATGTTATCGAAGTACATGTGAGCAGCTTTGATGTTTTTGACGCACTGGTGCAGTGCAGAAAACAGAATGCAAGGAAAATCGCACTCTGTCTGTATAAACAGAAATTTAAATCCCTGAAGGAGCTGGAGGAGCTGTGCGGTGCCCTCATCATGATCTATGATGCACCCAATGAGGCTTCCACGGAAGCCGCAGTCCGACAGGCCATGGAAGACGGCGCAGATATTTTTGTCGGCGCAGGAACCATGTGCGGGATCTGCGACCGCCTTGGCTTAAAGAGAGTCCATATCCATACGAATTATGAAGCGGTGGAGGTGGCCATGAAGGAAGCGCTCAACGCGGCACGCACGATCCGGCAGGAGCGCGCGAAGAGCGATATCATTCAGGCAATGCTTGATCACAGTGAGGAAGGTGTCATCGCGATCAGCAGCGATGGCCGGATCCTGGCGATCAACAACCAGGCATACCGCATTTTTCAGCTCTCTACCATGGCTCCGGTTATCGGAAAGTCGGCAGCCGAGCTGGATCAGACGAAGGACTGGGAGAATCTGGTGCAGGAAAATCAGATCCGTGAGCGGATCCTGAAGATCAAGGGAACCGATTATTATGTACAGTATAAGCATCTGAGTGAGGAATCGACGGAGACCGGTGCCCTGGTCTTTATCCGGAACACCGACCGGATCATGGAGGAGGAGCGCAAAATCCGAAAAGGGCTTTCGGAAAAAGGCCTGACTGCCAAGTATTCCTTTTCGGATATCCTCGGAAAAAGCAAGGCGATCCGCGAGAATATTCAGATGGCAGAGCGCTACAGCCGGGTCAATTCCAATGTCCTGATCGTGGGAGAAACCGGCACAGGAAAGGAGCTGTTCGCCCACAGCATCCACCAGGCATCGAGCCGCAGTGACCAGCCGTTTGTGGCATTAAACTGCGCGGCACTTCCGGAAAACCTTCTGGAAAGTGAATTGTTTGGTTATGAAGCCGGAGCCTTTTCCGGCGCATCCAAAGGCGGAAAGATCGGTCTGTTTGAGCTGGCGCACAAGGGAACCATTTTCCTGGATGAGATCGGAGAGATTCCGATCACTCTGCAGGCAAAGCTTTTGCGCGTGCTGCAGGAAAAGGAGATCCGCCGCATCGGAAGCACCAGTGTGCATCCGATCGATGTGCGTGTGGTCTCCGCAACGAATATCAATATAGAAGAAAAAATCCGGGACGGGCAGTTCCGTTCCGATCTGTATTATCGCCTGAACCTTCTGGACATCAGCATTCCGCCGCTCCGGGAGCGCCGGGAGGATGTTCTGGAGCTGGTGGATTTTTATCTAACCAGGATTGCGTGTGAGATGGGAAAACGGATCCCGACCGTAACACCGGAGGCTGCGCAGCTTTTAATGCAGTATGGCTGGCCGGGAAATGTGCGGGAACTGCGCAATGTCTGTGAGCGTCTGATCGTTTTGAATGACAGTGATTTTATCAGTGCTGAGCTTTTAAGGCAGTTAAAGATTTTTCGGGAGAGCAGGCTGCAGGAGCCGGTCCTTCTTTCGAAGGAGGAAGCGGAGGATACCGTTTACAGCCGTTTGAAACCGAAAAAAAAGAAAAAAGAGCTGGCCGAGGAGCTGGGCGTCAGCCGTACCACCTTGTGGCGCATGGCGAAGCGTCAGAGCGAGCTGGAGCAGGAACACAGATCGCGAAAACAGAAGCACGGATTATCGTAATCCGGGGGGACAAGTTTGCAAAGATACAGCAGGAGAAGGAGTGAAATGTACAGATGGAGCTGAACTACGGCATGGTTCTGGAGCAGAGGCAGCAGTTGTCCCAGAATCAGATACAGTCATTGGAAGTACTGGCCATGGACAGCATGGAGCTGAGCGCGTTTTTGCAGGATGAATATCTGGAGAACCCGCTGCTGGATTACAGCGGTGATCACGATATGGCGGGCAGCCGGGAAGACATTGGACAGACCTATGAGCAGGCACCGCTGCTGGAACGCAATTATGAGGATACGGCAGAGGAAGAGGACCGCAGGCGGAGAGATATTCCCATGCCGGAGCAGGCAGATCTGAAAAAGTATATTCTGGAGCAGATCCCGGAGGGAGCCTGCAGCCTGGAGCTGGCAGCGTTCATGACAGATTGTCTGGACGATACCGGTTTCTTCACAACACCGGTGGAAGAGGTGGTACAGAAGACCGGGGCGTCTGCGGATGAAGTCCGCTGGACCTTAAAGCTTTTACAGGAGCTGGAGCCCTACGGCATTTTTGCACCGGATCTGCCCCATTGTCTTTTGAAGCAGTTGGAATTACAGGGACTTAAGAATACTTCGGCTTACAGGATCGTGGAAGGTCATCTGCAGGATGTGGCAGACGGAAAGATCAGTGTGATCTCCAGGGCCTTGAAGCTGTCCACGGCAGAGGTGCGACGAAGCATTGAGCAGATCTCGAAGCTGAATCCAAGACCCCTGCGAGAGTTTGGCACGGCCAGAAATGACTATGTGGTGCCGGACATTATCTTCCGGAAGGAAAACGGAAAGTGGGAGATCGAGCTGAATGACGGATGGGTGGAGGACTACCACATCAACGATTATTACCTCAGAATGATGAAGGAAGCATCTGACGAGGAGCTTGGAGCCTATTTCCGCAAAAAACTGGAACGTGTCCGTTTTGTCATGAACAGCATTGCCCAGAGGCGCCAGACCATGATGCAGATCTCGCAGCAGATCCTGAAAAAACAGGAGGCATTTCTGGATGGAACCGGTTTCTTGAAACCCATGACCATGACCGACGCGGCAGAACAGATCGGCATTCACACGTCTACCGTGAGCCGTGCCATAAAAGGCAAATACATCCAGTATCCCGGAGGCACTGTGCTGATGAAGAATCTGTTTACGGCATCTGTTTCGGCAGCAGGCAGTGACACAGCGGTCGGCCCGATGCAGATCAAGGAACAGATGAAGGAGCTGATCCGCAGTGAAGACAAGAAAAAACCTTACAGCGACCAGAAGCTTGCGGAGCTTCTGAAGGCTCAGGGAATCGCGATTTCCCGGCGGGCCGTGGCCAAATACCGGGAGGAGCTTGGCATCCGGGGCAGCTTTGACCGGAAAGCCTTTTGAGTACAGCATCATAACATCAATATCAATATCAAATCTATATCAAATTAAGTATGGAGGATATCATTATGAAATTTTTTGTAGATACCGCAAATGTAGATGAAATCAGGAAAGCAAATGATATGGGAATTATCTGCGGTGTAACCACCAACCCGTCCCTGATCGCGAAAGAGGGTCGTGATTTCAACCAGGTCATCGCAGAGATCGCTTCTATCGTAGACGGACCCATCAGCGGAGAAGTAAAAGCAACCACCACCGACGCAGAAGGCATGATCAAAGAGGGCCGTGAGATCGCAGCCATTCATCCGAACATGGTAGTAAAGATCCCGATGACCGTAGAGGGCTTAAAGGCAGTCAAGGTTCTGCACGCAGAGGGTATCAAGACCAACGTAACCCTGATCTTCTCCGCAGCACAGGCTCTGCTGGCTGCAAGAGCAGGCGCAACCTATGTATCCCCGTTCCTGGGCAGATTGGATGACATCTCCATGCCGGGTATTGACCTGATCAATGAGATCACCGAAATCTTTATGATGCATGACATTCAGACCGAGATCATCGCGGCAAGCATCCGCAACCCGATCCATGTCATTGACTGCGCAAAGGCAGGCGCTGACATCGCAACGGTTCCGTACAAGGTGCTTGAGCAGATGACAAAGCATCCGCTCACCGACCAGGGAATCGTAAAATTCCAGGCAGATTATAAGGCTGTCTTTGGCGAATAATAGTCGCATCCTATCCGTCTGTGCACGTCAACTATTGAAAGCGCCGTATACCGAACGGTACGTACGGTGCTGTGAGAGGATGGCGGTTAGTCTCCGCCTCCTACTCGATTGGCAGGAAATTGCGTCCTGTCATAACTGTTTAGTACCTTTACAGTCAAGATTTTTTTCATATGATGAAAAAATACATAAATTTGTCCCACATTTGTCCTGTTTGACATGGTATGCTACGAAAAGAGTAATAACAAAACTGCAAAAATAGCCGCGGATTACGATACAGGGAGGTAGGAAAGATGCCAAAAGGACAGAATGATCAGATTAATGGAAATGAAAAATATAATGACGCAATAAAGAAAATAAAAGACGATTATGAAAAAATAGCCACCACAGAGATAAAAAGCTTTGATGAATATTACGGCAGAGAAGAAGCGACAGAAGATCGGGAAAAAAACAAGGCCGTAGATGAGTATCTGGATGACCTGATGAATTTATATGACCATATGTCTGAGCTGTCGCTTGAACAGAAGAGTGTAGTTAATGATATTTTATTCAATAAAACTACAGCCCTGGTCAGTGCGGCAGACGAAAAAACAATAGGTCTTACAGCTCTGCAAAAGCGTCTTCAGAATCGAACTCTGGAGGTGATCAGCGAAGCCGGAGCACATCCAACTGAGGATCAGATTAAGACGGTGGAGCAGTATTGCAAATATCTGGATATTATGACCCTCGGCGGAGGCAAAGCATGTAAGGACCTGGCAGCGGTCAATGAAAAAGCAGAGGAGAATGGCTATAAAAAAGAGATCAGTGCTCTGAGAAATGAAAACGTAAAAGACAATCAGTTGTTTGAAGCTCTTACGGTTTTTGGGGAAAAGGCGAACTATGTAAAAGGCTGCGATTATTTTGCACCCTATTTTAATGCGTGTGATGAGATCAAAAAGAAGGATAAGCCATGGAAAAAGGAATTTCTGGAAAGCAGACAGAAACCGATCATGGAAAAGCTGGAATCAAAGGAAAAAGAGCTGAAGGAATTAAAAAATGTAATCGACAGCAGAAAAAGCCACATTAAAGAGATGTATGATATGTACAATCAATCTACACTTTTGGTTCAGGAATTTAAAGAAAAGACAAATAATAAAACGCAGGCTGTCTATAACACCACAGAAAAACTGGAAAGCAATCTGAAAGCTCTTGAGAATACCGATAAGTCGGCCAAATCTCAGCTATTCACAGACATGCTGCATGAACTGCGCCAGTTACAGGAAATCGATCTCAAAACAGGCTCGAGAAAATCGATCTTTGACAGTATTTCCCACCCGAATGGCAGCAAGGATACATTTTTCAAGCTTGGCAGCAATGTATCAGCACAGGTTTATATTGAAAAAATTAATAGAATCAAAAAATACGTGGATGATTATGTGGAAAAAAAGGGAAATCAGAAAAGCCACTGGTTCGGAACCGGAAAGAAAAGATATGAGGCTGCATTGGATATTCAGAAAAATCTGATAGAATTAAAAAATGGGATTGAGAATTTTGCTAATTTCAAAGAGAGCGAAGAGGGACTTAACGGTAAGGTGCAGACTCTTGAGGAGAGGAAATTCTATGCCGGCGTGATTAAGGATAATATGAAGCTGATGGAAGCAGATAAGGCAAAAGCCGTCAGTATTAAGAAAGAAGTGGATGACTTAAGACACGATAAAGGAATGTATAATCCCCTCAGCAAAGAGAGAATTTCCTATAAGCAGATGATGAAACTGAATAAAATGAATCAGAAAATAGAACGAAGCAACAGTATCAGCTTTCTGGAGAAAAAAGCAGAGCAAAAAGAGAATGAGAACGTAAAGCTGAAAAGGAACAACAGTTTTGTACAAAAAGGGCATGCAAAATGATAAATATGCCTTAAATTGTAGTCCTTCAAGGCTTTGAAAAAAATCTGTCAAGTTTTTGAAAAAAGTTGTTGACAGATGAAAATGCCTGTGATAGTATATAACACGTTGCTGCTGACGCGGCAACAACATGAACCTTGAAAATGAAAGATTGAACAGTGTTTAAAACCCTGAAAA
>CAVIRL010000073.1:0-13256 GCA_963645005.1 Prevotella sp. P5-108
GATCTCATCGTCCACCACGCCGCTTGGCTTCTGGGTCGCAAGGATCAGGTTGATACCTAAGGAACGGCCCACGCGGGCTGCGGAAACCAGCGCCCGCACGAAGTCAGGCTGCTCTTTTTTCAGCTCCGCAAACTCATCTGCAATGATGAGAAGATGAGGCATTGGCTCCTCTGCTTCCCCATTCCGGTACAGCTCAATATAAGCATCAATATGCTTGATCTTATATTCATTAAAAATTCGCTGCCGTCTTTTGATCTCCGCATTAATAGAAAGCAGCGCCCTGGTAGTCTGGTTTCCTCCCAGGTTTGTGATCACGCCTGCCAGATGCGGCAGGCCAATAAAGCTCTGGGCCATACCGCCGCCCTTGTAATCGATGAGGATAAATGCTACCTCATGGGGGTGATAATTTAACACAAGACTTAAAATATAGGTCTGCAGTGTTTCAGACTTTCCGCTTCCTGTAGTACCTGCCACCAGACCGTGGGGCCCGTGGTATTTTTCATGGATATCCAGGTATACCGGCTGCTCTCCCGCCTTCTGGCCAATGAGAGAACGCATGCTTTCGTATGTACGGTTTTCCAGCCATTTGTGGTACATATCCAGATCTTCCACTTTGGAAGTTTTATACATATCCAAAAAAGTAAGCATATCCGGAATTGCCGCATTGGAGCTGTTTTCCCGCACTTTAAAGTTGGAAAGCTGTCTGGAGAATACATCCATTTCCGGTAAGCTTACCTGGTCAAAGACAACGCCAGCCTGCTCTTCAAACTTGGATAAAGTGCTGTAACAACCGCTGTAATCCTTTTCCCACTGTACAATGGTATTGCAGTGGGAAGGCAGCTTATCAATGGCATCTGCGCCAAAAATCACGCTAAATCCCACATTTTTAGGTGGATCTAACAGATACTTGGAAATAGGTTCCCCTTCGATCATGGAAATGTCGCTGATAAAGACTACATAATGAGGAAGGACTTTCTCCTCTTCTTCCCAGTTTTTCTGGTTTTCCCCTGCTTCTAACCGCTCTCTGATCACATCTGATAAGTAATACATGACATCGCCCATAGATCTTGGGTCGCAGACGATCATGCGCAGCTTTCCGTCAGGAGTATAGGTATGGGGAAGCCAGCGGGCATATTCCATTTTTTCAAGATCTCTGCCTGGGAAAACATAACACATACGCACATCGGTATATGGGTGGAGCGCTGCGATCTGCAGGGCTAAAATGCGCATCAGCTGATCCCGTCTTTCTTCTTCTGCGCTCACCACACCTAAAAGCCTGTGGTCGTAGAGAGATACAGCCAACGGAACCTGATGCAGTGTCTTAAATTTTTCCTGCAGCTCCTCCATATGGTCATTTAAAGGATCATGTTCACTGCCCATATCCTCTTTTGCCCCTTCGATCTCATTAGGCGAAGGCATATCCCCACATCCCAGACGTAGCGAAAGAAAATCCTCATGGGTGCTGCTTTTTTCCCAAAGGCGTCTGGTGTTGGATGTGGTAAATTCCAGAAGTTCCCTGGAAGACGGATACTGCTCCGCCAGTACCAGCCGGTTGTATTCCGTTTTCTTTTTCAGCTTTTCTTCCACCCGGACCATATATTCCAGATATTTGCTGACCCGGTTGGACTCTGACTCTTTTTCTTCTTTTTTGTTATAGGCAGAATTGACCACCGCCCACACAGCCCCGATCCCCGCTGCGCCTAAGGACATGCAGATGCTTCCTGCTCCAAAGCCATCACTGGTCATGGCTGCTGCCAGGGCAATAGGGATCACCATAGTGAAAGAAGGTCCAATGGTAAATATTAACGGCTGCCGTTTCTGCTGCTGTTTTTTTGGGCATTTTTCAATGGAAATGGTCTCCCGGTCCAGATTTAAAAGCTTTCGTGGAGTACGCAGGAAATATACCTCTTCCGCATCTGTAGCTTCCCCGGGCTCATCTTCAAAATGAGGGATCTCCACTGCCTTTAGGTCCCGGATCTTACACTGTCCATCAGGATTGTTGATCGCCAGAAGATGATTCAGATACACGATCTTAAGACCAACCACATAGATAATGTCGCCGTAATGCAGCTTCGTTCTCTCTGTTACCAGTCTGCCATTTAAGAACGTACCATTTACACTGTTTTTATCGGTTATGTAAGCAGCTCCTGACTCAAAAGTGATCTCTGCATGGCTTCCCGTCACAAAACGGTTTTTGTATACAATATTACAAAGGTCATCACTGCCGATCTCCAGCTTGAAAATACTGCCTTCTTTTATCATGTATTTTCCAAAATTTACATTTTCCTTCTGGACCTGGTCGATCTTAACGGAAAAATACAGGTCTGTTTTGGTCACCATTCCCTCGATCACAGTGCCGTCTTCCAGGTCAGCGCTTTCCACCGGGTCTCCTTTTAAGATCAGGGAATACCGGGGAGATCTTCGCAGTTTCCAGTGTCCGTCCCAGACTTCTGCGTTTAGCACCAGTTCTTCTTTTAAACCGCTGACATAGGGACGTATGGCAATAGGAAAATTGCGGTTATCTACATTGGGAAAATAGTTTTCCGAAAAGCCATTTTCAAAGAAAACGGTCATAAGTAATGCCATAAACTTCCTCCTTTAATATGTGTTGTCAAGGATACTTGCAGTCACTTCTTCCAGGGGCTCCTCATAAGAAGGTTTCATGGTCGCATAAACAGCAATCAGATATTCCCCTTCTAAAGGAAGCATCATTATGGAGGTAGATGCCATAACACCTTCCTCCTGGTCCGTAATACTGCTTATATCAAAGGAAATATATTCGCTGCAGTAAACGGCCCGGCCAGAACTGGTGTCCATCTTATATATCTGACTGTCATTGACCCCCAGTGTGTATTCTTCCATCACATGTATAAGATCCGTAGGATCTGTACTTTCTGTCATGTAATTCATGTCATCCTGAGTGCCTCCTAACACATAAACGAAAGAAAAATCTCCCTTTTCCACACTGCCGTATTTTAAATAGACGCCGCCGTCTGAATAGGCTTCTTCAAAGCTTTCCGGGTAAAATACATCGTGGCCTAACACCTGTTTTGCGGCCATAAGGTCACAGTCAGTGCCAAATACACCGCCTTTTTTGCCTCCTGAAAACAGTACCAGACAGATTACAAGTACAGCTGCCACGACCACACCACCGATCGCTAAAGGCAGTACAGGAAGCTTCTTTCCCGGCTGTATGTCTGCTTTTTCTCTTCCCGGACGCACTGGTTTTTCTTTCACTGCATTTCTGGACTCTGCTTTTGCCGCCTCTTTCGCTGCTTTTCTTTCTGCCGCCCGCTCTGCTGCTTCTCGTTTTCTTTCTGCTGCTTCCCGTTTTCTCTCTTCTGCTCTCTCTGCCTCTTCCTGTTTTGCCCGGTTTTTTTCCTGGTTCGCACGCTCTCTGGCCCGTTTTTCCTCTTCACGCTTTTCCTGGACCCGGCGTTCTTCTTCGCGCCTTACCTCTTCCTGCTTTCTTCTTGCTTCTTCCGCCATTTCCCGGGCCCTTTCGGCTCTGGCTTCTGCTTCTTCGGCCTCCTGTTTTACCCGTCTGGCCTCTTCCTCTGCCTGCCGCCTGGCTTCTTCCTGCTGTTCCTTCTGTCGTCTGGCCTCTTCCTCCAGCCGCCGGATCTCCGCTTCCATTTCCGCCTTTTTCCGGCTCATTTCTTCCCTTCGTTCCTGTTCCGCCTGCTCTTCCTGCTGCTTTTTCCTCTTAGTAGCAAATAAAGCATCCGCTTCGTTTCGATCTGCCATACTCCTTCTCCTCTCTCTTTTCTTCTGATATTAGGCGTTTGCGAAACGCCAAAAACCGCATAAATACGGCTTTATGTGATTTATTCGAGTACACCAAAATGTCCAGTATTTCCGTATTTGCCCAGAAATTGCGAACATACGTTTCGTCAGCATTGTGGATAACTTTACCTTAATCACAGATTTGAGTTTCGCAATTGCCTAATTGTTCTGATATAAAAAATCCACCGTATACTGATATTGTACGGTGGATTCTATGGCATAACCATTAACTAAAGGTTAGTGTTTTGGTAAGAACAGCCCTATAAGCTGACTCCTCTTTGTTCTGGTATCGCCCTCAATATGAAGTTTGGAATAAATCTGATTTATGTACTGCTTGACACTGCCTTCCGACAGAAACAGCTTTTCCGCAATTTCACGGTTGGACATCCGCCCGGCCATCAGCTCTGCAATCTCAAATTCCCGCTTTGTCAGTGCGTCAAAGACAGCCGGACGGGAATTTTCCGTTCTCCGCTGTTTTGCTGCTTCCCCCAGTTCCGTGATCTTCGCAATCAAATCCGTGCCGATTTCTCTTGCCAGCATGGTTTTCAGTCCGTCATAATTTTCTACGAACGGCATCACCAATCCATCCGGCCCGGCATCGGCCAGCGCCCGGACAAGCAGTGCATGTGCCTCTTCGGTTTTTCCCAGCTTCTCATATGCCACGGCAGCCTGGATACGGATATGCAGCGCCACGAGTGCATAATGCATTCCCTCGCATACCGCCAGCAGCTTCTCACTGAACGCGATCACTTTTGCATAATTTCCCTGGGCAAGATACACCTGATTTTCAATCATCTCCATCATGGGTCTGCCCGGTGCAAGCATATTGATATTGGAAAGCCGGTGGCGGGAAAAAATCTCCGGAATCTTCTCCAGGTTCCCCTGCAGGGCATGATAATAGGCACTGGTGGCGCTCCAGATATTTATCCAGGATGTGTCATGAAGCTGCAGCAGCGCGGCGTATCGTTCTTCAAGGGTATCCCATTTTTGCACACTGGCATAGATAGAGAGGCGCCACAGCAAAAAATCACAGCAGAGTGCCATATTTTGCTGTCCATTCCCTTCGATCCCGGCATAGGCGCTTTCCAGGGCAATATATGCGTCTGTAAAATTTCCCTGCATATAGGCTGCCTCTGCCCGCATGATCTTTTCTGCGCCCTGCCCATGATTTCCTGTGATCTTATAGTAATGAGGCATACACTCATCCATCTCGGCAAGCTCGCTCTGCAGCTCCCCCGGTGCCCGATAAAACATCATCAGTACAGAAGGAGAACCGAACGTCCAGCCGCCGCTGTTCTGGATACTGATGGCATGGCGGCTCATCTGGCTGCTGGCGCTGCGGTGCAGGCGGCTCATGGCCCGGATGTCGTTGTAGCAGAGAAAACTCATGATCAGATCACACTCGCCAAGCAGGTTTCCACGTTCTTCCTCTGACAGCTCCGGATGCTCCTCCATGGCCGTCAGCAGAAGTACCTTTAACTCCATCATTTTCGGAATCTGTCGCCAGGTAAACATGCGGCGCATCAGCACCAGGATTGCAAAGGGATTTGCTTTTAGCGTTTCCTTTGGGCAATTGTCCAGTATTTCCAGAACATCGGAGGGCTTCAGCGATGCCAGAAGAATGCCTGCATCATTTCGAATGTTCCGCAAGAGTGCATTATAGTTTTCACTCTTCCAAAACGCAGCTATGGCATGAAGATACTGCCTGCCGTTTTCATACCACAAGCCAAACCTCTCCCGGTAAAGCTTTTGCGTTTCTGGCTGCATCGTCAAAAAGCAACGCTCCGCACATTCCTTCATCATATGATGAAAGCGGTATGTGATACCATCCGGGAGGCGTTTTACAAAGGCGTTTTGTTCCGTCAGCCTAGAGAGCATCTGCTTTGCCTGCACATCACCGGTAATAAACTGCGCCATTTCCACCGTAAACTCATCGGCAAGCCCCATGACTGCCAAAAACTCCCGCTCCTTCACTGGCAGCGGATCGATCATAGCCGCGGTAAATGTGGTGTAAATATCTGAGGTGCGACCCGGCAGTACACCATACTCGGAGAGGGTCAGCAGATTCAGATAAACTGCCGAAAACCACCCTTCACTGGAATAAAGAAGGCTTTCGACCTGCGCTTCGGAAAGGTCGGTTCCGCACCGATGTGCATAGACAGTCAGCTCCGTATGATTTAAGCGAAGCTGCTCCGTGCCGATCTGATATACCTTTGCCCCAAGACGGAACGCTTCGGAAGCCGGCAAAAAGCGATCCCGGCTGGCCACGATCAGATGAACATTCATGGGCAGCCTGTTGGCCAGCATGCAAAGGAATGTGGACGCCCGCCGGTCCGTCAAAAGATGAAAATCGTCTATGAATATGTAACAGGACGTCTCTCCTGCCAGCTCATGGCAAAGATCATCTACCAGCAGCCCGCCTCCTGCGGTATCCTCAGGGCATGTATAATCACGCAAAAAAACAAAACCGGCGCGGACAAAGGCATCCTGCACACTTTTCCAGAAGATTGCAAGGTTATCGGAATACACGCTGATGCGAATGACCTTCATGGTTTCCGCCTTCGCACGCTCAGCCAGATACCAGTTCACGGCCGTTGTCTTTCCATAGCCCATGGGCGCAACCACCGTGGTCAAGGCGCTGCGGGAGATGGGCCGCAGGCTCTCCTGCAGTCTTTCTGATATGTATATGATATTCCGATTCCATTTTGCTTTTGGCATATGCGCACCTCCGGATCCATCACTCGTCTGGTGATATTACTTCTTTTATTCTAATATTACCATCTTGTTATGCCAATTTCAAATTCTTGACATTTTCCGGCACAAATTTTATACTTATTTCTATCAAATAAATAAGGGAGACTACCTATGAAAAAGATTCTGGAAGAATTCAAAGCTTTCGCCTTGAAAGGCAACATGATCGACATGGCAGTCGCTGTGATCATCGGCGGCGCATTCAACGGACTGATCACCTCTCTGGTTGAAAATGTAGTCATGCCGGCATTAAGCCTCATCACCGGAAAGATCGACTTCAGCAACATGTTCATCGCCTTAAACGGCGAGCACTATGCAACCCTGGAAGCAGCCAAGGAGCAGACTTCCGTTGTGGCTTACGGTCTGTTTATCACCCAACTGATCAATTTTCTGATCATGGCCTTTGTTGTGTTCCTGGTCATCCGCCAGTTGAACAAGCTGTACAAGAAACCGGCACCGCCTGCAGAACCGACCGAGAAGGAGTGCCCGTACTGCAAGACCAAGATTGCCATCGCAGCAACCCGCTGCCCGCACTGCACCTCTATCCTCTCTGATGAATTCCAGAAAGAGGCCGCAGCCGCACTCGCTGACAAGTAAATTTAGTTACAGTGTCAAAGGTCTGAGTCCACGACATGCTTGCATGTCGGTGGAGGATTAAGAATCAGCGGACGCGCCACCGGCGGCTCCTCGATATGCAAAGCAACGAAAAAGCCGGTGATCCCGGAACTGTATCACAGTACAGTTCCGGGATCACCGGCTTCTTTTTTTTTTTCTTCTATATCATTTTTTATTTCACTACGGCTTCAATTGCTGCCTTCAGTCTCACAACCATCTCATCCACATCTGCCTTCTCAATGACAAGGGGCGGAACAAAACGGATGATGTTGGCTCCGGCGCTGATGAGTACCATGTGCTGCTCTAACAGGGCATTGGTAACAACCGGGCCGACTGCCGTATTGAATTCCAGACCCTGGATCAGGCCCTTGCCGCGGTGGGCAATGACACAGTCATACTCTGCCACAAATGCTTCCAGCTTCTCATAGAGATAAGCGCCAACCTCATTGACATGCCCGACGATATTTTTCTCTTTGAATACATCCAGAACCGCGTTGGCCGCTGCGCATACAAGAGGGTTGCCGCCGTAGGTGGTTCCGTGGTCGCCCGGTACCATGGCAGTTGCTGCCTTGCCGCAGGCCAGGAATGCGCCGATCGGCACACCATTGCCCAGGGCTTTCGCGCTGGTCATAACATCCGGTTTCACGCCGTAGCTCTGCCATGCGAACATCTCGCCGCTGCGGCCCATGCCGCACTGGATCTCATCTAACATGAGAAGAGCATCGTGCTCATCGCAGAGGGCACGCACACCTATGATAAACTCCTCGGTTGCCGGGTAGATGCCGCCCTCACCCTGGATAGTTTCCATGATGACTGCGCAGGTCTTATCAGAGAACAGCGCCTTTACACTGTCCAGATTGTTAAACTCCGCAAATCTGATGTTCGGGATCAGCGGAGCAAAGGGCTTCTGGTAATGGTCATTTCCGGTTAAGGAGAGAGCGCCAATGCTTCTTCCGTGGAAGGAATGCTTCATGGCAATGATCTCGTAATCCGGTGCCATGCCCTTGTTGTAGGCATAACGCTTCGCAATCTTTAACGCACCCTCAATAGCCTCGGTACCGCTGTTGGTAAAGAACACCTTATCCATCTGGGATACGGCCAGAAGCTTCTCACCCGCGCTGATGGCAGGCTCATTGTAGAACAGGTTAGAGATATGCGGAAGCTTGTCCATCTGCTCTTTCACTGCGTTTTTTACTTCGTCACAGCTGTAGCCCAGTCCCATAACAGCGATACCTGCGCCAAAATCCAGGTATTCCTGTCCGTCTGTGTCATACAGCTTTACGCCCTCGCCGTGGTCAAAAATCACCGGAAAGCGGTTGTAGGTTTTGTATAATACGTGCTCTGCACGGTCAATGTACTGCTTCTTTTCCATTTGATATCTCCTCTTTTGCTGTTCCTATTTTGCTTCCTCGTGGAAGTACCGCGCATCTCCGTCCTTGTAGATAGCAGTACCGATACCGCGGTTGGTAAAGATCTCCAGAAGCAGGCAATGGGCGATACGTCCGTCCAGAATATGTACCCGGGATACGCCGTTCGCAATCGCATCGATGCAGTTCTGCAGCTTCGGCAGCATGCCGCCGCCCAGGCTTCCGCTATCTACAAAGTCCTGTGCCTCTTTCACGGTCATCTCGGAAATCAGAGAATCCTTGTCCTCAAAATCACGGTAAACCCCTTCTACATCGGTCAGGAATGCCAGCTTCTCCGCGTTTACGGCACGGGCAATGGCACAGGCTGCATCGTCTGCGTTGATGTTATAGCTTGCATAATGCTCATCAGAACCGATCGGGCAGATGATCGGAAGAAAATCCTTCTCTAACAGATCGTAGATGATCTTGGGATCCACCTTGGTGATCTCGCCTACAAAGCCGATGTCCTCGCCCTTGGAAAGCTTCTTCTCGCAGCGGAGCAGCATGCCGTCCTTGCCGCTGATGCCGACAGCCTTAACCCCCAGCTCATTGACCAGCTGTACCAGGCTCTTGTTGACCTTGTTCAGTACCATCTCAGCGATCTCCATGGTCGGCTCATCGGTGACGCGCAGGCCATTTACAAAGTGCGGCTCCATGCCTACCTTGTTGACCCAGCGGCTGATCTCCTTGCCGCCGCCGTGTACGATGATCGGTTTGAAGCCAACCAGCTTTAACAGCACCACATCCTGGATGACCTGATGCTTTAACTGCTCATCCACCATGGCGCTGCCGCCATATTTTACAACGATGATCTTGCGGTTGAAGCGCTGGATATAAGGAAGTGCCTCGATGAGGACTTCTGCTTTCTGTAACTCAGTAATCTCGGAATTTTTCATGATCGTCTCCTCTCCCCGGGCTGTGCAGAATCAGACGCAGTCCGTACCTTGCTCTGTATGTTTCCGTTCAGGAAAACGCTGCCTGAAACAACAGCTTTTTCCATCTCATCTGCTCAAATCTACAGTGATTAAGAACGGTAATCTGCGTTGATCTTTACGTAATCAAAAGTTAAATCACAGCCCCATGCGGTTGCGGCTGCATCCCCCATTTTCACATCGGCAATGGCGGTTACCTCCGGCTCGGAGAGGATCTTCGTTGCCTGCTCCTCGCTGTAATCCAGTGCCACGCCGTCCTTGATGATCTGCATGCTGCCCGCCGCGCTCTCAAAGAACAGATCTACCTTCTCCGGGTCGAACTGCGCTCCGGAGTAACCCATAGCACAGAGGATACGTCCCCAGTTTGCATCGTGTCCGAAGATGGCAGCCTTGGTCAGACTGGAGGTGATGATGGACTTGGAAAGAGTCACAGCCTGCTCCTTGCTCTCAGCGCCGATAACCTTTACCTCAAACAGGGCGGTACAGCCCTCACCATCTCCGGCCATCTTCTTTGCCAGAGTCTCGTTGACGTAATTTAATGCCTTGCAGAACTCCTCGTAAGCTGCGTTCTTCTCAGTGATCTCAGCGTTGCCGGCCATGCCGTTTGCCAGAACCAGACAGGTATCGTTGGTGGAGGTATCGCCGTCTACGGAGATCATGTTGTAGGTATCTTTCACATCCGCGCTCAGGGCTTCCTGCAGAAGCTCTCTGGAAATGGCAATGTCAGTTGTGACGAAGGAAAGCATGGTGCACATATTCGGATGGATCATGCCGGAGCCCTTGCACATGCCGCCTACGGTCACGGTCTTGCCGTCAATGGTAAACTGAACAGCAGCTTCTTTCTTTTTGGTATCGGTGGTCATGATGGACTTTGCTGCCTCGTTGCCGCTCTCGATGGTGCCGGAAAGCTCCGGAGCCATGGCTGCGATGCCGGCTTTTAACTTGTCCATCGGAAGCTGCATACCGATGACACCGGTGGATGCCACCAGGACTGCGCTCTCCGGAACATTCAGTGCTGCGGAAGCTGCCTGTGCGGTCTCTGCGCAGTAGCCCATGCCCTCAGCGCCGGTGCATGCGTTTGCGATACCTGCGTTGATGACAACAGCCTGTGCGTACTCAGACTCTTTTACGATCTTCTGGTCCCATTTGACCGGAGCTGCCTTTACGATGTTGGTGGTAAAGGTACCGGCTGCCTTACATGGCTTCTCACTGTAGATCATGGCCATGTCTTTTCTGTTTTTGTATTTGATTCCTGCTGCTGTGGACGCGGTCTGGAATCCTGCTGCTGCGGTTACTCCGCCCTCAATGATTGTATACATACTGTTTTCCTCTTATTTGTTAAAATTGGTAATGTTCTCTTCGTTCAATACAAAGTCATAATAGTTTACATCACTGCGCTCCGCCCAGCCGACATTGTGCCAGAACTCATTGCCGGCTTCGTTGGATTTAAAAGCGATGAGGCTCACCTTGTTGATGCCCTCCGCCTGAAGCGCTTTCATGGAAAAATGCACCATGCGGTGCCCCACGCCGTGATGCCGGTAGTCGGCTGCCACGCACACATGATAGAAAAATCCGGTTCTTCCATCGTGTCCGCACAGGATGGCGCCCACAATGCGGCCGTTCTGCTCTGCCACCACGCTGGTAGTAGGATTGCGCTTTAAGAACCGCTCCACGCCCTCTCTGGAATCGTCGATGGAACGGATTCCAAATCCCTGGATGCTCATCCAGAGTTCATATACCTTATCATAATCTTCCGGGGTCATCTCCCGGACAATAATACTCATGGTTCCTGCCATGTGCTGTTTCCTTTCCCGGCCAGAGACTCTCTCTATCCCCAAACCTTGTTTTCTCACGGCTGCTGTGCCGACGTACTGCTTTATCACCCATGCGTTCAAACACAGCACCCATTCTCTCCTTACGGGAATACCGGGATCTGCTTCAGTCCTGTATTCTCCGGCAGTCCGAACAGCAGATTCATGTTCTGCATGGCCTGTCCGGCTGCACCTTTTACCATATTATCAATGGCACCCATCATAACCACACGTTTGGTGCGGGGATCCAGCTTGAAGGACACATCTGCGAAGTTGCTGCCCTCCACCCAGCGGGTTTCCGGCGGAAGTCCCGGCTCCAGAACACGGACAAAGTATTCATTCTGATAATACTTGTCGTAGATGGCCTTTACCTCCTCCGTGGTCACATCCTTCACCAGGGATGCGTAGGCAGTTACCAGAATACCGCGGTTCATCGGAACCAGATGCGGGGTGAAGCTGATGGTAACCGGCTTGCCTGCCGCGTAGGATAACTGCTCCTCGATTTCCGGGGTGTGGCGGTGTCCGGCAACGCCGTAAGCCTTCATGCTCTCGTTGACCTCACAGAACAGGCTGGAAACCTTTGCGCTTCTGCCTGCGCCGGAGGTACCGGACTTGGCATCAATGATGATGGTGTTCGGATCGATGATGCCTTCCTTCACCAGCGGATAAGTGCTTAAGAAGGAACAGGTCGGATAACAGCCCGGGTTCGCAATGAGTCTTGCTCCTTTGATCTTCTCCCGGTTGATCTCCGGAAGTCCGTAAACGGCCTCACCGATAAACTGCGGAGTTGCATGCTTGATCTTGTACCATTTCTCGTAAACATCTACATCTTTGATACGGAAATCGGCGCTCAAGTCGATAATCTTTGTCCTAGACAAAATATCCTCGGTCACCTGGGATGCGCAGAAGCCCTGGGGCGTTGCGGTGAAGATCACATCCGCAAGCTCTGCCAGCTTTGCCATGTCATCATCCTTACATGGCTCATTCACTGCGTGTGCAGTGTTTCTATATATAGAAGCGAAATCTTCGCCTACATAACTTCTGGAACCGTACCACACGATTTCCACATCATCTCTCTGAAGTAATAAACGGGCCAGCTCCGCTCCAGCGTAACCGGTCGCGCCGATAATTCCAGCCTTAATCATGACTGTTCCTCCCTGCATTTCATAAATATTCACTTCTGTAATCGGAAGCTGTTTGCTGAGTTTCATTATAAGGACTTTTCCCTTACAAGAAAAGACCTTTTTCCAAATATTCTCAAAGAACCGTGTATAAAAAAATATCCACTGTCTCCCGCGAGATTTCATAATTATACATCAGTAATGCATATTATGCAATGTTTTTTTGAAAAATATGCAATTTGCTCTTGCATAATCCGGGAAACTGTTGTATATTTATGAAGTCTTACACGACAACATAAATTTGAAAAAACATTTTTACAGCATACTCAAGGAGGATTTTGAGATGAAAGAGAAAGTTGTTCTTGCATATTCCGGCGGTCTGGATACCACCACAATTATCCCGTGGTTAAAGGAGCATTTCGATTACGATGTTGTTTGCTGCTGCATCGACTGCGGTCAGGGAAATGAGCTGGATGGCTTAGAGGAGAGAGCAAAGCTCTCCGGCGCCACCAAATTATATATTGAAGATCTGGTAGATGATTTCGCTGAGAACTACATCGTTCCGTGCGTACAGGCAAACGCTACCTATGAGAACAAGTACCTGTTAGGTACCTCCATGGCCCGTCCGGCCATCGCAAAACGTCTCGTTGAGATTGCAAGAAAAGAAGGCGCAGTTGCTATCTGCCACGGCGCTACCGGCAAGGGCAACGACCAGATCCGTTTCGAGCTGGGCATCAAGGCACTGGCTCCGGACATCAAGATCATCGCTCCGTGGCGTATGACTGATATCTGGACCCTGCAGTCCCGGGAAGACGAGATTGAGTACTGCAAGCA
>CAVIRL010000074.1:0-12801 GCA_963645005.1 Prevotella sp. P5-108
GATATGGACTTTTCCAGGTAAATCCTCTATAATATCTCCCATGAAAACAGTAGGAAAGTTGAGGGAAATTCGGGTGAAAAATCTTGTGTATGTGATCGGCATGGGGCCGGGGAGTTTTGAACAGATGACATTTGAGGCGCGAAAGGCGCTGGAACAGAGTGATGTGATCGTGGGCTACACGGTGTATGTGGATCTTTTGCGGGAGCATTTCCCGGATAAGCAGTTTCTGACCACGCCTATGCGTAAGGAGGTGGAGCGCTGCCGCATGGCTTTCGAGGAGGCAAAGAAGAGGCAGACCGTGGCCATGGTCTGCAGCGGCGATGCCGGTGTGTACGGCATGTCCGGCCTGATCCTGGAACTGCAGCAGGAGTATCCGGAGTGTGAGGTGGAAGTAATCAGTGGTGTGACGGCGGCCCTGGCTGGCGGTGCCGTGCTGGGTGCTCCGCTGATGCATGATTTTGCGGTCATCAGTCTGAGTGACCTGTTAACGCCATGGGAGAAGATTGAGACGCGGCTTCGCTGTGCGGCGGAAGTGGATTTTTCCATCTGCATTTATAATCCTTCCAGTAAAAAGCGGGCTGATTATTTACAGAAGGCCTGCGATATTATTATGGAACAGACGAAAGGTGACCGGGTCTGTGGCATTGTGAGCAATATTGGAAGAGAAGGACAGAATGCCAGGGTTTTGATGCTCAGTGAGCTGCGGGATACACAGGTGGATATGTTTACTACGGTATTCATCGGTAATTCCCAGACCAGAAAGATCGGGGAGAGGATGGTAACGCCGCGGGGATACCGAATCTGATTTTAAGGTCACTGGAAAGTCAGCGCGGTTAGGAAAGCAGTGACCGTGAACGCCTAGGAAAACATGGTACGAATCAGATGTGCAATGCACGGGGCAAACCGAAAAATAGATACAGAAAGAGAGATACAACATGGAACAATATCTGGAGGAGCAGCTTCACCGCCTCTGCTGCAGCGTGCGTGCCGCGGATGACCGGGCGGTGGAAGCGGCAAAACGCCACTGGGACGGGATCGCCAAACCGCTGCACGGACTTGGGCGGTTTGAGGATCTTCTGACCAAAGTGGCAGGCATTCAGAATACGGAAGATATCAAAATGGACCGGAAGGCTGTTGTGGTTTTCTGTGCGGATAACGGCGTGGTGGCCGAGGGCGTGACCCAGACCGACAGCAGCGTGACCGCGGTGGTAACAGAAAACTTTGCCCGGGGCGTTGCCAGTGTGAACCGCATGGCATCGGTGGCCGGGGCAGATGTGATTCCGGTGGACATCGGTGTGATGGGCGAAATTAAAGAGTCCGGCGTCCGCAACTGCCGCATTGCCAACGGCACCAGCAATATGCGGAAGAAACCGGCTATGAGCCGGGAACAGGCACTGGAGGCAATTCACACCGGAATCTGTCTGGCTTCGGAACTCAAGGATACCGGATATGACCTTCTGGCAGTCGGTGAGATGGGCATTGGCAATACCACCACCAGCAGCGCCGTAGCAAGCGTGCTGCTGCAGGCTCCTGTGGAGATTGTGACCGGGCGAGGAGCCGGACTTTCCAATGCAGGCCTGGAAAAGAAAATCGAGGTGATCAAAGGGGCCATTGCACTGCATCACCCGGATCCGGAGGATCCGCTGGCAGTGCTGGAGTCTGTTGGAGGCTTCGATATTGCAGGCATGTGCGGCCTGATGCTGGGCGGTGCCATTTACCGGATCCCGGTGGTGCTGGACGGACTCATCTCCCTGATGGCGGCGCTTCTGGCACAGAAGTTCTGTCCGCTGGTGACGGACTTTCTGCTTCCGTCCCACATGGGAAAGGAACCGGCCTGTGGCATGGCAATGGAAAAGCTGGGACTGGAAGCAAGCATTTACGGAAATCTGGCTCTGGGCGAGGGAACCGGAGCCGTGATGCTGTTCCCGCTTCTTGATATGGCGGAGGCTGTATACCGGGAAAACAGCACCTTTGAGGATATCCATGTGGATGCCTACCGGAGCTATGAGGAACAGGAATCAGATGGAACGCAGAAAACACCGCATACAGAAATTGACAGTTTTGAGAAGGAGGGACAGGCATGATTCATTTTATCGGAGCCGGACCGGGAGACCCGGAACTCATTACTGTGAAGGGAAAACGCCTGATCGATGAGGCGGATATCATTATTTATGCCGGTTCCCTGGTGAACCCGCTGGTGCTTTCCGGGGCAAAGCCGGAGGCGGAAGTTTACAACAGCGCCACCATGAACCTGGAAGAGGTTCTGGATGTGATGAAGCGCGGCGTGGCAGAAGGAAAACGGGTGGTCCGGGTCCATACCGGAGATCCGTCCATCTACGGCGCACACCGGGAACAGATGGTGGAGCTGGATAAGCTGGGAATCCCTTATGAGATCGTGCCGGGAGTCAGCTCCTTTCTTGCGGCAGCGGCCAGCTTAAAGCGGGAGTATACCCTGCCGGGCATCAGCCAGACCGTAATTCTGACCCGCATGGAGGGCCGGACCGCAGTGCCGGAGCGGGAGCAGATTGAGGCGTTGGCGGCCCATCAGGCTACCATGGTGATTTTCTTAAGCGTGGGCGAGATCGAGACATTAAGTAAGCGGCTGCAGGCAGGCGGGTATCCGGCGGATACCCCGGCGGCTGTGGTTTACAAGGCCTCCTGGGAAGACCAGAGGATTGTCATGGGAACTTTGACGGATATTGCAGAAAAGGTGAAAGAGGCAGGCATCCGTAAGACGGCTCTGGTGACGGTGGGCCGGTTCCTGGGGGATACCTTTGAGCTTTCCAAATTATATGACGCGCATTTTACAACGGAATTCCGCAAGGGGGTCTAGGCATGGCAAAGAAAATCATGGTCCAGGGAACCATGTCCAATTCCGGTAAGAGCTTTCTGGCGGCGGCTCTGTGCCGGATTTTAAAGCAGGACGGTTACTCTGTGGCACCGTTTAAGTCTCAGAATATGGCCCTCAACTCCTACATTACGAAGGATGGTCTGGAAATTGGCCGGGCTCAGGCTATGCAGGCTGAGGCGGCGGGAATCGCCCCCACCGTGGACATGAACCCGATCCTGCTAAAACCCACCAGCCAGATGGGAAGCCAGGTGATTGTCAACGGAGAGGTCTTCGGCAACTTGAGAGCCATGGACTATTACCGGAGAAAAACGGAATTTATCCCGGCAGTCCGGGAAGCTTTCGAACGGCTGGAAAGCCAGTTCGATGCCATTGTTCTGGAGGGAGCCGGAAGTCCGGCAGAGATCAATCTGCGGGACAATGATATCGTAAATATGGGTATGGCAAAGATTGCCGATGCGCCGGTGCTTCTGGTGGGAGACATTGACCGGGGCGGCGTATTTGCCTCCCTTTATGGAACGGTCAGCCTGCTGGAGCCGGAGGAGCGGGCCCGCATCAAGGGCCTGGTTATCAACAAGTTCCGGGGAGATGTAAAGATCCTGGAGCCGGGCCTTCGCATGATCGAGGAGCGGCTGCACATTCCGGTGGTGGGCGTGATCCCCATGGAGCAGATCGATCTGGACGATGAGGACAGCTTATCTGACCGCCTGGTGCGTACCGAAGTGCAGGAGGGACTGGATGTGGCCGTGATCCATCTGCCGCATATCTCCAATTTTACAGATTTCAATGCACTGGAACATTACGATGGTGTTTCCCTGCGCTATGTGGACCGGGCAGCGCACCTGGGACGGCCGGACCTGATCCTTCTTCCTGGAACGAAAAATACCATGGCAGACCTCAAATGGCTGCGGGAGAACGGCCTGGAAGCCTTGCTCCAGCGGCTTGTAGGAGAGTACAAGATTCCGCTCATCGGAATCTGCGGCGGCTACCAGATGTTAGGTGAACAGCTCTTTGATCCGGAAGGGGTGGAAGGAGAGCCGGGAAGTGCCATGCGGGGTATGGGGCTTCTGGCAGCGGAAACCATCTTTGCGGCAGAGAAGACCAGAACCCAGACAGAAGGAACGGTGATGGCAGCGGCAGGCGTTTACGGTCAGGTGACGGGGCAGAGTGTGAAAGGATATGAAATTCATATGGGAGAGACCTTCCCGGCTGAGGCAGGATCAGGTGTTCCAGGCTTGCAGCAGACGGGCAGCAAGGACTGTGTGGAATCGGTGCATTCGACAGATGACAGGAACGGCATTGAAACAACATGCCAGCTGGCAGGAAATGCCGCCCGGGAAGATCACAGCATCACTCCGGCCATCTGTCTCGCGGATGGCCGCATGGACGGCTTTGTCCGGGCCGACGGCCTGGTATTCGGAAGCTATCTCCACGGTCTGTTTGACAATCTGGAGTTTACCGGAACGATTCTAACCCGGCTTGCAGAAAAAAAAGGCATCAGCCTGACTGCAACAGCGAAAAGCATGGAGGAATACAAGGAAAGCCAGTATGACAAGTTGGCAGATCTAGTGCGCCGGTCTCTCGATATGGAGGCAGTGTATAAAATTATGGAAGAGTATGAGTCCTGACAACAGACAGGCAGGACCCCGGAATGGAGCCGGGAATGCATGCGGACAAACGACATTCTGAGGAAGCTTCGCAATTGTCTGAACAGGAAAAAACCGGAAAGGATAACATTATGATAGAAACAATGCAGTGGGTCCGCCCGGATGAGATCGAGGCCCGCAGTATGGCCATCATCGAATCGGAGATGCCAAAGGGGAACTGGACGCCGGGGGAACTGGCCGTGGTAAAGCGCTGCATCCACACCGCAGCGGATTTTGACTACGCGGAGAATCTCTATTTTTCCGACGGCGCAGTGGAACTGGCAGTCCGTCTCATGAAGAGCGGCCGGGGGTTCACGATTGTGACCGACACCAACATGGCGCTGGCCGGGGTGAACAAGGCAACGTTAAAGCAGTTAAACGGAACGGTCCGCTGCTTTATGGCAGATCCGGACGTGGCAGCCGAGGCGAAGGAGCGGGGCGTGACCCGGGCCATCGTCAGTATGGAACACGCGGCGAAGCTGGCTGGACCGGTCATCTTTGCCATCGGAAACGCGCCGACCGCCCTCATCCGTCTCTACGAGATGATGCAGAAGGGCGAGATCCAACCGGATTTC
Organism: Prevotella sp. P5-108; assembly: GCA_963645005.1. GTDB lineage: Bacteria > Bacillota > Clostridia > Lachnospirales > Lachnospiraceae > Brotaphodocola. The sequence goes on from CAVIRL010000074.1 coordinate 5,070, forward strand.
ATCATCGGCACGCCGGTGGGGTTTGTGAACGTGGTGGAATCGAAAGAACTGATCTGTCAGTCCGGGGTGCCCTGCATCGTGGCCCGGGGCAGAAAAGGTGGCAGCAACATCGCGGCAGCAGTGTGCAATGCGCTGATGTATCAGGTTACCAGGGCATAGAAATCCGGCAAATGGCCTAAAACAAAGCAGCGGAGCCGTAAGGCTTGCATTTTTCGACAAAAAAATTTATAATGTGTTAATATATTATCTTCAAAAAAGGTGGCTTTTTCTATGGCGAACGAACAGACGGAGAAGAAAATGGACATTGAGCTGGAGAATCCTGCAGATTTTACCAGCCCGGAAGAATTATATGAGGACCTGATCCGCAGCATCCGGAAGTATCATCCTTCAGATGATATCTCCCTGATCGAGAAAGCGTACAAGGTAGCCCATGAGGCCCACAAGGATCAGAAACGCAAATCGGGTGAACCCTACATCATTCACCCGCTTTGTGTTGCCATCATTCTGGCAGATCTGGAGATGGACAAGGAGACCATTGCGGCAGGCATTCTTCACGATGTCGTGGAAGACACCGTTATGACGCTGGATGAACTCTCCAGGGAGTTTGGTTCGGAGGTGGCGCTTCTGGTAGACGGCGTTACCAAGCTGACCCAGCTGTCCTGGTCCAAGGACAAGGTGGAGATGCAGGCTGAGAACCTGCGCAAGATGTTCCTTGCCATGGCAAAGGATATCCGCGTCATCCTGATCAAGCTGGCCGACCGTCTTCACAACATGCGTACCCTGCAGTATATGAAGCCGGAAAAACAGAAAGAAAAAGCCCGTGAAACCATGGAGATCTACGCACCCATCGCCCATCGTCTTGGTATTTCCAAGATCAAGGTGGAGTTGGATGATCTCTCCTTAAAATATCTGGAGCCGGATGTCTATTATGATCTGGCTGAGAAGATTTCCCTTGGCAAGGATGCCCGGGAGGAGTTCGTCAGAGGCATTGTAGACGAAGTTTCCGCCCACATGAAGGAGGCGGGCATTGCGGCCAAGGTAGATGGCCGCGTGAAGCATTTCTTCAGTATCTACCGCAAGATGGTCAACCAGCATAAGACCCTGGACCAGATCTACGATCTGTTTGCGGTCCGCATCATTGTGGACACGGTGAAGGACTGTTACGCAGCCCTGGGGGTTATCCATGAGCTGTACAAGCCGATCCCGGGCCGCTTCAAGGACTATATTGCCATGCCGAAGCCGAACATGTACCAGTCCCTGCACACGACGCTGATCGGAAGCAACGGACAGCCTTTCGAGATTCAGATCCGCACCTTTGAGATGCACCGCACCGCTGAATACGGTATCGCGGCTCACTGGAAATACAAAGAGAGCGGCAGCGGCAAGATCGCGGCGGGCGATGAGGCGGCGAAGCTGTCATGGCTGCGCCAGATCCTGGAGTGGCAGAAGGATACAAGCGACTCCAAAGAGTTCTTGAGCATGGTAAAAGGAGATCTGGATTTATTCTCAGAGAATGTGTACTGCTTTACCCCGTCCGGTGATGTCAAGACTCTGCCGAGTGGTTCCACCACCATTGATTTTGCCTATTCTATCCACAGTGCCGTGGGCAATAAGATGGTCGGCGCAAGAGTTAACGGCAAGCTGGTTCCCATCGAGTATGTGGTGCAGAACGGTGACCGTATTGAGATCATCACCTCCCAGAACTCCAAGGGGCCGAGCCGCGACTGGCTGGCTCTGGTAAAGAGTACTCAGGCGAAGAATAAGATCAACCAGTGGTTCAAGAGTGAATTAAAGGAAGACAATATCGTCCGGGGCAAAGACCTGATCGACCGTTATTGCAAGACCAAGGGCATCAACTTCGGCGACCTGAACAAGCCGGAATTTCAGGAAAAGGTCATGAAGCGCTACGCATTCCGTGACTGGGATTCCGTTCTGGCTTCCATCGGACACGGTGGCTTAAAAGAGGGCCAGGTCATCAACAAGATGATCGAGGAACGGGACAAGAAGGCCCGCAAGGAGGTTACCGACACCAACGTCCTGGACGGTCTCAGCGAGATGTCCGGCAGCAAGGCGGAGGTCAGCAAGAAGTCCAAGGGCGGCATCACGGTCAAGGGGATTCACGATGTGGCAGTCCGTTTTTCACGATGCTGCAGCCCGGTGCCGGGCGACGAGATCGTGGGCTATGTAACCCGCGGCCGCGGCGTTTCCATCCACCGGACCGACTGCGTGAATATCATCAATCTCCCGGTGGAGGAGCGCACCCGTCTCATTGAGGCCGAGTGGCAGCAGCCGGAGGATGACAGCAGCACCAGGGAGCGCTACACCACGGAAATCCAGATCTACGCAAACAACCGTATCGGCATGTTTGTTGATATCTCCAAGGTGTTTACGGAGCGTCAGATCGATATCACGTCCATGAATGTGCGCACCAGCAAGCAGGGCAAGGCCACCATTATCATGACCTTTGACATTCACGGGATCGAAGAATTGAACCGCCTCACGGATAAATTAAGACAGATCGATGGCGTCATTGATATAGAAAGGACTGCGGGATAGTTGTTCCGCAGTTTTTCTGTGTTTATATAAAGGAGCGAATTATGAGCAATTTCCGAATCAAAACCTATGTGCTGGGCGGCATCAGCACTAACTGCTATCTCGTATTCCGCGAGGGCGAAAAAGCAGCCGTGATCCTTGATCCGGCAGACAATGCCGATTATTTAAAGAGCAAATGCCGGGAGCTTGGCGTGGAGCCGGTGGCAGTGCTCTTAACCCACGCGCATTTTGATCATATAATGGCTGCGGATGATATCCGCAAAGCTTACGGGTGTAAAATTTACGTTCACATGGATGATGAGCGGATGTTAAACGATCCATCCCTGAATCTTTCCGGAACCATGGGAACCGAGCAGGTCAGCATCAGTGCCGATTATCTGCTGCGGGATGGCGAGGTGCTGCATTTCTTAAATCTGGAGTGGAAGGTTATGGCGACACCGGGGCACACTGCAGGCTCGGTCTGCTATTATCTGCCGGAGGAAGAGGTGCTGTTCAGCGGAGATACCCTGTTTGCGGAATCCCTGGGCCGGACCGATCTTCCCACCGGAAGCATGTCTGCCATTGTGCGTTCTATCGCGGAAAGGCTTCTGATGCTGCCGGATGACACCATGGTCTATCCGGGCCACGGAGATGCCACGACCGTTGCACATGAAAAACAATACAATCCGGTAGCAGCTTATATAAGAAAGAGAGGCGGACAAGCATGATCGGAATTCTGTTAAATGACAGCGCTTACGAGCAGGATATCCGGGAACTGCTGATGGCATTTTATCCGGGACAGACCTTCGTCCATGAGATGCAGGAGGACCTGGACTTTTTTGTGGAAGGAACTGTGAACGAAGAGCATACCGAGTTTACCCTGAAGCTGGGACATACAGGAAGCTCTTCCTTTTACGCCCTTTCCGTGAAAGAACCAGAGCCGGGAATCCGGGCGGAGCTTGAGGCGGCAGCAGAGAGCAGTGTCTTAAAGGTGGATTATGAAAACCGTTTTGAGACCAAGAACAAAATCAAACGCAGACTTTACGTGCTGCTCCTGCAGCAGACCGGAAGACTGCTCCCCTGGGGCACTTTAACCGGCATCCGCCCTACCAAGATCGCCATGACAAAGCTTGCAGAGGGTCAGACCGGAGAGCAGATCTTCCGCCACATGAAGGATACCTACTTTACAAGCAACGAGAAGATCAACTTAAGCATTGAGATTGCAAAGAGAGAACGGCAGCTTCTTTCAACCATTGATTATCAGCATGGTTACAGCCTGTATGTGGGGATTCCGTTCTGCCCCACCACCTGTCTGTACTGTTCCTTCACTTCTTACCCGATCGGCAAGTGGAAAGAACGCACCCATGAGTATCTGGACGCACTGTTCAAAGAGCTGGATTACGTGGCAGAGAAGAAAAAGGGGTGCACACTGGATACGGTTTACTTTGGCGGCGGCACCCCGACTTCCCTTTCCCCGGAAGATCTGGACAAACTCATCACCAGGTTAAAAGCAGCCTTTGATTTCTCTGCCGTTCAGGAGTTTACCGTGGAAGCGGGACGCCCGGACAGTATCACCCGGGAAAAACTGGAGGTGTTGAAGAAGCATGGCGTAGGCCGCATCTCCATCAATCCACAGACCATGAAACAGGATACTCTGCGGCTCATCGGACGCCGTCACACCGTGGAGGATGTGGTGGAGCGCTTCAAGCTGGCGAGAGAGGTGGGCTTTGACAATATCAACATGGACCTGATCATCGGACTGCCGGAGGAGACTTTGGAGGATGTGCAGGCCACCATGGAAGCCGTGAAGGCCCTGGCACCGGACAGCGTCACCGTGCACTCCCTGGCCATCAAGCGCGCAGCCCGATTAAACACCATGAAGGAAGTCTACAAGGACTTAAAGATCGAGAACACCCAGGAAATGATCGACTTAACGGCCCGCTACGCGAGGGAGATGGGACTGGAACCGTATTACCTGTACCGTCAGAAAAATATGGCGGGCAACTTCGAGAACGTGGGCTACGCGGCACCGGGTAAAGCCTGCATCTACAATGTGCTCATTATGGAGGAACAGCAGACCATCATCGGCTGCGGCGCGGGAACCACAACCAAGCGCCTCTTCGCGGAAGAGAACCGCATCGAGCGCTGTGAGAACGTGAAGGATGTGGAGCAGTACATCAGCCGTGTGGATGAAATGATCGGGCGGAAGGAAAAACTGCTGTCGGAATGATATTGCTCACAAGCTGTGATCTCATGAACGGACGACCGCATTCGCTGCAGCCCGCCCATGCAGGAACTGCAACAAGTTGAGCGGTTACGATTGCAATTTATGTGTTAGAATAGTATAATCTTTAAGCGAATATATAATTTTCAGGAAGATTTGCAAAGATAGAAAGATTTATAAGGATAGAAAGATTTAGAAACATAGAAAACGGAGAAAAAATATGGCATTGAAAAAGAAGCCGGTTACCGGCATGCGTGATATCCTGCCGGCAGAAATGCAGGTGCGGGAATATGTGATGAACCAGATCCGTGAAACCTACCGCAGTTTCGGATTTACCCAGGTAGAGACTCCGTGTGTGGAGCACATCGAGAACCTGACCAGCAAACAGGGCGGAGACAACGAGAAGCTGATCTTCAAGATCTTAAAACGCGGCGAGAAGTTAAACCTCGAGACCGCTGAGACTGAGAACGACTTAACCGACAGCGGTCTTCGCTATGACCTGACTCTGCCGCTGTCCCGTTATTATTCCAACAACGGCGCACAGCTCCCGAGCCCCTTTAAGGCTCTGCAGATGGGCAGCGTATGGCGTGCAGACCGTCCGCAGCGCGGCCGTTTCCGCCAGTTCACCCAGTGTGACATCGACATTCTGGGCGATGCAACCAACATGGCGGAGATCGAGCTGATCCTGGCAACCACCACCGCCCTCGGAAAGATCTGCCCGAAGAATGCCTTTACCGTTCGCATCAACGACCGCGGCATCTTAAAGGGCATGGCTCTTTACTGCGGCTTCCCGGAGGATGGGCTGGATCAGGTCTTCATCACCCTAGATAAGATGGATAAGATTGGCCTCGACGGCGTAAAGGCAGAGCTGTTAGAGCTGGGCTACGCAGCGGAGAGTGTAGAAAAGTACGCAGGTCTGTTATCTAATCTTGGTGAGGATGCGGCAGCAGTCCGCAGTCTCGGCGAGACTTTGGCAGGTGTGCTGGATGCCAAGACTGCAGAGAACCTGGCTAACATTATGGATACTGTAACCGAGGTAGCCGAGACCGACTTTAAGCTGGCCTTCGATCCGACTCTGGTACGCGGCATGTCCTACTACACCGGAACCATTTTCGAGGTTTCCATGGAAGGCTTTGGCGGCTCCGTTGCAGGCGGCGGAAGATACGACAAGATGATCGGCAAGTTCACCGGCCAGGATACTCCGGCCTGTGGCTTCTCCATCGGCTTTGAGCGCATCGTTACCATTCTTATGGAGCAGGGCGGCGAGATCGAGAATGCGGCTCCGAAGAAGGCATACCTCATCGAGAAAGGCATGGACCAGTCCCGCTTCGGCCAGATCATGAAGCAGGCCATGGACGAGCGCAAAGCAGGCGTCCAGGTTCTGGTTTCCATGATGAACAAGAACAAGAAGTTCCAGAAGGAGCAGTTAAATAAAGAGGGTTATACCGAATTTGTGGAGTTTTACAAGGAAGCCCTGAAGTAGGCTTTGTGAAGCAAGAGCTTTGAATAGGGGCTTTGAAATAAGGTCATTGAAATAAGATCATTGAATTAAGATCATTGAATCAAAGGAGATAAATCATGGCAGAATCAATGCTGGGACTGAAGCGGTCCCATCGGTGTACAGAAGTCACCACAGCAAACATCGGTCAGGACGTGACCGTTATGGGCTGGGTGCAGAAGAGCAGAAACAAGGGCGGAATCATTTTCGTAGATTTACGTGACCGTTCCGGTATCCTGCAGATCATCTTTGAGGAGAGCGACTGCGGCGCAGAGAGCTTCGCTAAGGCTGAGAAGTTAAGAAGTGAGTATGTCATTGCTGTAACCGGCCGCGTGGAGGCACGTTCCGGTGCGGTCAATGAGAACCTGGCCACCGGCGCCATCGAGGTACGCGCCAACAGCCTGCGTATTTTATCTGAGTCCGAGACCCCGCCATTTCCGATCGAGGAGAACTCCAAGACCAAAGAGGAGCTGCGCTTAAAATACCGCTTCCTGGATTTAAGAAGACCGGACATGCAGCGCAACCTGCTGTTAAGAAGTAAGATTGCCATCCTCACCAGACAGTTCCTGGCAGAGGAAGGCTTCCTGGAGATTGAGACTCCGACCCTCATCAAGAGCACCCCGGAGGGCGCAAGAGACTATCTCGTACCGAGCCGTGTACATCCGGGCTCCTTCTATGCACTTCCGCAGTCTCCGCAGTTGTTCAAGCAGCTGTTGATGTGCTCCGGTTACGACCGTTACTTCCAGCTGGCACGCTGCTACCGCGATGAGGACCTGCGTGCAGACCGTCAGCCGGAGTTCACCCAGATCGATATGGAGCTGTCCTTCGTAGATGTAGATGATGTTATCGATGTCAACGAGCGCCTGCTTCACAAGCTGTTCAAGGAGATCTTAAACGTAGAGATCCCGCAGCCGATCCCGCGCATGACCTGGCAGGAGGCTATGGACCGCTTTGGATCCGATAAGCCGGACCTTCGTTTCGGTATGGAGTTAAAGAATGTATCCGACGTAGTGAAAGACTGCGAGTTTGTAGTATTCAAGAGTGCTCTGGAGAACGGCGGTACCGTTCGTGGTATCAACGCCGAGGGACAGGGCCATATGCCGCGTAAGAAAATCGATGCCCTCGTTGAGTTTGCAAAGGGCTACGGCGCAAAGGGCCTTGCCTACATCGCAATCCAGGAGGATGGCAGCTGCAAGTCTTCCTTCGCAAAATTCATGACCGAGGACCAGATGGCCGCCCTGATCTCCGCTATGGATGGTAAGCCGGGAGATCTGCTGTTATTCGCAGCAGACAAGAACAAGGTGGTATGGGATGTTCTGGGCAATCTGCGCCTGGAGATCGCACGCCAGCTTGACCTCTTAAAGAAAGACGATTACAGGTTCCTGTGGGTAACCGAGTTCCCGTTACTGGAGTACTCCGAGGAGCAGGGGCGTTTTGTGGCAATGCATCACCCGTTCACCATGCCGATGGACGAAGAC
>CAVIRL010000075.1:0-12763 GCA_963645005.1 Prevotella sp. P5-108
ATGGCGAGATAGCTCAGTTGGCTAGAGCACACGGTTCATACCCGTGGTGTCGAGGGTTCGAATCCCCCTCTCGCTATTTTGTTTTTTATAATTGAATATGGCGAGATAGCTCAGTTGGCTAGAGCACACGGTTCATACCCGTGGTGTCGAGGGTTCAAATCCCCCTCTCGCTACTTATCCGAAGTTCTGGGACACCACCAGAGCTTTTTTGTTGCTTTGCTTAGCTCTGAACAGTTGCAAATTTTTTATAAAATCCCTTGTATCCTGAAAATGGGTGTGTTATAATCCGAAAAAACTAAGTGAATGTTACCTGAAAGGAAAGTCAAGTGAAGAACCTGTTAAAAAAGTATGGACATATCTGGGTATGCGGCTACATCCTTTTGTATCTGCCGTATTTCTTCTGGCTTGAGCGCACGGTTACGGACAATTACCGGATCATGCATGCAGCACTGGATGATATGATTCCTTTTTGTGAGTATTTTATTGTTCCTTATATTATCTGGTTTTTTTATGTTTCCGGTGCAGTCCTGTATTTCTTCCTCACGGATAAGCAGGATTATTACCGGCTGTGTGCTTTTCTGTTTATCGGCATGACCATCAGCATGATGATCTGCACCTTTTATCCGAATGGCACGGACCTGCGGGTGGAGGTAGATCCCCACAAGAATATCTTCTGTTATCTGGTTCAGAAGATTCACGACAGCGACACCCCGGCCAATGTATTTCCAAGCATTCATGTCTACAATTCTCTGGGTGTGCATATCAGTGTCATGAACAGCGAGCGCCTGCGGAACCACAGGTGGGTACGCCGGATCTCGTTCCTTATCATGGTAGCCATCTGTATGTCTACCGTATTTTTGAAGCAGCATTCCGTCTGGGATGTCACAGGAGCTATGGTGCTGGCCTATGTCATGTATCAGTTTGTATACGGCAATGTCTATGCCTTCAGCCACAGAGCGGAAAGGCAGAAGGTTACCGGTTAAAGCAGCAAGTACCTATAAGAGTCAGATCGTTTGATCTGGCTCCTTTTTGTATGACAGGAAATAAGGCACATTCTTTCATATGACAGGAATAAGGCACATTCTTTTTTATATTTCCGGGCACTTTTGACGGATGTGTCAGAATTGAATCTATTTTTATACAAAATTTCTTAGGAGATTTTACAGTTTTATGATATACTTATAAGTAATAATGTGTGGGTAACTGCTTTGCAGTTACAAATGCGGGAGGTGCCCATGTACTATTTTATCGTAAACCCGAACGCTCACGGCGGGCGGGGTGAGAAAATATGGAGAAAACTGGAACGCCAGATCCTGAAATCCGGAATCCGTTATGAGGCATACCAGACAAAAGAACCGGGAGACGCCAGACGCATGGCTGCGGAGCTGACCGCGGGCCTGGAGGAGCCTGCCACCATCGTAGCGGTGGGGGGAGACGGCACCGTGAATGAAGTCTTAAACGGGCTTGCTATCAGTGATCTTCTGATCTTCGGATATATCCCGACCGGGTCCGGAAACGACCTTGCCCGCGGGCTGAATCTTTCCAGGAACCCGAGAAAATGCCTGAAGAGGATCCTGGATCCTCTGGAAATCTGCCGTGTGGATTACGGCATCCTCTCTTATGAGGAAGAAGAACCGGTTTACCGGCGTTTCATGGTCAGCAGCGGCATTGGTTTTGACGCGGCAGTATGTCACCGGCTTCTGGACCGGACGGGTACCGGGGGTCTGCGCCAGATTCCCGGCAGAGGACGTTATATCCTGGCAGGGCTCAAGCAGCTTCTGACAGCCCGAGCATCCAGGGGGTATCTGATCCTGGACGGAGTCAGAAGAGTGGAATTCAACCATATTTATTTTGTCTCCGTGCATAACCATGGCAGCGAGGGCGGCGGTTTTCTGTTTGCCCCCAAAGCGGTGTGTGACGATGGAGAACTGGAGCTTTGCGTGGCACACACGGCATCCAAGCTGCGGCTGCTTCCGGTTTTATTAGATGCCTACCGGGGACATCTGGGCAGGCGGCGCGGTGTACATTTTTACCGCTGCAAAGAGGCTGTGATCCACGTGGACCAGCCGCTTCCGGTCCATGCGGACGGAGAAAACTGTTTTTGTCAGGACGAACTGCGGGTACGCTGTGTGAAGAAAAAGCTCCGCATGATCCTGTAATGACCTTAGAATAAAGGAGAGAACAACTATGCGAATCGGACAGGGATACGATGTCCATAAGCTGGTAGAAGGCCGGGACCTGATCCTGGGCGGAGTCACCATTCCTTATGAGAAGGGCCTTCTTGGACATTCCGATGCGGATGTGCTGGTTCATGCAGTCATGGATGCCCTTCTGGGAGCAGCCGCACTGGGAGATATCGGTCAGCATTTTCCGGATACCGACCCTCAATATAAAGGAATATCCAGCATTGCCCTCTTAAAAGAGGTGGGGGCGCTTCTGGAGGCAGAGGGCTATGTTATTGAGAACATCGACGCTACTATCATTGCCCAGCGGCCGAAGCTGGCGGCATACCGTCCGCAGATGGCAAAAAATATCGCGGAGGCACTGCATCTGGAGTTGAACCAGGTGAGCGTCAAGGCAACTACCGAGGAAGGGCTTGGCTTTACCGGAAGCGGAGAAGGCATTTCTTCCCAGGCTGTCACCCTGCTTTCCCATATGCGTGACTTTACGGCAGATGACCGCCTGGTCTGCCGGGATGACACCGTAAATGGCGGTTGCGGCGGCTGTCCGGGCTGTTGCGGCAGGGAAGAGCAGCAGTAAGAAACAGAAATGCAATTAACAGCCCTTATGGGGTACAAGGAGGAATATCATGAAAATTTTTAATACACTGACCAGAAGAAAAGAAGAGTTCGTACCGCTTGAGCCGGGCAAGGTAAAGATGTATGTCTGCGGCCCGACCGTGTACAACTTTATCCATATCGGCAACGCACGCCCGATGATCATCTTCGATACCGTGCGCCGTTATTTTGAGTACAAGGGGTATGAAGTGAACTATGTTTCCAACTTCACTGATGTTGACGACAAGATCATCAAGAAGGCCATCGAGGAAGGCGTGGACGCAGATACCATCTCTCGGCGCTACATTGCAGAGTGCAAGAAGGACATGGCCGATATGAACGTAAAACCGGCCACCACCCATCCTCAGGCAACTCAGGAGATCGAGGGCATGCTGGATATGATCCAGACCCTCATCGACAAGGGCCATGCTTATGTGGCAGCAGACGGCACCGTTTACTTCCGCACCAAGTCCTTCAAGGGTTACGGAAAGCTCTCCCACAAGAATCTGGACGAGATGATGTCCGGTTTCCGTGAGCTGAAGGTAACCGGTGAAGAGAATAAGGAAGACCCGTCGGATTTCGTTCTCTGGAAACCGAAAAAAGAGGGAGAGCCCTACTGGGAGTCTCCGTGGTGCCAGGGCCGTCCGGGCTGGCATATTGAGTGCTCTGTTATGTCCAAGAAGTACCTGGGTGAGCAGATCGATATTCATGCAGGTGGCGAGGACCTGATCTTCCCGCATCACGAGAACGAGATTGCCCAGTCTGAGGCAGCCAACGGCAAGACCTTTGCAAACTACTGGATGCACAACGGTTTCTTAAATATCGACAACAAGAAGATGTCCAAATCTCTCGGCAACTTCTTTACCGTCCGTGAGATCGGCGAGAAGTACGATCTGCAGGTGCTGCGCTTCTTCATGCTGAGCGCTCATTACCGCAGCCCGATCAACTTCAGCGCAGAGCTTATGGAGGCTTCCAAGAATGGCCTGGATCGTATCATCACGGCTGCAGAGCGCTTAAAAGAGCTGAAAGGCAAAGTATCCGGAGATGCCCTGACTGCGGCAGAGCAGGAGAACCGGAAGAACGTTGATGAGCTGATCGCAAAGTTTGAGGCAGCCATGGATGATGATTTCAATACCGCAGATGCCGTTTCTGCGATCTTCGAGCTGGTAAAACTGGCCAACAGCACTGCAAATGAGGAGAGCAGCAAGGTGTATGTGGAGCTGCTTGCCGGAACCATCGCAAAGCTTTCCGATGTTCTTGGAATCATTACCGAGCGCAAGGCAGAGGTGCTGGACAGCGAGGTTGAGGAAATGATCGCCGCAAGACAGCAGGCGAGAAAAGAAAAGAATTTCGCCCTGGCTGATGAGATCCGCCAGAAGCTTCTGGATATGGGCATCGTGCTGGAGGATACCAGAGAGGGTGTAAAATGGAAGAGAGCATAAAAATCGAGGAGGCCATCGCGAAGGCATTAAAGCTGGAAGCGGTGGACCCGCGGACCTACTCGCCGCTGGTGCTGGCCTACATCGGAGATGCAGTTTATGAGCTGCTCATCCGAACCAGGGTCATCAACCACGGCAGCATGCAGGTCAACAAGATGCATAAAAAGAGTGCCAGTCTGGTAAAGGCAGAGACCCAGGCCAACATCATCAAAGCCATTCAGGATGATCTGACGGAGGAAGAACTGGCTGTATACAAGCGGGGGCGCAATGCCAAGTCCGCGACTACGGCCAAGCATGCCACCATGATCGATTACCGCATGGCCACCGGCTTTGAAGCTCTGGTAGGGTATCTGTACCTGCAGGCGCGGCATGACCGTCTCCTGGAGCTGATCCGGGACGGACTGGAAAAGATTGGAGAACTTTCATGAGATACGAAGAACTGACGATAGAGGGAAGGAATGCCGTACTGGAGGCATTCCGTTCCGGAAAAACCATTGACAAGCTGTTTGTGCAGGACGGCTGCAAGGACGGTCCGGTACAGACCATTGTGCGGGAGGCAAGAAAGACGGATGCCATCATCAATTTCGTGCCGAGAGAGCGTCTGGACCAGATGTCTGAAACCGGAAAGCACCAGGGTGTGATCGCTTACGCAGCAGCCTATGAGTACGCAGAAGTAGAGGATATCTTAAAGGCAGCAGAAGAGAAGGGCGAGCCGCCGTTTATCTTTCTTCTTGACGGTATTGAGGATCCCCACAACCTGGGAGCCATCATCCGTACCGCAAACCTTGCAGGTGCCCACGGTGTGATTATTCCGAAGCACCGGGCAGCAGGACTTACCGCTACGGTAGCTAAAACCTCTGCCGGTGCCCTGAACTATACATCGGTGGCCAAGGTAACGAACCTGGCCCAGACCATTGAGGACCTGAAAAAGCGCGGTCTCTGGTTTGTCTGTGCGGATATGGGCGGTGAGATCATGTACCGTCTGAATTTAAAAGGACCGATCGGTCTTGTGATCGGTAACGAAGGAAACGGAGTCGGCAAACTGGTACGGGAGAAATGCGATATGATCGCATCCATCCCGATGAAGGGTGATATCGACTCTCTGAATGCTTCGGTGGCAGCCGGCGTTCTGGCTTATGAGATCGTGAGACAGCGTCTGAGCTAAAGAACCGGAGTTTTGCAGAATGAGGTGTTTATGATGAAAAAAAGAAGCATCAGGGTCCGCACTGCGGCTGTTCTGACAGCGGCAGTGCTTTGCGGATGCGCGGGAAGCAGTGTTCCGGCAGCTTCGGAGTCCCTGGCGGTCATCGAGGATGAGGCCGTTCCGCTGTATCAGAAGCCATCCGGCAGTGATGTGCGCACTCCGGTGGCCAGCGGTACTGTGACTTATGGCAACGGCCGTGCCACCATCGACGCGTCCAATACATCCAATGGCTATGTTATGATCAAGTATACCGGCGGACAGAGCCGTATCAAGATCCAGATTACCAGGTCTACCACATATACCTATGACCTGAATGCCCGGGATGCTTACGAGGTATTTCCTTTCACGGAGGGAAACGGAACCTACAGCATCAAGATTTTTGAGAATGTCAGCGGCAATCAGTACGCCCAGGTACTCAGCCAGAACGTATCGGTAAATCTGTCTGACGATTTCGCACCGTTTTTGACGCCGAACCAGTACGTGAATTTCTCAAGCGGCAGCGCAGCAGTGAAAAAAGGTGCGGAGCTGGCAGCTTCCGCGACCGATCAGATCGGCGTGGTTACCAATGTATACAACTATGTCATCAGCAACATTACATACGACACCGCCAAGGCCGCTTCCGTACAGAGCGGTTATCTTCCGAATGTAGACCAGGTACTGGCCCAGAAGAAGGGCATCTGCTTTGACTACGCGGCCCTGATGACAGCGATGCTCCGTTCCCAGGACATCCCGACCAAGCTGGTCATTGGCTACAGCGGCGGTCTGTATCATGCATGGGTAAATGTCTACATTGATAATGTAGGCTGGGTTGATAACTTTATCTATTTCGACGGACATGACTGGTCTCTGATGGATCCGACTTTTGCTTCCTCTGGCGGACAGAGTGAGTCCATCAAGCAGTACATTGGAAACGGAGCCAACTATCAGGCAAAATATACCTACTAAGGGACAGGGGAGAGTGAACTATGGCAGCAAAAGTTTATTCCGGACGGGAACTGTCGGCATTCTGCCTTCAGATTTCCATTCTGCTGAAGGCCGCGGTTCCATTAGATGAGGGTCTTTATCTTATGGCAGAGGACGCTTCGACGGAAGAAGAAAAGAAGCTCCTGCACACCATGGGAGAGGATGTGGAACTGGGTGATCCGTTCTTCGAATCTCTGGAGCGCACCGGCGCATTTCCACCCTATGTGGTACGCATGGCCAAGCTGGGACAGCAGAGCGGTACCCTGGACCAGATGATGGAATCCCTGGCCGATTATTACGAAAAAGAATATTACATGATGAAGAATATCCGCAATGCCATTACCTATCCGGTCATGATGGTCGGCATGCTCCTTATTGTGCTGTTTGTCCTGTTTACCCGGGTGATGCCGGTGTTTGAACAGGTCTACGCGCAGTTGGGCGTGCAGATGTCACCGCTTTCCCAGGCGGCTTCCCGTCTTGGTGGAATTCTGAGCGGCGCTGCCCTGGTGGTATTTGTGCTTCTGGCTGCTGCGGTTACCGTGGCAGCCATTGCGGCAGGCGCAGGCAAAGAACTGACCATTGCCCACAGGCTGATGGAGTGGTTAAAGCGAAACAGCAAGACAGCTCTGGCAGCAGCCGGACGCCGCTTTACCGCGGTGCTGGCACTGACGATCCGCAGCGGCATGGAACTGGACAAGGGCATGGAGCTGGCCAGAGAACTGGTGGACAACAGCGTGGTAGCAGAGAAGATCGACGTCTGCAGCGAGAAGCTGCAGATGGGAGAAGGCTACTACGAGGCCATGAAGGAATCCGGCCTGTTCAGCAGCTTCCATATCCAGCTCATCAAGGTTGGTGTGCGCAGCGGTAAGATGGATGAGGTTCTGCAGAATATCTCGGATGATTACGAGCAGCAGGCTGACGCCTCCATCGACGCCATGGTGTCAAGACTGGAACCGACTCTGGTCGCGGTACTGGCAGTGGCAGTCGGTCTGATCCTTCTTGCTGTCATGCTTCCGCTGGCCGGAATTCTGGCAGGGGTAGGCTGAAGCTGACGGAGGAATGGACATGAAAAAGAAATTGGATAAACGGTTTCTTGCCAGGTGTATTGCATCGGCGGCCGTGTTCGGTGTGATCATGTTCCTGTTTGTGAATGGTGTATTCTCATTTCTTGACCGGGCAGAATCCGAGGGTTCGGACACGCTGGTGAAGGCAATCCGCCAGGCATCAGTGCAGTGTTACGCGATTGAAGGACGGTATCCGCCCAGTGTGGAATATCTGGAAGAAAACTATGGCATTCAGATTGACCGGGAGCGCTACAACGTGTTCTACAGCGGCTTTGCGTCCAATATCATGCCGGATATCACCGTGATTCCTGTCGAAGGAGGTGAAGACAGTGACTGGCAGCCGTAACCGGAATGACGGACAGACGATAAGCGTTCTGTTCACCATGCTGCTGTTTCTTGTCTTCATCATGTGCGCACTGTTTACAGTGCTTGCAGGCAGCAGAGTTTACGAAAATATCAGCAGCCGCATGGATCAGACCTACACAGGCAGTGTAGCGCTTCAGTATGTGGCAAATAAAGTACGCCAGGGGGATGCGCAAGGGGCTGTGGCCGTGAAAGATGTTGAGGGTCAGCCGGTCCTGGAAATCCGTGAGACCATAGAAGGCGGCGATTATGTGACCTGGATCTACTATTACGATGGCAGTATCCGGGAATTATTTACGTATGAGGACAGCGGTCTGGGATTGCAGGATGGCCTGGAAATCCTGGGCTGCGATGGCCTGGAACTGAAACAGGATGGACAGCTGCTCCGGATCACAACCCTTGGTACAGGCGGAGCAGGCCTGACGTTGTCTCTGCGGAGCGGAAGGGCGGTGACGGAATGATGAACAAGCGAAGCGGTTCCGGCATTTTCCTGATGGAAATGATGGTAGTTGTGTTTTTTTTCATGCTCTGCGCGTCCACCTGCATTCTGGCCTTTGCGAAATCTGACCGGATGAGCCGGCTTGCCTGGGAGCGTGACCACGCGGTCAGCGCAGCCCAGTCGGTGATGGAAATCTGGAAACTGTCCGGTGAGAAACAGACGGGACAGCAGGACCGCTACTGGAATGCGGACTGGCAGGAGACAGACAATTCTGCCGAAGCAGTTTATGAGGGGCATCTGGCGGAAACCAGCCTGGAAGATGGCCTGCAGAATCTTCAGATCGTGATCCGGGAGACCGGAGCGCGGGGGGAAGAACTGTTTACGCTGGAGGCGGCAAAGTATGTAAGGCCGTAGCCGGGCAGAAGACTGTGTCCACAGCCGGGCGGAAAGCTGTGCCCATAGCCGGGCAGAAGACTATGCCCGCAGCTGGGTAGAAGGCTGTGCCCAAAGTCAGGCGGAAGAACCATCCGATGGCAGGCGCAGATCACAGGAAACATCCGGAGGATGAAGGAGATGGCAAAACAGGAAATCAGAAGAAACGCGAATATTGGAAGCTCCAGCCTGATCCTGGTCTTTATTGTGCTTTGTCTGGTGACATTCAGTGTTTTGTCCCTTGGCAACGCGAAGCGGGAAGATGCTCTCTCACGGAGAAACGCGGATTCGGTAAAAGAATACTACCGTGCGGACACCGAGGGAGAGGCTTTCCTTCAGATGGCAGATCAGGCATTGCGGAGGGGGGACAAAGACAGTCTTGCTCCGTACCTGCAGAGCGATACCGGTACTTACTGTACGGATATATCCATGGAAGCAGGACAGGCTCTGCGGGTGGAACTGTCGCTGGACTGGGAGAAACAGTCGTATCAGGTACTTTCCTGGAAGGTATATCACCGGGAGGACTATGAGATTGACCGGTCGGTTCCGGTCTGGAGCGGAAATTGATGGAGGGGAAATCTATGTATACAGAAGAGATACTGCGTAATGCAGTAGAACAGGGGGCGGCAGACATATTTCTGATCCCAGGCATGCCGCTTTCCTGGAAGGTAGGCGGAAGGATCCTTTATCAGACAGATGAGAAGATCTTTCCAAAGGAAATCGAGGAGATGGTGCGGGAGATTTATGCCCTGGCGAACAACCGCAGCATGGATCACGTGATGGAATGCGGTGACGATGATTTTGCCATGGCGCTGCCGGGTGTGTCACGTTTCCGCGTTAACGTGTTCCGGCAGAGAGGTTCCCTGGCGGCTATCATTCGTGTGATCACCTTCGATCTGCCGGATTTCCACAACCTGAACATTCCGCAGGTCGTTATGGATATCTCCTGCATGACCAAGGGGTTTGTCCTGGTGACCGGACCGGCGGGCAGCGGCAAAAGTACGACGCTGGCCTGCATCATTGATCAGATCAACAAAACGCGCAATCTCCATGTCATCACACTGGAGGATCCGATTGAGTATCTGCACCGGCATAACCAGAGCGTTGTTACCCAGCGAGAGATTGGCCTGGATACAGAAAGCTATGTGACGGGACTTCGCGCGGCGCTGCGCCAGGCACCGGATGTGATCCTGGTCGGTGAGATGCGTGATGAAGAGACCATTAAGACAGCACTGACCGCAGCGGAAACCGGACACCTGGTTATCTCCACCCTGCATACGGTGGGCGCAGCCAATACAATAGACCGGATTATTGACAGCTTTCCGCCGGCTCAGCAGGAGCAGGTGCGGGCGCAGCTTTCCATGGTCATGCAGGCCGTGGTATCCCAACAGCTGATTCCGGGGGTGGATGGAGGTGTGGTTCCGGCTTTTGAAGTCATGTTCTTCAACAACGCGATCCGAAACCTGATCCGTGAGTCCAAGATCCACCAGATTGACAATATCATTGCCACCTCCCAGGAGGAAGGCATGATCACCATGGACAACAGTATCATAAAGCTATTCCGGGAAGGAAAGATCAGTAAGGAGAATGCCATCATCTACAGCAGCAACAGTGAACTGATGGAGAAGAAGCTGGCAAGACTGTAACGCGAATCGAAAATAAGCTGTTCAGAATAACAGGGGGAACTCCGGCATGTAACTGGCCGGGGTTTCCCTTGTCTGATTTTCCGGATTATAAATCCTCTACGGTCAGAAGCCGCAGTCCCATGTCGGACCAGGTATTACCAATCAGGTAGGAGGTGTAGTTCTGGCCGGAGGCAATCTCAATCTGGGCGGAAAGCAGCGGCTGTGCCATATTGTTCCCGGTGATGCTGCTGGAAGCATTTACGCCAATGACGATGATCGGGATTTCCCGCAGGAAAGAGTAGCTGTTGGAGCTCGTCACATAGAACTGGTAGGTGCCTGCCATGGCCTGCTTGTAAGGGGTCACAGTCTGGAAGGCAGTATTGCGGAACACGGTCTCACCGCCGTAGAGCAGCAGGTCATAGCGAGAACCGCTGAAGGTCATATTGGCAAAGCGGTAGCAGCCGGTATTGTAGGCGCGGGTATTGCAGCCGGTGTCGGCAACCTGCACCATTTCCAGGCCGCCGGAGGCAGAATCCACCAGCACCATGGTGACTTTTTCACCGGCCGTAAAGGGGAAGTTCTGCTGCAGAAGCACAGAACGCATGCCGGATGCCCGGCGCACGGTGACGGTATGGAAGCCATCGGCAATCCAGTCATAATTGGAGATGGTGCCGAACCGGGAGTTGATGGCATAGGCAGTGCCGTCGATGGTGATGTTGACAGCGAAGCTGTTGGTGGAGGCATTCAGAAAACGCACCTGCCCGTAGTAGCGCGGGGAGACCGTCGGATCGGTCGGAGCAATCGGGAAAAAGCCGGTATTCCAGCCATTTCCATTGCTGTTACTGCCGTTACTTCCCCAGCTTCCACTGTTATTTCCATTTCCCCAGTTCCAGTTTCCGCCGATAGTTCCGGTGTTGTCATTGCCCGGATAGACCGGGCCGCCTTCCTCAAAGCCCGGGAGGGGGACAACCGGAGTATTGGCGTCATCCCCCGGGTAAGCAGCACTGCCATCTTCCGGGTTCGGGAGTGGCGTTACGGGTGTGTTCTCCTCATTTCCCGGGTATGCAGCGCTGCCCTCCTCGGGAGCTGGAAGCGGAGCCACTGCGTCATGGTCATTCATATCAGAAGTTCCGTTGTAATGTGTATCGTTTTCAGCCATAATGAGCCTCATTGTTTTTTACTCTACTGTATGTGACTGAGAAGAGCGGGGTGCCGGAAAATACAAAGTTTTCAGACTTCCATTGGAGCGGAACATGGGTTATAATGAAAGAAGTTTGAGCAAATACGGAGGAAAAACACTATGACACAGCGGGAACTGGAGAACATCAAAGAACTGTTTCGGTCGTTTGTGCGTGTCATGTCCTCCGCGGTTGATGAGAGAACACCTTACAATGCAAGCCATACCAGAAATATGGTTGAATATGGGGAGCATTTTATTCGCTACCTCAATGAACGTGCCAGGATGGCAGGGAATCCGCCGATGTTTGATGCGGCTCATAAGGAAGAATTCCTCATGAGCGTATGGCTTCATGATATTGGCAAGCTTGTGATCCCACTTGAAATCATGAACAAGAACACCCTTCTGATGCCGGAACAGACCACAGAGCTTCTGCACCGGTTTGAAAAAATCCGCCTGCTGGCAGAGATTGCCTGCCTCAAAGGAAAATTTTCGGAGGCAGACCTGAAGAAACGGCGGGCGGAACTGGAGAAAGCCCGGAAAGAAATCCTGTATGCCAATACAGCCGGACACTGCCCGGATGATCTTCGTGAGAAAATCTGCCGGATCCATGAAAATACCTACACAGAAGAAGACGGAAGCACAAGACCCTGGATTACAGATGAGGAATTCCATATGCTGATGATCCGTAAGGGCACTTTATCAGAGAAAGAACGGGAAATCATGGAAAGCCACGTGGTGTTTACGGACAAGCTTCTTTCTGAAATCCGTTTTTCTAAGAAGCTGTCCCATGTGCGGGAGTGGGCTGCGGCCCATCATGAACTGCTGGACGGAAGCGGTTATCCCAAACACTTAAAAGGGGACCAGATCCCCATGGAAGTGCGCATGATCACGATTCTGGATATTTTTGATGCCCTGGTGGCAGAGGACAGGCCCTATAAGCCAGGCGTGCCAGTCGAAAAAGCGCTGGGGATTTTAACTGATATGGCGGAGCGGGAAGGAAAACTGGATCCAGAACTGACTGGATTGTTTATCGAAAGTAGATGCTGGGAAAAAAGAAAAAATTGTGAAAAAGTGAGTAACTGAACAGTTACAAGAGCGAAATTCTGCCTGCAGACCGGATTCTGTCAGGCAGAATTTCGTTTGCCAGAGACTTTATGTGTCTGCATCTGTCTATAGATTTTTAGATACAAAAAAGCCGAAAACCATGATATTCTAAGGTTTTCGGCTTATTTTAGAGAGCTGCTGACGGGAATCGGACCCGTGACCTCCGCACTACC
>CAVIRL010000076.1:0-12691 GCA_963645005.1 Prevotella sp. P5-108
CATGTTTTCTTACGGTCAGCGCAGCAAGTGCGCAGACCTGCTGAACAGTTACGTTTTTTCAATGCGCTCATTATAACACAAAAGGCACGTATTTTCCATACGCGCCTTCGTGTTAGCTTATTTATTCATTTATCTTCCGTTTGCAGGTTCCATGTGAATGGATTTTCCCTTGATGCGGGCGTTCTTCATGCACTCCAGTACTTCCTCTGCGCAGTCCTGCGGAACCTCTACGAAGGTGTATTTGTCGTACATATCAATGCTTCCTACCAGGCGGCCGGAAATGCCGGATTCGCCTGCGATAGCACCCAGGATATCACCCGGTTTTACCTTCTGTTCTTTCCCGATGTTGATGAACAGGCGGGCCATCTCTGTATCATCCTGGTTCTTTCTGCTGCGGCCATTCCGTCCTTCTCTGCTCTTGCCATCTCTTTTGCCGCGGCCGTTTCCACGGTCACCGCGGTCGCGTCTGGAATCCAGATCATCCAGAGATCTTGCCGGACGGTTGTCGAAGATAATGTCCTCATTCTCCTCACCCATGTTCATACGCAGCAGTGCTGCCGCCAACTCCAGAGAGGTGTAATCCTCCTCCAGAAGCTTCTTCTCCAGGATGTGGGAAATGCGGCTTAAATCCATATCGGTCAGGACTTCCTTCGCCTGATCCAGGATCTTCTCTGCCTTGATTTCGGTAATGTCATCCAGAGACGGGATTGCCTGCGGAATGATCTTGGTCTTGCAATAACGCTGGATGTCGCGCAGCTTGTATACCTCGCGTCCTACAACAAAGTTGAAGGCAATGCCTTCACGGCCTGCACGGCCGGTACGTCCGATACGGTGTACATAGTACTCGTCATCCTGCGGAATGTCATAGTTGAATACAGCCTCTACATCGTCTACGTCAATACCGCGGGCTGCCACGTCGGTTGCCACCAGAATTTCAGTGCGGCCGTTCCGAAAGCTGTTCATAACGCGGTCACGCTGTACCTGCTTCAAGTCACCGTGCAGTCCCTCTGCGAAGTAACCACGTCCCTGAAGCTCGGTTACCAGCTCATCAACCTGCTTTTTCGTATTGCAGAATGCTACGGAAAGCTTCGGCGCGTACATATCCAGCAGACGGCACATGACCTCGACCTTGGTCTTCGGTTTTACTTCATAATAATACTGAGTTACCTTCGGCACGGTCAGCTCTTTCTTGACTACCTTGACGATCTGCGGTTCCTTCTGGAAGTTCTCTGCGATCTTCTGGATGGCTGCCGGCATGGTTGCGGAGAACATTACGGTCTGGCGCTCCTCCGGGAGCTGGCTTAAGATGGTCTCCATATCCTCTAAGAAGCCCATGTTCAGCATCTCATCTGCCTCATCCAGGACTACTGTATGTACCTGGTCAAATTTTACAGTCTTGCGGCGCATATGGTCCATAACACGGCCCGGAGTACCGATGATCACCTGGGTACCGTCCTTTAAGCCGCGGATCTGACGCACGATATCCTGTCCGCCGTAAATTGGCAGAATCTTAATGCCGTGCATATATTTTGCCAGGTTGCGGATCTCATCTGCCACCTGGATTGCCAGCTCACGGGTCGGGCAAAGAGCGATGGCCTGCAGTTTTTTCTTCTTCGGGTCGATCTTCTGAAGAAGCGGAATGCCGAAGGCTGCGGTCTTACCGGTTCCGGTCTGGGCCTGGCCGATGATATCGTGGCCTTCCAGCTCCACCGGAATGGCCTTCGCCTGGATTGGGGAAGCCTCCTCAAAGCCCATATCGGTCACGGCACGCAGGATGCGGTCATCTAACTGTAACTCTTCAAATTTTACTGTTTCCATTCATTTTCCTCATTCTATTTACAATCTGTTTACGAACTACATGAAAAAAGAAGATTCAGGATGGTATTCTGAATCTTCTTCAGCACAATTTTGTATTCTAACATACGGGTTTTGGAATGTCAATTTTCTTTTCAAGTGCAATCCGACTAAACACATCCGGGAAATTTATGTTCCCGTGCTTTTCAGACCGCCGTTAAACCTCACCGTCCCTAAAAGTTTCCTTCCGGTGACAGCCCCTGGTTCGTTCCATAGGTATCGTAGATCTGCTCAAAGGTTCCCTTCGGTGCCTGGGCGATGAAGGATGCGCCGCTGCCATACTTTCCATACAGCCTCATGATCTGGACCATCTGTTCTTTTTCGATGGCTACGCAGCCGGAGGTATAATCCTTAAACTCCCCGGAACAGTGCAGGAACAGCGCGGAGCCCTGATTTTTGATGCCGTTCGGATTAAATCCGGCATCGATGGCGTAGTCGTAATATCCGGCATAGCCGCTGCCGCCAATCCTCTCACCGTCTTTAGAAAGATCGCAGCTCATCTTGTTGGTATCATCCTCCCAGACATAGGTGTCATCTACCTGAATATAATCGGAAGGAAATCCCTCCAGTGCTTTGGCCTGTCCGAACGGAGTATTCATTTTGAATACGCCGATCGGCGTGGTCTTGTCACCGGAATGGCGGTGATTGCTCATGCCGTTCATACCGAGATGTCCGGTGGTCTCCAACCTTTTCTCCCAGGTTCCTGCTGCGCTGCTCCGCTCGAAGGCGTAAACATTGCAGCCGCTACCGCCGGTTCCTTCCACGATCACCAGTACCCGTGCCTCTTCCGGAAGCACAAAGCGGGATGCGTCTGCGGTTCCCGCCTGGACTGATGCTGCCGTTACTTCTGCTGCATTTGTTTTACTCTCCATCTGATTTCCTGCCTCCCGGCTTCCGCTCTGCTGCGGTGCATCAAAGCTTACATTCAGCGGCTTGCCGGAAACTGCCGGCTCCCCGTCGGAAACGCTGTTTTCTGTCTGAACGGCTGTTGCCTGTCCGTTTCCATTCACCTGGCTCTGACCACTGCCCACCGTTAAGACCGGGGCAGACAAAATAGCTGCTGCCATATAAATTCCTGCATGGATTCCCATACCTCATCCTCCGTTTGTGTTATTCTGCTTTTCGCCATTTCCGGTCAGGAATGGTTCCCGCCTTTTCACCATATCCATTCACCATCTATACCTTGAACCGGTATCCCACTCCCCAGATGGTCTCAATATACTGGGGCTTTGCGGTATTGAACTCAATCTTCTCGCGGATTTTCTTGATGTGCACGGTTACCGTGGCAATATCTCCGATGGAGTCCATATCCCAGATTTCGCGGAACAGTTCTTCCTTCGTGTATACATGGTTCGGATTCTGGGCCAGGAAGGTTAACAGATCGAATTCCTTGGTGGTAAAATTCTTCTCCTCGCCATTCACCCAGACCCTGCGGGCAGTCTTGTCAATCTTTAAACCGCGAATCTCGATGATCTCGTTCTCCGGGCTTCCGCTTCCGATCAGGCGCTCATAGCGGGCCAGATGGGCCTTGACCCGGGCCACCATCTCACTGGGACTGAAAGGTTTTGTCATATAATCATCAGCTCCCAGGCCCAGGCCGCGGATCTTGTCGATGTCGTCCTTCTTTGCGGAAATCATGATGATAGGTGTATTCTTGACTTCCCGGAAACGTTTGCAGATCTCAAATCCGTCCATGCCCGGAAGCATGAGATCCAGGATCAAAAGGTCAAAGTCTTCATTCAAAGCCCGTTCCAGACCCACATCTCCCTGCTCCTCCAGTTCTACTTCAAACCCACTTAACTCCAGATAATCCTTCTCGAGCTCCGCGATGCTGGTCTCGTCTTCAATGATCAGAATTCTGCTGCTCATTTCATAACCTCCTGATATTTTCTCAGCACAAAATGCATCTCCGTGCCGATTCCTTCTTTGCTGGTGGCCCAGATGCGGCCGCCGTGATCTTCAATGATCTTCTTGACAATAGAAAGGCCGATGCCGCTTCCGCCCTTGGACGAATTCCGCGAGGAATCCGTGCGGTAGAACCGGTCAAAGATGTAGGGCAGATCCTTAGTGGCAATGCCCCGGCCATTATCCTCGATCTCTACCTGGATAAAATCCCCCACATCCTTGATGCGGATGTTGATGATCCCCTTCGGCTTATCCAGATATTTCACGGAGTTGCTGATGATATTATTGATGACACGCTTCATCTGCTCCGCATCGGCAATGACTTCCACGTCCTCATTGACATAGTTAAAATACCCCAGTTCAATGCCCCGGGAATCCATATCCAGGCCAACCTCCTCCGCGCAGTCGCGGAAATAGCTGTTGACATTGATTTTATTGAAGGTATACGGAATCTTGTTGGTATCGATCTTGGAATAAAAGGTCAGTTCATCGATCAGCCGGTCCATGTCGTTGGCCTTGTTGTAAATGGTGCGGATGTATTTGTCCAGCTTTTCGGGTGAGGATGCCACGCCGTCAAGAATGCCCTCCACATAGCCCTTGATCGCCGTGATCGGCGTTTTCAGATCATGGGAGATATTGCTGATCAGTTCCTTATTTTCATTGTCATACTGAATCTTCTGCTCCGCGCTCTCCTTTAAGCGGATGCGCATCTCCTCAAAGTCCTGGCACAGCTCCCCGATCTCATCGTCTTCCTCGATATCCAGAGTGAAATCCAGATTGCCGTCCCGGATCTTGCGGGTTGCCTCCTGAAGCTTGCTCAGCGGCCGCAGGATAGAACGGTACACCCAGATGGTCAGGGAACCGCAGATAAACATCAGCATCAGCACCGCCGTGATGATCAGTTGAGCCACCATGGTCTTGACCTCCGGCCCGAATTCATCCATCCGGTAAATCATAAACAGACGGCTCACCGACAACATCAGTCCCACAAACATGATAGGCAGGACACTAAACGTCACAAATGCAATCGCAAGACGCGTTTTCAGCTTCATAAAAAAAATACACCTCTCTCTACTGACTAACAGTATAGCACAAGAGGTGTATTTCGTGTATAAAAGTATTCTAAACTTAGTTTCCGCACTCGATGCTGATCTCGTTGAACTTCTCCAGAATGTGATCGATCTGGATCTGTTTTTTCTCCTCACCGGCCTTGTCAATGATGGCGTGACCCTGATGCATCATCACCAGGCGGCTGCCATACTCCACGGCATAGCGCAGATTGTGGGTAACCATGATGGTGGTAAGATGCTTCTCTTTTACCACCTTATCTGTCAGCTCCATGATGATATCAGCGGTTTTCGGATCCAGTGCCGCAGTATGCTCGTCCAGGATTAGGAACTCAATGGGAGTCATGGTAGACATGAGCAGTGCCATGGCCTGACGCTGCCCGCCGGAAAGCACCCCCACCTTCACATCCAGCTTATCCTCCAGTCCCAGTCCCAGCATATGAAGCTGTTCCCGGTAAAATTCCACCCTCTGCCGGTTGGTGCCCGGACGAAGATTGAAGGGTTTTCCTTTATTGCCGGCCAGAGACATGTTTTCCAGAATGGTCATGGACGGACAGGTTCCCATGGCCGGGTTCTGGTACACGCGGCCAATACGCTTCTGCCGCTTGAACTCCGGCATGTTGGTGATATCTTCATCTCCGATTTTAATCTGTCCGGCATCTAACTGGATGCTGCCGCAGATCAGGTTCAGCATGGAGGTTTTGCCGGAACCATTGGAGCCGACCACTGATACGAACTGACCATCCTCGACGGAAAGGGAGAAATCGTTGAACAGGCACATTTCATTGATGGTGCCCGCATTGTAATATTTATGAATATGGTTCAGCTCAAGCATGTGCCCGTACCTTCCTTTCTTTCTGGTTGCTTGCCACCAGAATGATTAAAAACAGCACCGATGTGATAAGCTTCAGATCAGAAGCTGCCATGCCCAGCGCAATGGCCAGAGATACGCATGCCTTGTATACAATAGATCCGAAAATAACTGCCGTAGTCGGTTTCACGCTCCGAAAACGGCCAAGCAGCTTGATACCGATGATGACACTTGCCAGCCCGATCACCATGGCACCGGTTCCGGTCGTAACCTCAAAAAAGCCCTTCTGCTGACAGTACACGCATCCGGCCAGTGCCACAAAGCCATTGGCCAGCGCAAGCCCCAGGATCTTCACCATTCCCTTATCTTTTGCGAGGGAAGTCACCAGCACTTCGTTGTCTCCTACCGCGCGAAGCAGATAACCTGCCCGGGTTTTTAAAAACAGATCCAGCAGAACCTTGCAGACCATAGCGATCAGGAACAAAATGATGGCAACCACATACGGAGACAGTGCTTCCGGAACAACGGAAGAAAGAAATGCATTTTCAAAAATCGTTTCCTTACTGAAGATCGGCAGATTTGCCTTTCCTGCAATCCGAAGATTCACGGAGTACAATGCAGTCATCACAATAATTCCGGAGATCATATCTCTCACCTTCAGCTTTACATGGATCAGACCGGTAATGCATCCGGCTAAAACGCCTGCCGCAAAGCTTAAGAGCAGGGTCAGAGCCGGATGTACGCCCTTTAAGATCAGCATGGCTGTAACAGCCGCTCCCATCGGGAACGTGCCGTCTACAGACAGATCCGGGAAATCCAGGATTTTGTAGGTAATGTATAAGCCGAGTGCCATGATCGCGTAGATCAGGCCTTCCTCGATGACGCCAATGATGATAGACATGTGTTTCCTCCGATTTCTAAGGACTTCTTTCTATAATATAAATGCTAGTTGGTTGTAATTTCATCGAACAGTGCTGCCGCATTGTCAGAAAGCTCTGCCGGGATGGTGATGCCAAGGTTTTCTGCTACCTTGTTGTTTCCATAGAAAGCTGCTTCCTCGATAACTTCAAAGTTCATCTCGCTTGCTTTCTTCTCGCCCTTTAATACTTTTGCTGCCATTTTACCGGTCTGCTCGCCAAGGCTTACATAGTCCAGGCCGACTGCAGCCAGACAGCCGATCTTAACCTGCTCGATCTCACTTCCGAATACCGGAATGTTCTTCTTCGCTGCCTTATCCAGAATAACCGGAAGGGAGCTTACTACGGTATTATCAGTTAAGTTGTTGATGCAGTCAACCTTCTCTACCAGAGCATCTGCTGCCAACGGAATGTCGGCGGTAGAAGAAATGCCGCTCTCTACGATCTCAAAGCCATACTCCGGTGCTGCTTTCTTGTATTCCTCGATGGCAGAAACAGAATTGATCTCGCTGGTGCTGTACATGATACCGATGGTCTTTGCATCCGGAAGCATGGTACGGATCATCTTTAACTGGCTCTCAACCGGAAGCTTGTCGCTGGTACCGGTGATCTCGCCAACCGGGGTTCCGTCTGCGTTTGCAAGCTCTGCCAGAACCGGATCGGTTACTGCGGTGTAGATAACCGGAACGTCGGCATCCTTCGCTGCGCTGTAAGCACTCTGTGCGATCGGGGTTGCGATGGCACAGATCAGATCTACCTTCTTGGAAAGGAAGTTATTCATGATCTGGCTTGCGGTACCGCCGTCTGCCTGTGCGTTCTCGTAAAGAACGGTCAGATTCTTGCCTTCCACAATCCCCTCATCTGCCAGACCCTGTAAAAATCCGGTACGACAGTTATCCAGAGAGCCATGCTCTGCGAACTGGCCAATGCCTATGGTATATTCACCATCTGCGATTTCCACACCTTCTGTTGCCTCTGTGGCAGTTTCCTCTGCCGCTGCCTCAGCAGTGGTCTCCGCTGCTGTCTCGTCTGCCGCGGTGGTCTCTGCAGTCTTGCTTCCGCATCCTGCCAATGCCATCATTGCTGCCATTGCAGCTGCCATAACTTTTACACTTTTTTTCATAATCTCTTCCTCCTGTTTGCCTTTCGGTTTTTCATTGTTTTCGTGTAACTGTTCAGTACCTTCACAAGGACAACCTTTTCCGGCCGGATGCCTGCTTTTCAACTGGTAATTTAAGGAATAAAAAAAGTCTCAAATACAGTTTCTGTTCTGTATTTGAGACGAATTCACTTAATCCGCGGTACCACTCAAATTGGTTTGCACCCACTCACCCGTATACTAACATACACGCCGCCAGGTAACGGTTGCGGTTTCCGTCAGCTCCTACTCCCTTGCTTTTTGTTCTTCAGCTCCAGTTTCAGATCTGCCCTCGAAAGTCCATTCAGCAATCCCTTCCATACTGCAATCCCACCGCCTGCAGCTCTCTGTGATATCAGCGAAATGCTTACTCCTCTTTCTCATCGGTTTGTCTTTGTTGGTACCTATCATAATGCGGCAGAACAGATTTGTCAACTACTTTTTTCAGACAATTGGCAATCAGTCCGACGGAAGACTGCTTTGCTGGCTATATTACAAATTGAGTTTGTCATAACTCTTGCTAAGATAGATATCCAGTCTCTCTCTTAATGCCTGATACTCTTCCTGCTCCAGATTCGGATCGCGTTCCAGGATGCGGTTTACCTCTTCAGACACAGTCTTCAGCAGATTTGCGTCGGTAAAGATGTCTGCGATCTTAAATTCCATATCGCCGCTCTGGCGCAGGCCGAAGAAGTCGCCGGGGCCGCGCAGCTTCAGGTCCTCGGAAGCGATGTAAAATCCATCGTTGGAGCGGTTCAGGATGTCCAGGCGCTCCTGAGTTCCGTCCTGGTCGGAGCAGTTGACCATGATGCAGTAGGACTGGTGTGCGCCACGTCCCACACGGCCGCGAAGCTGATGAAGCTGGGCCAGGCCGAAGCGCTCGGCATTCTCGATCATCATGACCGTGGCATTCGGCACATTGACACCGACCTCCACAACGGTGGTGGAGACCAGCACCTGAATCTCGCCGGAGGCAAAGCGCTCCATGATCTGATTTTTCTCCTTGCCCTTCATCTTCCCGTGCAGATACTCCACGATAATACCTGCAGGCAGTTTTTCCCGCAGAAGCTTTGTATAATCCAGCACATTTTCCGCCTCGATCATCTCGCTCTCTTCTACCATCGGACAGATGACGTAGGCCTGGCGCCCCGCCGCCACCTCCCGGGCAATAAACTGGTACGCCTTATCCCGGTAGCCGGTGTTTACCACGCAGTTTTTAATCGGCAGACGCTCTGCCGGCATCTCATCAATGATGGAAATATCCAGATCTCCGTACAGAATGATGGCCAGAGTCCGCGGGATCGGGGTCGCACTCATGACCAGCACATGGGGAGTCAGCTCCGGGTCTGTCTCACTGCCCTTATTTCCCAGGGCTTCCCGCTGTCCCACGCCAAACCGGTGCTGCTCATCCGTGATGACCAGAGCCAGGCGGTCATAATGTACCTTTTCCTGGATCAGCGCATGGGTTCCCACAATGATGTCTGCCTCGTGGGAGGCAATCTTCTCATAGGCAATGCGCTTTTCCTTCGCCGTCATGGAGCCCGTCACCAGTACCACCTGTTTGCCAATTCCGTATGCAGCAAACAGCTCCGTGATGGACTCGTAATGCTGTTTTGCCAGAACCTCCGTCGGCGCCATCATGGCTCCCTGACAGCCATTCATGGCAGTCTCCAGCAGAGCCAGCACCGCTACAATGGTCTTGCCGGACCCCACATCGCCCTGTACCAGACGGTTCATAACCAGACCACTCTCCAGATCCTTCCGCACTTCTTCCAGTACCTTTTTCTGCGCTCCGGTTAACTCATAAGGCAGGGATTCCAGAAGCTTGTCCACCTCCTGTGATCTGGGGATCACATATTTACTTTTCAGATCCTGACGTTTTTCTTTTAAACGGCGTACGGAAAGCAGGAAGAACAGAAACTCATCAAACACCAGGCGTTTTCTGGCAAAGAGCAGTTCCTTTCTGTCTGCCGGAAAATGGACATGCTCAATGGCATAGTTGTACTCTGCCAGTTCATAGCGGCTGCGCAGCTCCTCCGGCAGATATTCCCGCTCCATCTGCCGCTGCTCCAGCGCCTGCTGTACTGCCCGGGTGATGGCTTTGTTGCCCAATCCCTTTGTCTGGCCGTATACCGGCTGCATGGAATGCATGATGCCCCGGTACTGTTCCGGAGTGAACACCTCCGGCTGCTCCATGGTCAATCTCCCGCTCTTCTTTACCACGCGTCCGCGGAATACCAGGATCTGTCCCATCTGCAGGACATTGCGCAGGTAGGTCATATTGTACCAGGTAAGCTGCAGAGTGCCGGTCATGTCCCGCACATCGGTGATGACAACCTGGATATTCTTAAACCGGCGCACGGACGGCATCTTCATAAGCTGGCCGGACACCGCATACATGCCCTTTTCCCGCAAATTTCCAATGGGAACCGGCTCCTCGTAAGCATCGTAAGCACGGGGGTAATCGTGGAGCAGTTCTTCCACCGTCTCCACGCCCAGCTTTGCAAATAATTTTGCTGTTTTTTCTCCAATTCCTTTGAGGCTGGTAATCGGCTGCTGATTCATGATCATTCTCCTATATCACAAAAGGAGAGTCATCTGCAAAGACAACTCCCCTCATATTCTTACGTTACAATTTTCTGACTACTCCACAGAAATCAGGTAATAGTAGATCGGCTGGCCGCCCTCCTGAAGTTCGATCTCCACATCCGGAAAGCTTTCCTGAAGCTTTGCAGTCAGGGTTTCTGCGTCCTCTGCGGTAACATCACTTCCGTAGTATACGGTAACCAGCTCGGAATCCTCATCCAGCATAGCCTTTAAGGTGTCAATGGTGGTCTTCTCCAGACTGGTGCTGACAGCCAGCATGCCGTGATCACCGATTCCCATGATATCACCCTCATGGATCTCCATGTCATCGATGACGGTGTTGCGGACCGCATAGGTGATCTGGCCGGTCTTCACGCGGCCCATCTCTGCCACCATGGTCTCCAGATTCTCCTCCGGAGTCTGGTCCGGAATAAAGTTGATCAGAGCAGTAATGCCCTGCGGCACCGTCTTGGACGGAACCACAATGATCTGCTTGTCCTCCACCAGATATTTTGCCTGCTCTGCCGCCAGAATGATATTCTTGTTGTTCGGCAGGATGTAAACAGTATCTGCGTTTACATGCTCGATGGCATTGACCATGTCCTCCGTGCTCGGGTTCATGGTCTGGCCGCCCTCGATGAGGTAATCCGCGCCGATACCCTTAAAGATCTCGCCCAGTCCGTCTCCGACAGATACTGCAATAAAGCCGTAGGGTTTTCTCGGCTCATTCTTTGCCGCCTCAGTCTTTTCCTCCTCGGCCTTCTGCTCTGCTGCCTTGCGCTCCGCGTCCTGGATCACGCGCTCCTGGTGCTCCTCACGCATATTGTCGATCTTCATGCGGGACAGGGAGCCAAAGGTCAGTGCCTTCTGGATAGCAAGACCCGGATCATTGGTGTGAACGTGTACTTTTACGATATCATCATCGGAGACAACAACGATAGAATCACCGATGGACTCCAGATAAGCCTTGAACTCATGCTCGCTCTTCTCATCGTAATGCTTCTCCAGGTTGATGATGAACTCGGTGCAGTACCCGTATTTGATATGGGCGGTATCGATATCGGTGGATGCTGCGCCCTTTGCCTCTGCCGGTGCACTTGCTGCAGATTTTGCGTCCGGAACGGTGATG
The DNA here is from genome assembly GCA_963645005.1 of Prevotella sp. P5-108. Classification (GTDB taxonomy): domain Bacteria; phylum Bacillota; class Clostridia; order Lachnospirales; family Lachnospiraceae; genus Brotaphodocola. The sequence continues at coordinate 11,408 of CAVIRL010000076.1, forward strand.
TCCACTTTCTTGCCGCTTAAACCGTCAAAAGCACCCTTTAATACCTGCATCAGGCCCTGTCCGCCGGAATCTACCACGCCGGCCTGTTTTAATACCGGAAGCATCTCCGGAGTCTGGCTCAGCACATAATCACCCTGCTCAATAACCTTGCCGCCGAATTCTAATACATCGTCGGTCTCTCCGGCTACTTCCACAGCCTTGTCTGCCATGCCCTTCGCCACTGTAAGGATCGTGCCCTCCTTCGGCTTCATAACGGCCTTGTAGGCAGTCTCTGTCGCATGAACGAACGCCTGTGCCAGAGTTTTGACATCTACGACCTCTTTTCCTTTGATCTCCTTGGTAAAACCGCGGAACAACTGGGATAAGATAACGCCGGAGTTTCCGCGCGCACCGCGCAGGGAACCGGAAGAAATAGCTTTTGCCAGGGAATCCATGGTCGGGTTCTCTACGGCTGCTACCTCTCTTGCCGCAGACATGATCGTCATGGTCATGTTGGTTCCGGTATCACCATCCGGCACCGGAAATACGTTTAACTCGTTGATCCATTCTTTTTTTTCTTCTAATCCCTTTGCTCCGGCAAGAAATGCCTTCTGCATCAGACGGGCGTCTATTACCTTTACACTCACCGTCAGGTCCTCCTTAATCGATAACTCGTACACCTTCTACATAAATGTTGATCTTGTCAACCTCCATGCCGGTGAATTCTTCTACTTTGTATTTTACACTTGCGATCAGGTTGTCTGATACTGCGCAGATGCTGACACCGTATGCCACGATCACATGAAAATCGATGGAAATATGGTTGTCCTGCACGTCCACGGTAATTCCATGGGTCAGACTCTCGCGCTTTAATAGCTTAACCAGCCCGTCTTTCATGCTGACAGCTGCCATACCAACAATACCAAAACACTCTACTGCTGTCATGCCCGCATACATGGCAATGACATCGGAGCTAATCTGAATCTCGCCCAGTTTGTTGTTGATGCGTCCCTTCATAGAAACCCCTCCATATCTATCTTATTTGCAGCCGCGAACCAGGTGCCGCTGCATTGTTTTCTGTTATGCCATCAAAAAAGGCATTATTTAACTAACTAATCATACCATATATCCCTATTTATGTCCATCAGGACTTTTCTCGAAAATATTCTCCGTAAAACACCCTCAAAAATACACTGAAAATGTTCCTGAAAATATTTTTCCACGTTTTCCTCAGTTTTTCCCGGGCTTTTGTTACTGTACACGGGTAGTTCATTTTTATTGTGGAAAGTGACGAAAATTATTTTT
>CAVIRL010000077.1:0-12582 GCA_963645005.1 Prevotella sp. P5-108
GTACGAACCGCCGGTGGACTTAGACCAGCTTCTGGATGGCCTGACCCTGGCAAAGCTGCAGCGGATCTTTGATTCCATCATGCGGCGCCAGAAGGAAAAGGTGGACCCGATCCGAAGCAAATTCGGAACCATTAAGCGGGAATCCGTCAGCCTGGAAAAGAAGATCATGGATGTCATGCACTACGCCAGACAGCACCGGAGGTTCAGCTTCCGGCAGATGCTGGAGCGCCGGGTGGACAAGGTGGAGGTGGTCGTTGCGTTTCTGGCCATCCTGGAGCTGATGAAGATCGGCAAGATCCATCTCACTCAGGAACACACCTTTGATGATATGTGGATCGAGACACTGGAAGAGGAAGGCGAAGAGGGCGAGCTGGAGCTGGATGACTTAAGCGGCCTGGAAGGATAGAAGATATGGGTAATTTTTTTGAGGAAGACGATGACAGCCAGTACCATGCAGAGGACTGGGAGGCCATCATCGAGGCGGTCCTGTTCACCATGGGCAATTCCGTGGAGTTAAGGCAGCTGGCGGTGGCGATCGGCCAGAGCGAAGACATCGCAAAGCGCGTGGTTCTGCATCTGCAGAAGCGCTATGAGGCAGAAAAGCGCGGCATGCGCATTCTGGAGCTGGAAAATGCCTACCAGATGTGCACCTGCGCAGATTATTATGAGAACCTGATCCGGGTGGCGGCTGCGCCGAAGAAGCATGTGCTGACGGACGTGATCCTGGAGACGCTGTCCATTATCGCATACCGGCAGCCGGTCACCAAGATGGAGATCGGTAAGATCCGCGGTGTCAACTCCGACCACGCGGTAAACCGCCTGGTGGAATACGGCCTGGTCTATGAGGCCGGAAGACTGGATGCCCCGGGCCGTCCGGCCCTGTTTGCCACCACGGAGGAGTTCCTGCGCCGGTTTGGCGTCAGCTCCATGGGAGATCTTCCTACCATGAATCCGGAGCAGGAGGAGGAGATCCTTCAGGAGGTACAGGAGGAACTGCAGATGACCCTGGGCGGAGGCGATCCGGAAGGACAGACGCCGCAGCAGGAGGTTTCTGAGGCGATCCATGAGATCCTGGATGAACGGGAGACAGGAGCAGCCGCGCTGGCAGAGAGTCTTGCCCGGAATGAAGAGCCGGATTCCCTGCCGGAACAGGAAGTGGCAGAAGAAAACAGAACAGAAACAGAATCTGAGAAACTCATCGGGAATGAGAATAAAGAAGAGGAAAAATCATATGACGCAGAAGATCAGAATTAAATATTTTCACGATGACATGGAGAAATTAACCTATATTGACGGCAAGTCTGACTGGATCGACCTTCGGGCAGCGGAGGACGTTGAGCTGAAAGCTAGGGAGTTCAAGCTGGTGCCTCTTGGCATTGCCATGGAACTGCCGAAGGGCTATGAGGCCCACGTGGTTCCGAGAAGCAGCACCTATAAAAACTTCGGCATCATCCAGACCAATCATATGGGAGTTATCGACGAGAGCTACTGCGGGGATAACGATCAGTGGTTCTTCCCGGCCTACGCACTGCGTGACACAAAGATCAGTAAGGGTGACCGCATCTGCCAGTTCCGCATCATGGAGCATCAGCCGGCTATCTTATTTGAAGAAACCGACTCCCTGGACCATGAGGACCGGGGCGGCATCGGAAGCACCGGAAGAAGGTAAGGAAATATGGGAAACGAACGGAACACAGAACGGCGCAGAGCATCTGCAGCCAAAAGCAGCACCCCCTACTCTCCGGTCCGTGCCCGGCAGCTCGCACGCCGCCGCAGACAGCGCCAGAGACGCCGCCGTCAGCTAACGGCCGCCATCATGGCAGTGGTTCTGCTGGCCGGAGGCGGAGCTTTTGGTGCCCGCCAGGCATGGCTGCAGAAGCACCGTCAGGAATACGCAGATCAGGGACTGGCGTATCTGGAAAGCCAGGATTACGCACGGGCCATCACCGCTTTCGACGATGCCATTGCACTAAACCATGGCCGCATCGGCAACTTTGAGAGCCAGATGCTGCTTTACCGGGCAGAGGCCCAGTACCGCAGCGGGGATTACCAGTCCGCCCTTGCGACCTACGAGACCCTTTATGCGGAGGATGAGAACAATGAAACCTGCAAAACCGGACTTGCCCTTTGCCTTTTAGAGACAGGGGATTACGACCGGGCAAAGAGTCTTGGCGTGATCCTTGGCCAGGTATACAGCCGCATCGCAAAAGACCAGATCAATGCCGGAAACTATGATGAAGCGTTAAATACCATCGAGACCGGTTTCTCCGAGGCAGGCGCCGACGATGTGGGCCGCGAGGAGCTGACCTACAATCAGGCCGTTGCCTGGGAGTATAAGGGCGATTACAAAAAGGCACTGGAGATTCTGGAAAGCTACGACCAGAACTACACGGCAGAAGGAAACGCAGCCCGTGAACTGGCATTTTTAAGAACCCGTCAGGGCAACCATTAGGAGTAAAGAAGAAGTTATGGCAGAATTATTTGATATGAAAGAGCTCGAGGAGCGGGTCATCCTCATTGCCGTCAGCACGGACGATGAAGATGACACCCGCGCCTCCCTGGATGAGCTGGAAGAACTGGTCAAGACCGCAGGCGGCGTTACCGTGGACAAGATGATCCAGAACCGCGAACGCATTCATCCGGGCACCTATCTTGGAAAAGGAAAGATCGATGAGGTGCGGGAGCGCATCTGGGAGCTGCAGGCCACCGGCGTGGTCTGCGATGATGAACTTTCCCCGGCACAGCTTCGCAACCTGGAGGACGCGCTGGACACCAAGGTCATGGACCGTACCATGGTCATTCTGGACATCTTTGCATCCCGGGCCACCACCAGCGAAGGCAAGATCCAGGTCGAACTGGCCCAGCTGAAATACCGGGCGGCCAGACTGGTGGGCCTGCGCAGCTCCCTGTCCCGTCTGGGCGGCGGCATCGGAACCAGAGGACCGGGTGAGAAAAAGCTGGAGATGGACCGCAGACTCATCCATGAGCGCATCGGCCAGTTAAAATCCGAGCTGGAGGAGGTGAAGCGCCACCGTGACGTCATCCGCAGGCAGCGCGAGAAAGCCCACACGCCGGTAGCCGCCATTGTCGGCTACACCAACGCAGGCAAGTCCACCCTGTTAAACCGCCTGACGGATGCAGGCATTCTGGCAGAGGACAAGCTGTTCGCAACCCTGGATCCCACCACCCGCAGTCTGGAGCTGGAGAGTGGGCAGCAGATCATGCTGACGGATACGGTTGGCTTCATCCGCAAGCTGCCCCATCATCTGATCGAGGCCTTCAAGAGTACGCTGGAGGAGGCAAAATACAGCGACATCATTCTCCACGTGGTAGACTGTTCCAACCCGAACATGGATATGCAGATGTATGTGGTATACGAGACCCTGCGGGAGCTGAAGGTAGAAGATAAGATCATCGTCACCGTATTCAACAAGATCGATCAGAAGGAAGACGGCGAGTTTCCAAGAGACCTCCGGTCCGACTATCAGGTCCGGATCTCCGCAAAGACCGGATCAGGCGTGCCGGAACTGCTGGATACCCTGGAGCAGATCCTGCGCAGCCAGAAGGTCTATCTGGAGCGCGTCTTCTCCTACCAGGAGGCAGGCAAGATCCAGACTATCCGCAAATACGGAGAACTGATTTCAGAGGAATATCAGGCCGACGGCATCGCGGTAAAGGCCTATGTACCGGCGGAGCTGTTTGGTGGTTTGATCACAGGAAGGTAAGGCAAAGTGCCGGGATCCGGTTTGCGGGGACAGGAGACAGTGTTAGAGAGTTTCACGGCTGCACATTGAGCCGGAACCAGGTTTACGGGGACAGGAGGGGTTGTATGGAACAGAGAAAACGGCTTCCGATCGGAGTGGAAAGTTTTCGGGAAATCCGACAGGGAAATTTTTACTATGTTGACAAAACTTCCCTGATCGAACAGCTTTTGACAGACTGGAGCAAGGTAAGCTTGTTTACCCGGCCGCGCCGGTTCGGCGGCACGGAAATTTACTGCCCGTGGGATGTGATCAATTATTGCGCAGATCACCGGGCAGAACCGGATATGCCGCCGCAGAATTACTGGATCAACACCAGCGGAAATGCCATTGTCCGCCATTTTATCGATATGGCAGGGGCTCAGACACGGAATGAGATCGAAAGACTGATAGAAGGTGAGTCCATCACGAAAGAGCTTCATCTGGAACTGACCTATAGTGAACTCGACAAAACGATCGATCATCTGTGGAGCGTGCTTTTTACGACCGGATACCTGACCCAGTGCGGGAAAACCGAAGACGGAAGGTACCGTCTGGCAATTCCGAATCAGGAAATCCGTCAATTATTTGTTCAGCAGATCCGGGAATGGTTTCAGCAAACGGTCCAGAGAGATCCGAAAACGCTCACAGTGTTTTGCAATGCGTTTCCGGAGCAGAATGCCGGACAAATTGAAACCCTGTTTGGCGACTATCTCTGGAATATGATCAGTGTGCGAGATAATGCGACCAGAGAGAAGAAAGAAAACTTTTATCATGGAATTTTGCTGGGGCTGCTGCGTTCCAGGGAAGACTGGATCATTCGTTCCAATGCAGAGTCAGGAGATGGATACAGCGATATCCTGGTGGAGATCCCGAAGACGCGCACGGGGATCGTGATCGAACTGAAATATGCGGAACATGGAAAGCTGGAGACCGCCTGTGCGGAAGCGTTAAAGCAGATTCAGGAGAATCAGTATGAAGCTGCGCTGAAACGGGATGGAATGAAACATATCATCCGGTATGGAATCGCATGTTACAGAAAAGAATGCATGGTAAAAATGGCATAAACGAAGGAAGCGGGAGCAGCCAAAGGCTGCTCCCGCTTCCTTCGTTTCACGCCCCGTACAGCTCCCCGATCCCTGACACCCCCACATAAATGTGTGAGATTTTGTACCAGGTGGCAAAATCCACCACGCCGGTCCGGGGCAGACCGAAGACAGACTGGAATTCCTGCACGGAGGCGGCGGTGGACGGCCCGTAGATACCGTCGGCTGTTACCCCTGGAACGGCGGTGTAGACGGTGGCGATGGCATCCAACTGCTCCTGCAGCTGGGTCACCTTCTGGCCAGAGGAGCCGATGGTCAGGTCATAGCCGGGCCAGGAGGCGGGAATGCCGGAAATTTCTTCTGCGGTGTTGATGTACATGCTGTCTCCGTAGTAATGCCGCAGAATCTCGATGGGACTGTAGCCCCGCTCCCCCAGGGAGCAGGATCCCCACTGGGTCATCCAGCCGCGGTTTAAGCATTGCACCTGCCGCCCGTCGCAGTACTGGGTCAGAATGGGCTGGCGCACGCCGGGGCGGGAGAGATAGTTGTCAAAGATCTCATCCACGATCACGGAAATACTCTCAAAGATATTCCGTCCCGGGATCCACTTGTGGTCAAAGGCGGTGGAGGAGGTGATGGTGAAGTCATAGCCACGGTTCCTGTAGTGTTCCGTGTACACCCGGTTGAGGGTAAAGCTCATAATCGCCAGCACATTGGCGGTAATAGAGGCCTGGGGCCAGGTGGCGTAGATCTCGCTGGAGGCCACGTTTTTGATGTAATCCCGGTAAGGAACATAATAGTTCTCCGCACTGATGGTGGGCGGCCCGTCATGCACCACAATGGTCTGGGGCACCACCACGCGGCTTAAAACGATCTCGCCGCTTTCCCGGACCGGCTGGATCTCGGCCTCCGCGATCTTGGGCGGATAGCTGCCGTACAGGGTATGCTCCGGGATCACAACGGGATTTTCCTCCGGCGCATTGTCGCTGTCCGGCTCCAGACGCACCGGCTGGATGGCGGTGGCATCCGGCAGAACCTCGGTGCCTTCGATCGTTGCAGGCTTGAACCCCGGCGCTTCCACGGTAATGTTATAATCTGCGTAGGGCCGGCCTTCTCCGGGACGCAGGCTGTACTCCGGCGGAGGCGCGGCAAGCCTTACTTCCTCGGTCTGGCCCGAGGCGTTGGTAGAGACCTGCTCCAGCGGCGCAGAGGGTTCGCCGGAACGGGTGATGGTGACCCGGGCATTCCGGATGGGAAAGTTGTTCTGGACGTTAACGACATGGATCTGCAAGAGGCCGCCGGAGGGCAGCTCGGTGGAGGCGATGCGGATGTTTTTTGGCATAGGGCAGCTCCTTGAAAACGGATATTCGCTTATTATAACAGGATATGTGGGGTACAGGGCAAAGGTGAGGAACAGCCCGACAAAACTATAAAACAGGAAAACTAAAATTAAGAAAGTAAGAAAATAAATCAGCTTGCATAACCATTGCATATCATGTATAATTTCATCAATTTGGGCTGATGTCATTGTATACAAAGCAGTCTGAAAAGGCCCAGAAGGAATCACCCCACAGAATACAACAATACGGATGAAAGAAAGGATAGGTACTCCCACATGAAAGCATTTCTTATTCTGGAAGATGGCACCGTATTCGAGGGAACCAGCATCGGTTCCACCCGCGAAGTCATCAGCGAGATCGTATTCAATACCTCTATGACCGGTTATCTGGAGGTCCTGACCGACCCGTCCTACGCAGGACAGGCTGTTGTCATGACTTACCCGCTCATCGGCAATTACGGTATCTGTTATGAGGATATGGAGTCTGACAGACCATGGCCGGACGGATATATTGTCCGCGAGCTGTCCCGTATTCCCAGCAATTTCCGCAGTGAGGATACCATTCAGAACTTCCTGGAAAAATATGACATCCCGGGCATCAGCGGCGTAGACACCCGTGCCCTCACCAAGATCTTACGTGAGAAGGGCACCATGAACGGCATGATCACCACAAAACAGTATGAAGATCTGACTGACCCGATCGCCCGCATGCACGCGTACACCGTGACCGGAGTTGTCAAAAAAACCTCCTGCAAAGAAAAGTATATCCTTCCGGCATCCGACGAATTTGAGAAGCCGATCAAAAAAGTAGCGCTTCTGGATCTTGGAGCCAAGCGCAACATCGCCCGTTCCCTGGCAAAGCGTGGCTGTGAAGTCACCATTTATCCCTGTGACACAACTGCAGAAGAAATCCTCGCATCCAACCCGGATGGCATCATGCTGTCCAACGGCCCCGGAGATCCGAAGGAAAATGTGGAGATCATCAAGGAAATCCGCAAGCTGTACGAATCCAACGTGCCCATCTTCGCAATCTGCCTCGGACACCAGCTCATGGCACTGGCCACCGGAGCCGATACCTTCAAATTAAAATACGGCCACCGCGGCGGCAACCATCCGGTGAAGGATGCCGAGACCGGACGCGCCATCATCTCATCCCAGAACCATGGCTATGCAGTCGATCCGGAGAGCCTGGATCCGAACATTGCCGTTCCGGCCTTCACCAACGTCAACGACGGAACCAACGAGGGCCTGAAATATATCGGAAAGAACATCTTCACCGTGCAGTACCATCCGGAGGCCTGCCCGGGACCGCAGGACTCCGCGTACCTGTTCGACCGTTTTATCAACATGATGGGAGGAAATAACTAATGCCGAAGAATCCTGATATTAAGAAAGTTCTTGTACTTGGATCTGGCCCGATCGTCATCGGCCAGGCAGCCGAATTTGACTATGCCGGAACCCAGGCCTGCCGTTCCTTAAAGGAGGAGGGCATCGAGGTGGTTCTGTTAAACTCCAACCCGGCAACCATCATGACCGATAAAGACATTGCAGACCGCGTCTACATTGAGCCGCTGACGCTGGAAGTGGTAGAGCAGCTCATCAAAAAGGAAAAACCGGACAGCGTGCTCCCGACCCTGGGCGGCCAGGCAGGACTGAACCTTGCCATGGAGCTGGAGGAGGCCGGATTCTTAAAAGAGAACAACGTCCGCCTCATCGGTACCACCGCCCTGACCATCAAAAAGGCCGAGGACCGTGAGATGTTCAAGGAGACCATGGAGAAGATCGGCGAGCCGGTGGCTCCTTCTGATATTGTAGAAAGCGTGGAAGACGGTCTGCGTGTGGCAGACAGGATCGGCTACCCGGTTGTGCTCCGTCCGGCATACACCCTGGGCGGAAGCGGCGGCGGTATTGCCGACAACCCGGAACAGTGCCGCGAGATCCTGGAGAATGGTCTGCGCCTTTCCCGTGTAGGACAGGTTCTGGTGGAGCGCTGCATCGCCGGATGGAAGGAGATCGAGTACGAGGTCATGCGCGACAGCGCCGGCAACGTCATCACCGTCTGCAACATGGAAAACCTGGATCCGGTGGGTGTTCATACCGGCGACAGCATCGTTGTGGCTCCGTCCCAGACCCTGGGTGATAAAGAGTACCAGATGCTCCGTACCTCCGCATTAAATATCATCAGTGAGCTGGGTATCACCGGCGGCTGTAACGTACAGTACGCCCTGCATCCCACCAGCTTTGAGTACTGCGTCATCGAGGTAAACCCGCGTGTAAGCCGTTCTTCCGCACTGGCCTCCAAGGCCACCGGTTACCCGATCGCGAAGGTGGCAGCGAAGATCGCCCTGGGCTACACTCTGGATGAGATCAAGAATGCTGTTACCAAAAAGACCTACGCAAGCTTCGAGCCGATGCTGGACTACTGTGTTGTCAAGATGCCGAGACTTCCGTTCGATAAATTCATCAGTGCAAAGCGTACCCTGGGAACCCAGATGAAGGCCACCGGTGAGGTGATGAGTATCTGCACCAACTTTGAGGGTGCCCTCATGAAGGCCATCCGTTCCCTGGAGCAGCACGTAGACTGCCTGCTGTCCTACGACTTTACCGGCCTGGACCGCGACGGGCTGATCAGACAGCTTCACGTCGTGGATGACCGCCGCATCTGGGTCATCGCAGAGGCCCTGCGCCGCGGTATTTCCTATGAAGAGATCCACAGCATCACCAAGATCGATATCTGGTTCATTGACAAGCTGGCCATTATCGTAGAGATGGAGAATGCCTTAAAGAACGGCCCGCTGACTCCGGAATTATTAAAGGAAGCAAAGCGCATCGAATTCCCGGACAATGTCATCTCCAGACTGACCGGCGTGAGCCAGAATGAGATCAAGGCCCTGCGCCACGCAAATAACATCCGCGCTGCTTATAAGATGGTAGATACCTGCGCGGCAGAGTTCGCGGCAGAAACTCCGTATTATTACTCCTGCTTCGACGGCATCAGTGAGGTGGAAGAGGAGCATAAGAAGAAAAAGGTTCTGGTGCTTGGCTCCGGCCCGATCCGTATCGGCCAGGGTATCGAGTTCGACTTCTGCTCCGTACACAGCACCTGGGCCTTTGAGAAGGAAGGCTACGAGACCATCATCGTCAATAACAACCCGGAGACCGTAAGTACCGACTTCGATATTGCAGACAAGCTGTATTTCGAGCCGCTGACCCCGGAGGACGTCGAGAGCATCGTTGACATTGAGAAGCCGGACGGCGCTGTGGTACAGTTCGGCGGACAGACCGCCATCAAGCTGACCGAGTCCCTGATGAAGATGGGCGTTCCGATCCTGGGAACCGCAGCCGAGGACGTGGACGCAGCCGAGGACCGTGAGCTCTTCGATGCGATCCTGGAACAGTGCCAGATTCCGAGACCGGCCGGACACACCGTATTCACCGCTGAGGAGGCAAAGAAGGCAGCCAATGACCTGGGCTATCCGGTTCTGGTAAGACCGTCCTACGTACTGGGCGGCCAGGGCATGCAGATCTGCATCAACGACAACGATATTGACGAGTTCATCGGCATCATCAACCAGATCGCACAGGATCATCCGATCCTCGTAGATAAATACATTGTAGGTAAGGAAATCGAGGTGGATGCGGTCTGCGACGGCACCGACATCCTGATCCCGGGCATCATGGAGCACATCGAGCGTACCGGCGTTCATTCCGGAGACAGTATCTCCGTATATCCGGCACCGAGCATCACCCCGGAGGTAGAGACCAAGCTGGTGGACTACACCGAGAAGCTGGCCCGGGCGCTGCATGTCAAGGGCATGATCAACATCCAGTTCATCGTGGCAGGCAGTGAGGTTTACATCATCGAGGTAAACCCGCGTTCCTCCAGAACCGTGCCTTACATCAGCAAGGTAACCGGAATCCCGATCGTTCCGCTGGCAACCCAGGTGATCTGCGGACATACCTTAAAAGAGCTTGGCTATGAGCCGGGCCTGCAGAAGAAGGCCGATTACATCGCCATCAAGATGCCGGTATTCTCCTTCGAGAAGATCCGCGGCGCAGACATCAGCCTCGGACCGGAAATGAAGTCCACCGGTGAGTGCCTGGGCATCGCAAACACCTTCAACGAGGCTCTGTACAAAGCCTTCGAGGGCGCAGGCATGAAGCTGCCGAAGCACAAGAACATGATCATCACCGTCCGCGATTCCGAGAAGGAGGATGTGGTTCCGATCGCCAGACGCTTCCAGAACGTCGGATACAAGATCTTCGCAACCCGCGGCACCGCCAAAGTCTTAAACGAGAACGGCGTAAAAGCCCTGACCGTAAGAAAGCTGGAGCAGGAATCCCCGAACATCATGGATCTGCTTCTGGGACATGAGATTGATCTGGTCATCGATATCCCGCAGCAGGGCGCAGAGCGCAGCCATGACGGCTTCGTCATCCGCCGCAGCGCCATCGAGACCGGTGTCCATGTCCTCACCAGCCTGGATACCGCCGGAGCCCTGGCCACCAGCCTGGAGAACCGCGCAAAAGAGCTGACCCTGATCGATATCGCCCAGGTAAAACCGGTCACCTACAGCGGCATTGAACGCGTGGAAAAATTCCTGAAGGACGCAGAAACCTATTACCTGGCCACCGCAGAAGGCGACCAGCCACGTGTACGCCCCTTCGGCACTGCTCATATCTTTGAAGGCAAGCTGTACATCCAGACCGGAAAGGTAAAAGACGTCTCCAAACAGCTCCACAAAAACCCGAAGGCAGAGCTCACCGCCTTCAAAGACGGCGAGTGGATTCGCGTAACCGGAGAACTGGCAGAGGACGACCGCCGGGAAGCCCGGGAGTCCATGCTGAACGCATACCCGTCCTTACGGAAGATGTACTCCGAGGATGACGGAAACACCGAAGTGTTCTACTTCAAAAAAGCCACCGCAACCATCTCCGCCTTTGCCCATGGGCCGGAAATGATTGAGTTTTAAGGCATAAATATGAGAAAGAAACTGATTCCTTTATAAGGAGTCAGTTTCTTTTTTATTTGCAGGAAAAATTGCTTCTCATTACATTTTGGGCATGTTACAATAGAAAGCATAAGATTCAAATGGAGGTGCTTTCTTTGAATATTACACAAATCAAGCTGGAAAATTTCACAGTGTTTAAAAATACAGAGATTCATTTTTCAAAGGTGTCAATATTTTTATCGGTGAAAACGGAACAGGCAAAACACATATTCTGAAATTGCTGTATTCGGCTTGCCAGGCCACAAGTCCCAGAGTTTCATTTTCGAATAAGATTGTTCGCACGATGCTGCCGGATGATTTTAATATTTCCCGGTTAATTACAAGAGTTCAAGGCAGCAATAGCGCAAATGTTAGAATCAGCGCACAGATGAATTGAACTATCAGTATCATGCCGCAAATTGTATGCTGAGTGATGTGGACTGGGTTGTAGAAACAAACAAAAGATTGGTCTGCTCCCCCCAGACCGGCTCTTTTACGTCTAAATAACCAATTCACAATATCTTCCGGCATATTTTTTACCACAGAAATTTGTCAAATTTGCACAATTCAACATGGATAACCTTTTCTGAAATGTTTATGATCGGCAAATTCTTTGTTTTTATAGAGGGACAATGAGGAAAACATGTAAAAAATCCACAAAAATTATGTCGAACTTTGGACGAAATGGGGGGGTATTGCGGTTGACACAAATCGAAATGTTAGATAGAATAACTGTGAATAACAGGGGGATTTACATATGGACATTCAGCACGGAATCATTGATGTGCATGCGCATATCATTCCTGGTGTAGACGACGGTGCCCGTGTCATGCGGGAGTCGGTGAGACTTCTGAAACAGGCAGCAGAACAGGGCGTAGTTGGTGTCATAGCAACACCGCATTATTCCAGACGTCACGTTCTGAAAAGCTTAAAGGAACGCGCGGTCAGTGTACAGGAAGCGATTCGGGAATATTATCCCGATTTTTTTGTGTATCCGGGGCAGGAGACCTTTTATCACGCAGAGTTGCCGGACCGTCTGAGGGCCGGAGAAGCCTATACCATGGCGGAAAGCCGTTATGTTCTGGTAGAGTTTGACCCGGCAGTCCCCTATCAGGAGCTGTATCAGGGAATCCGCAACCTGCTTGGCAGCGGGTATTTCCCGATCCTGGCTCATATGGAACGTTATGCCTGCTTAAGAACCGCCGGAACGGAAGAGCTTCTCTCCGGTGGCTGCAAGCTGCAGATGAACTACGAAAGCCTGCAGGGCAGCATGTTCTCCGCGGAAACGCGCTGGTGTCGCAAACAGATCCGGCAGGGCATCATTCATCTGCTGGGGACCGATATGCACCGGGTGAACTACCGGCCGCCTCAGATCACGGAATCCATGAAGTGGCTGCAGAATCATGTGGATCCGGATTATCTGGACCGGCTGACCCGCCGGAACGCCCTCCACATCATCCACCGGG
>CAVIRL010000078.1:0-12460 GCA_963645005.1 Prevotella sp. P5-108
TCCAATCCGGAAAGTGCCTGCGCCGGTCGGACCAGCTTCTCCACCCGGGATGCCATGGCTTTCTGGTGGTCCCGGACCTTGCTTTTATCAAACAGATACTCCGGCTTCATGATCAGATTCGGAGAATCCTGATAGTGAAGAAAATGAAAGCCCGATGCCCAGAACAGCTCCGGATGGTCCAGCCTCAACAAAAGAAACACTTCCGAAAGTTCCTTTGCATCCAGAAGCGGAAGCTGGAAACTGTCCGAAAGCTCCGTGAGACCTGCCAGCATGCTGCGGTAGGCGGCCTGTCTTGGTTTTGTCATGTGGTCATAATAATACGTTACAGCCATGTTGTCTCCACTTCTTTCCGTAAATCGCAGAACATCTGATAAAACTCATGTTTAGCCGCTTCAACAATTCCAAGTGCTATTTTATGATTATAGGAATGTGCAACATTATTGCGTTCCTGGAGCGCACGCAGCCACAGTGCCTCGTCCCGGATCATTCCTGCCTGAAATGCTGTTTTCAAAATCAGCTTTGGGGAACCGATTGCCCCTTCATCATATCCGTGATTAGTCAGTATCTCCTTCATCATTTTCCAGGACTGCTCAAAACAGATTTCGTATAGTCCAAGAAGTCCTGTCAGAACTACGTTATCATATGGCTCTGTATAATTGTATATCTCTTTCATATTTTCCAGTGAAGAGCAAAAATTCTCATACTTTTTCATATAATACCTTTCCTTCCCGGCGAATAGATTCCCGAAGCTCATCCTGCATCTCGGAATCCAAGTCTACAATATCAAATTTAAGCAGGGTGGATGTTTCTTCTTCTATATCTAAACGAAATCGTGGAATATCTCCACCCTGCACGGCAAGATCAATATCACTGACCCTTTTATAATCTCCACGTGCTCTGGAGCCAAATAGCTCTACACGTTCTATACCATATTTTACTGCCAGACCAATAATTTCATCCAACACCTGCTGCCGGATTCCACTCGCATTGTTCATCTGTCTGCTTTCTGATTTCATTTTCCCACCTGTTCCGTCATTTTCTTATTAGCAAACATTATATCATTTTTTTCCGTTTTCTGCACCGGGTTTCCAAAAAGCTGCGGATAAATGCTGACAAATTCCATCCGCTGCGCTATAATCGGAGTAAGAGATACCAGAATTTATCAGAATGAGGATACCAGATTATGCTGATCTATGACTTTTCCAGGCGGGGAACCCATCCCCTTTACGAATACCTTTACCACTGTCTGAAGGAAGACATCCTAAGCGGACGCATCCCGGCGGGCACGAAGCTGCCCTCCAAGCGAGAGCTGGCGGCAGACAACCAGATCAGCGTGCGCACGGTCATGAATGCTTACGATCAGCTGCTGACGGAGGGCTTCATCACCTCCGAGGAGAAGCGCGGATACTTCACTGCGGCGCTGGAAACCATGCCGGAGCGTACTCCTTTTTCCGCCTGCTCTGCCGCTGTAACGGAACGGACGGCTGCCCTGAACACTTCTGCGGAAGACTTCGAACCACTCTACAAGGAGGATACCTGGTACGCGGACTTTACCTCCAACAATACCATCTACGAGAAGTTTCCCTTCTCTCTCTGGCGCAAGACCATGCGGGAGGTTTTGAGCGAATACGACCTGGAGCTGGTGCAGCGGGCGCATTTTCTCGGGGTTCCGGCACTTCGGAATGTCATTGCAGACTACCTCTACCGTTCCCGCGGCATGCAGGTTTCGCCGGAGTGCATCGTCATTGGTGCCAGCATTGAATATCTCTATGAAAAGCTCATCAAGCTTCTGCCGGAGCATTCCGTATATGGCGCGGAGAACCCGGGATACCGGAAGATTCCGCGCATCTATGAGGAATTCGGGCTTCCCTGGAAGAGCATTGAGATGGATGAGTCCGGCCTTTCCATGGAAAGCCTGCGGGAAAGCGGCGCGAATATTGTCCATGTGTCTCCGGAGCACCACTATCCGCTGGGCACCGTCACCACCGCAGGACGGCGCCAGGAGCTCCTTGCCTGGGCTGCGGAGGCCGCAGACCGCTATATCATCGAGGATGATTATGACTGCGAGTTCCGCTACTCCACCAGGAGCATTCCGGCGCTGCAGAGCATGGATGTAAGCCACCGGGTCATCTACATGAATACCTTCAGCAAAAGCCTTGCTCCTGCCATCCGCATCAGCTACATGGTGCTTCCCAGGAAGCTGATGGAGCGCTACATCGCCCGGGCCAACTTCTACTCCAATTCCGCTTCCAGCTGTGAGCAGTATGCCCTGGCCCGCTTCATTGAAAACGGCTCCTTTGAGCGGCACCTGAGCCGCCTGAAAAAATACTACCGCCAGGAGGGCGAGCGGCTTTTGCGTATCATCAAGCAGAGTACCCTGATCCCGGTCTCCCGCATCACCGGAGGAAGCTGCGGCACCCATCTGCTGGTATACCTGGACACCTCCATGACCGATGTAGAGATTCGCTGGGCAGCCCGGAGCCGGGGCATCAACCTGGCCTGTCTCTCCGAATTCTGTACGGAGGTGCTGCCGGAATACGAGCATGTACTGGTCTTAAACTACTGTGATCTTGACGAGCGCACACTGGCAGAGACCGTGCGGCGGCTTGGAAACATTTTTATCCAGTGGTAATCTGGTATCTGAATTATTTTTTATTCTGGTTGTTTTTAAAGCACCACATTGCTGTTATGATGTTGCCATGACAAACACACAGGGGCGGCACGAAGGGTTCCCTGCACAAACAGCCGCCGGACCTGTGAACACTCGTAGCTGTTCAGTACTTTCACAGTCACGAACACTCAAATAATGAAAAAGGAGCGTGTAATTCATGGCAACAACCTACTATTTCTTACCTACCAGAAACTTATTCGGTGAAGATTCCGTCCAGGAGGCCGGCACCCTGATGCAGAGCCTTGGCGGAAAGAAAACGATGATCGTTACCGATTCATTTCTTGCTTCCTCCGGCATGGCTGCTACCATTCAGAAAATTCTGAAGGGCGCAGGCGTTGACAGCGTGGTATTCGGCGGCGCAGAGCCAAACCCGAAGGATACCAATGTGGTAAGCGGACTGGAAATGTTTACAAAAGAAGCCTGCGACTCCATCATCTCCCTGGGCGGCGGTTCCTCCCACGACTGTGCAAAGGCCATCGGCCTGGTTGCTTCCAACGGCGGCGACATCCGGGATTACGAGGGCGTGGATAAGTCCACGAAACCGATGTGTCCGATGATCGCCATCAACACCACCGCCGGAACTGCTTCCGAGATCACACGTTTCTGTATCATTACCGATACCAGCCGCCACGTGAAAATGGCCATCGTTGACTGGCGCGTCACTCCGCAGATCGCCATCAACGATCCGAAGTTAATGGTAGGCATGCCGCCGTCACTGACCGCCGCAACCGGTATGGATGCTTTGACTCACGCCATTGAGGCTTATGTTTCCACCGATGCCAACCCGCTGACTGACGCTGCTGCCCTCATGGCTATCACCATGATCACCCAGTATCTGCCGAAGGCTGTTGCAAACGGCGTCTACATGAAGGCCCGCGACAAGATGGCTTACGGCCAGTATCTGGCAGGTATCGCCTTCAACAACGCTTCCCTTGGTTACGTTCACGCGATGGCTCACCAGCTTGGCGGTTTCTACAACCTGCCCCACGGTGTCTGCAATGCGATCCTGCTTCCTCATGTAGAGGAATTCAACCTGATCGCCAACGCAAACCGCTTCCGCGATATCGCAAAGGCGATGGGCGAGAACATTGAAGGTCTCTCTACCATGGACGCGGCCAGAAAAGCCATCGCTGCGATCCGCCAGATTTCCGAGCAGGTCGGCATTCCGAAGAACCTGCGGGGTCTGGGTGTCAAAGAGGAAGACTTCGGCATCATGGCAGAGAACGCTATGAAGGATGTCTGCCAGCTCACCAACCCGAGAAAGGCAACCAAGGATCAGATCATCGGCATCTTCAAGGCTGCATATTAAGGAGGACCCACCCATGGGCGTATACGCTGTCACAGGCGGCTCGCACGGAATCGGAGCCAAAACCGTAGAATTACTGAAAAAAGAAGGTCATGAGGTCATCAACATTGACCTGTTAAAGGGAGACATCACCGCGGACCTGACCACCCTGGAGGGCCGCCAGAAGGTTATTGACGAGCTCCACACACTGCACCCGGAAGGCCTGGACGGCCTCATCTTAAGTGCCGCCGTGTCCGGTGCCTGCGGAAGTCTTACCAAGATCATCTCCCTGAATTATTTCGGCGCAGTATCCGTCATCAAAGGTGCCTATGATCTGCTGGAGAAAAAGCATGGAAGCTGCGTTGCCGTCTCCTCCAATGTCATCTCCCAGGACATTGCCCGGATGGATATTGCGGATTTGCTGACCAACAACGGGGACGATGAACACAAGATCCGCAGCGTGGTCTCCTCCCTTGATGGCTCTGATTTAAGTGTGGGCAACAGCATTTACGCCGCCTCCAAGTATGCCCTGGCCCGCTGGGTGCGCCGCCATTCTGCCTCCTATGCGGCCAACGGCGTCCGCATCAACGCAGTAGCTCCCGGCAACGTGGGAAGCGCCATGACGGCTACCATGTCCCACAGTGCCAAAGCTTCCCTGAATGCCCTTCCGATCCCGACCCGGTACGGACAGGAAACCTTTATGGATCCAATGGAAATTGCCCTGGCCATCGTCTTTCTGGCATCGGAAAAAGCCTGCGGCATCAATGGAATCATCATGTTCGTGGACGGCGGTACCGACGCGCTGTTAAATACGGAAAAAGTTTACTGAAAGGGGATGCTGACCGATGCTGCCAATTGAAAAATACATCGATGCGATTGAAAACAAGGACTATGAGGGGCTGGGAAATCTTTTCACGAAGGATGGCCACTACTGCGATTACTGCGCCAACGGTACGCCCCAGCATGACTATCATCTGTACGGAAAAGAAGCCATCTCCATGTTCTTCCGGAACAAATTTCTCTGCCGCCAGTATTCCATTCTGGAGCCGACGGTGTTAAGTCCGTCCCAGGCAGAGTTTATTTCCTGCTTCGGTGGATATCACGTGATGGCGATTGTGACGCTGCAGCAGTTATCCGCCGACGGACACATCCGCAGATTAACCGTGCGCCCAAAATGAAAAAGATTAAGAAACAACAATGGAGGAGCTGCCGCAAAACAGCTCCCCCTTCAGATTTTCCTGTCAGGCTTCGATCAGTTTCTCCAGGTGCTTCCGCACTACCGTGAAATGCTTCTTCAGCGCTTTTGTGCCCGCCGCTTCATCCCGGACCGCCAGTGCTTCATAAATGTCCCAGTGCGCCTTGCGGAGCACTGCGGCACGCCGCCGGTCCGAAAGGATCGACGTTCTTAAGTCCTTTACAAACAGCTTTAACAGCTCTTCCATCTGATCTACATAGAAGATCATAAGCTGATTGTGGGACATCTCCATTAAAATCTTGTGAAACTCCACATCCAGGGCCGCACTGTCCTGAGCACTCATGGGCTGGTCCATCTTCTCCAGTACCTCCCGCATCCGGGCAAGTTCCTCCGGCTTCACATCTTCCATGGCTGCCTCCAGCGCTGTCTGCTCAAAGCCGCAGCGCATCTCAAAAACCTCTGTGTGATCGATATGCTGCAGTACCATGGTCAGGGACATGAGCTTTGTCATGTAGTCCTTTGTGTTGCAGCGGATATAATTTCCGCTTCCCTGAATACACTCGATCAGCCCCATCATCTCGAGAACATGAAGCGCCTCTCTCGCGGAATTGCGGCTGACCTTTAGGGTTTCCGACAGAGCACGCTCCGTCGGGATCTTATCATTCAGGCGGAGATTGCCTGAGGTAATCTCCGCCGCAAAATAATCAAATACTCGTTCGTATGCTTTCTGGCTGCTTTTCTCTTCCAAGTAAACTCAATCCTCCTACAGACGATAGCAGACCTTTCCTGGATTTAAGATCATCTTCGGATCGAATACACGCTTGATGCCTTCCATGAGGGCCATGTTGGTCTCACCGACGGAATCTACCAGATATTTGATCTTGCCGGAGCCGATTCCGTGTTCACCGGATACCAGGCCGCCGCAGTTGGTAGCTTCCTTATAAATGATCTCAAAGAATTTGTCAACACGGGACTTGAACTCTTCCTCTTCCAGGTCATTGGAGCACTGGTAGATATGAAGGTTTCCGTCGCCTGCATGACCGAAGGACTTGATGACCAGGCCGCACTCTTCGCCGGTCTTGTTGACAAAATCCAGGTATTCCGCGATCTTATTGACCGGAACTACAACGTCACACTCATCTAACAGCTTTGTCTCGTGCATGATTGCTTCCAGGAAGGAAGAACGTGCTGCCCATGCATCCTTGATCTTGGCCGGGGTATCTGCCACCAGAACATCCATAGCGCCTGCGTCCAGAACCAGCTCTGCCATCTGCTCCAGCATGGTGTCCAGATCATCCTGGCTGCCTGCATCCAGGGTTACCAGAAGGTAAGCACCGATCTGCTGTCCCTCCAGCTCCTGCGGGAATACGCTGCGGCCAATGTAACGCTCGGAGCTTAATACGATCTCCCGCTCCATGAACTCGATGGCCTGCGGATTTAAGCCGGACATTTTGATCTTCGGTACGGCAGAAAGAGCGGTGTTCAGATTCTCAAACGGAATGATGAGGGATGCTACAACCTTCGGTGCCGGAATGATTTTTAAGGTCAGCTCGGTGATGATACCCAAGGTGCCCTCAGAACCGATCATTAAGTTTAACAGAGAGTATCCGGAAGAAGTCTTGGATACGGTGGCGCCCAGATGGGTGATCTCGCCGGTCGGCAGGACCACGGTCATGGCACGCACGTAATCACGGGTGGCGCCGTACTTTACGGCTCTCATGCCGCCTGCGTTGGTGGATACGTTGCCGCCGACACATGCAAATTTTTCACCCGGATCCGGCGGGTACATCATGCCTTTGCTTAAGCAGTCATTGGCCAGATCGTTCAAGAGCACGCCGCTCTCGATTTCGACTACGAAGTTCTCCAGATCATAGTTTAAGATCCGGTTCATCTTGGAGGTATCGATGAGGACGCCGCCCAGCAACGGAACTGCGCCGCCTGCAAGACCGGTGCCTGCGCCTCTCGGGGTTACCGGGATGGTGTTCTCATAGCAGATCTTCATGACAGCGGCAACTTCTTCGGTGGAAGTCGGCTGTACCACCAGGTCTGGCATATGGGTGCCGTAGATCGGCATCTCATCCTTCGCATAATCTACATTGATGTCGTCTCCAACGAGAACGTGATCGGATACTGCCTGAATCCGGGCAATGATTTCCGGAGTCAGCTGATTATATTTTTCCATTGTAATTCCTCCTCATATTATAAGGGTAACTCCCCAAAGCATCAAGTTTATTTGCGGTTTTTCATTTCTTCGATCAGCAGCGGAAGGATTTCTTTGACATCTCCCACAATGCCGACATCTGCGATATCGAAAATGGAAGCAGCCTCATCTTTGTTGATGGCTACGATATATTTGGATCCCAGGATACCGGATACATGCTGCATCGCTCCGGATACGCCACAGGCAATGTACAGCTTCGGCGCAACGATCTTGCCGGACTGGCCTACCTGATGGGCACGGGATGCCCAGCCTTCCTCGATGGCCGGACGGGATGCGCCGACCACGCCGCCCAGCAGCGCTGCCAGCTCTTCTACCAGCTTAAAGCCTTCTGCGTCGCCCATGCCGCGGCCGCCGGTTACAATGACATCGGCACCCTCCAGGTCAACAGCCTCAGCGATTTCCTTCGCTGCGTCAACAATCTTTGCTTTCAGGGCATCTGCGGCCACCGGTGCATCTTTCTCTTCTACGCTGCCCTCTGCAGCCTCCGGTTTTGTGAAGCTTCCGCTGCGGACGGTTGCGAACTGTACCGGGCCGGATACCGCCAGGCGCTCCAGAACGGTTCCGCCGTAGGCCGGGCGTACAAATTCCAGTCCGTTCTCACCCTGCTCGATAACGGTCACATCGGTCACGCAGCCTGCATCAAAACGCTGTGCCAGACGCGGAGCCAGATCCTTTCCCAGCTGGGTGCCGGAAAAGAGAACCAGTTCCGGCTGAACCTCCCTGATGCAGCTCTCCAGGGCTGCTGCCTGTGCATCCTCGGAAGCATCTCCGGTCTTTAATACGGTAACATTTGTTCCGTATTCTGCTGCTTTCTCTGCTGCCGCCTTGTCTTCCACCGCAACAGCATAAGCCTCTCCCAGGTCCTTTGCGGCAGTCAGAAGCTCCAGGCTTCCCTGTACCGGGGTTCCTTCTTTTGTCTCAATATATACCAGTACCTTCATCTGCGGTCTCCTCCTTACAATGCCTTATCCTGAAGCATTTTTTCCATTGCCTTGCGGACAGCTTCTGCTGCTTCCTTTTCCTTGATGCGAACGCCTGCGGATCTCTTCGGCGGCTCACTGTACCCTTTTAAGGATACCTTCGCTTCTGCTGCGGAAATCTCTGCGTCTGCTGCGGAGAATACCGGAACAACGGCTTTTCTGGCTGCCAGCTTTGCCTTGATGTTTGGATAACGCGGATCATAGGCCGGTTTTGCAATGGTGAAGACTGCCGGCTGTGCTACGCTGTAGCGGATGTAGCCCTCCTCGGTCTCCTGCTTTGCCACAAGACTCTCATCCTGCGGTTCTACCTCGATCACGCTGGATACGAAGCCGGTTCCCAGAAGCTCTGCGAGGCGGGCACCAACCTGGCCGCTGATCTCATCGGTAGATTCCTTGCCGCAGAGGATCATGCCGTAAGGCTGGCCGTTCTCTGCCTCACATTTCTTCACTGCCTTTGCCAGGTATGCTGCGACAGCACCCTCATCAGCGCCTGCAAATACTTCATCCTTGAATAAGTATGCTTTCTTTGCACCTACTGCCAGCAGGTTTTTCATCATGCTGGTGCAGTCCCCGGTGCCGATGGCCGCCACGGTCACCTCGCCGCCGTTTGCCTCAGTGTAGCGGGCTGCAAGCTCCAGTGCATACGTATCAAACGCATTGGTCACCTTTTCTACATCTTTTACTGCCGGCACGCCAGCTGCATCCAGATGGATCTCTACGCTGTCATCCGGAACCTGTTTTACAAATACCAGAATATCCATATTCTCTATATCCTCCTTCGGTCGATGTTTTTGTGTCCGCCGAACCAGTCTGTCCGGTCCCGGCGGACACGGATTTTCCTTTTTATTTTCCGATTACAGCTCTGCCGACTACCATACGCTGAATCTCGTTGGTTCCCTCAAAGATCTGGAAGATCTTTGCATCACGCATCAGCTTCTCTACCGGATACTCACGGCTGTAACCGTAGCCGCCCAGGATCTGTACAGCATCGATAGCGGTCTGCATCACAGAATCGCCTGCGAAGCACTTTGCTGCTGCGGACTCTTTGCTGAACGGAAGTCCCATATCAGCCAGGCGGATGGCATGGGCGATCAGCTGTCTGGATGCCTCGGTGCGGATCTCCATATCTGCGATCTTGAACTGGATCGCCTGATTTTTGCAGATCGGCTTGCCGAACTGAACACGCTGTTTGGAGTACGCTACTGCCTCATCGATACATCTCTGGGCAACGCCGGTACCAATGACTGCGCACCAGGTACGTGCCAGATCCAGGGTCTTCATGGCAGTGATGAATCCGGTTCCCTCCTCGCCCAGGCGGTTCTCAGCCGGGATTCTTACATCCTCCAGAAGGACATCGCTGGTGGTGGAGCAGCGGACACCCATCTTGTTCTCATGGTTGCCAACGCTTAAGCCCGGGGTTCCTTTGTATACCAGGAAAGCGGAAATGCCTTTTGTTCCCTGATCCTTTGCAGTCATAGCTGTGACTACGAAGAAATCTGCCACACTGGCATTGGTGATGAAGCACTTTCTTCCATTTAATACGTAATCATCGCCCTCGCGGACTGCGGTGGTCTTTCCGGCACCTGCGTCACATCCGGCATTCGGCTCGGTCAGGGCGAAGGCACCAAAACCGCCATTGATGATGATATCGCAGCATTTCTGCTTCTGCTCTTCATTTCCTGCCAGGAGTACCGGTTTTAATGCAAGTCCGTTGCCGTTTAAGGTAACTGCAACACCGGCATCAGCCCAGGCAATCTGCTCCACAATGGCTGCCTGGTCCATATGATCCAGTCCAAGTCCGCCGTACTCTTCCGGAACATCCATCATGTGAAGCTGCATCTCGATGGCCTGATCGTAAATCTCCTTCGGCCACTCACCGGAAATGTCGTACTCCTTTACCTGCTCTTTCACCTCGTTGATACAGAAATCGCGGACATCCTTTAAAAGCTCCTTGCCGTCCTCAGAAATAATGTAACTCATATGCTGGTTCCTCCATTTCAGAAATTATTATCTTATTTTATAAGGTGCTGAGGGATCAGATCCCCATCAGCACGCCTGCGTAGCAGATGGCTCCTGCCAGTACTACGAACAGTGCAAAATACTTAAATACCGCTCCCAGGATCTTGCTCTCCGCTCCCACTGCACCGATGGCTCCTGCGCCAATGGCAATGCTCTGGGGGCAGACCATCTTTCCGATTCCGGCGCCGCATACATTGGCTGCCGCCATCCAGGATGGGTCAAATCCCAGGGATGCTGCGGTCTGGCTCTGCAGGCCGCCAAATAAAACACAGGTGGATGTTCCGGAACCGGTTACAAAGGCTCCGACTGCGCCGATAAGAGGTGCAATGCACGGATACGCGCTTCCCGCTACCTCCACCAGCAGATTTGCGATGTCAGAGATCATGCCGCTATAGCTCATGATCTTCGCGGTTGCCATAACGGAGCAGATGGTAACAATGGTCTTCCAGTATTTTTTCAGGGTTTCCGCAAATACCTCTGCCATGACTCCAGGCGCTGCTCCCTGTACCAGGCCGCCGATGATGGCTGCCGCAAAAATGATAACGCCCGGCGTATTGATCCAGCTGAAGGAAAGCTTTCCGGCGTTATCTCCGCTGTAAATCTGTACGGAGGTTTTGATGCCTGCGATTGCGTTGTGGATCGGCGGACACAGGTTTGAGGTTGTCATCAGCAGGATGAAGATCAGCACAAACGGACACCATACTTTTAAGCCCTCTCCCACGGTGAAGCTGTGGTCTTTGGCTTCCCCGGATACCTCAATGGAATACTCCGGAGCCGGTTCCCGGTTCAGCACTCTGGAAACCAGTACAATGCATACCATGGAGCAGATGGAACCGATGATATCCGGAAGCTCCGGTCCGATGAAGCAGGCTGCTGCATACCAGGGAATCAGGTAAGACAGTGCTGCGATCAGGATCATGGGAACCATGCCTTTCAGTGCCTTTATGCTCCTGGAACCGATGCCCACCAGAAGGAACGGGGAAAGGATCACCAGGATTGCCTGAAGCATTGCCACATGGGTGGATAACTCCATGGTGTCAACTCCGGCTACGGAAACCAGCGTTACGGTCGGAACTCCGACAGAACCAAAGGCGGTCGGTGTGGAGTTCACAACCAGGCATCCGACCACTGCCCCGATCGGATCAAGTCCAATCCCGGCCAGCATGGAGGACGGGATCGCAACTGCGGTACCAAAGCCTGCCATACCTTCCATGAAGTTTCCAAAGCCCCAGCCGATCAGAAGAAGCAGCACCCGCTTATCCTTCGATACACTTGCAAGCATCTTTTTGATCTCTTCCATTGCACCGGTCTTCAGGATCAGGTTGTAGGTAAAGAGCGCTGCAATGATGACCAGGCAGATCGGCCAGAGTGCGTTCAGCGCACCTTCCAGCGTTGCCGTTGCCATATTCCCTGCCGGGAATTTCCAGCAGACCATAGATAACAGTGCCGTCAGGACCCATGCCAGGAAACAGGCTTTATGCCCGGGCATCTTCAGTACACTCAGCGCGATCACCAGCCAGATGATCGGAATCATCGCCAGCAGAAACATAAAAAACATAGAAACACCTCCCAAATTTGCTCAACCAATACTACAATTTGTCAACCCACTCATTCATCTCGAGATTGAAATTTCATGATGTTTTTTTATGTACCGCGGTTATTTTCGATAATGTGATTATATTCAGTCCAGTTTTTTTGTTCAATATGTAACTTTTACAAGAAAAACCTGCCGTTTTTGGGCGTAATTTTCTTAACAAAGTGCAATTGGTTGGTCCATTTTAAAAAAGGAAAACAAAAGGATTCAAAAATCCCCAAAACGCGCAAATCCAATCATAACAGTATAGACATGTCGTTATAGACATACTATTCCCCAAAAATGACTGCTGTTTCCTGTTCGTTTTTGCGCCTTAAACCGTTATTTTTTTGACAACCGCTTTCCGGCAAACGTTGAACTCCCCTTCTTTTTCGAACTTGTTAACAAGAATACAACTTTTTGTACGGTTTTTGCCGTCCGTTTCGGGGCCGGATTTCATAGGTAAAAATGACGAAATTTGATAAAGAATGTGCCTTGGCACATTCTCGCGCCGAG
>CAVIRL010000079.1:0-6845 GCA_963645005.1 Prevotella sp. P5-108
GATCCACGGAGATGAGCTGGAGGGACAGTATATCTGTTATGAGCTGCAGCGGCGGATCCGGGAAGAAAAGGAGCAGCTTAAGGGGATCGTGGATATTTATCCGGCGATGAACCCTTTGGGGATCGATTCCATTACCAGGGGAATTCCGGCCTTTGATCTGGATATGAACCGCATTTTCCCCGGCAATTCCAGCGGAAATATGACAGAATATCTGGCGGCGCAGATCATCCGGGATGTAGAAGGCTCCGACTGTGTGCTGGATATCCATGCAAGCAATATCTACCTTTCCGAGATCCCCCAGATCAGGATCAACGAGCTTCATGAAGAAAAGCTTGTACCTCTGGCCGAGGAAGCCAATGTGGACTTTATCTGGGTGCATGGGGCCAGCACGGTACTGGAGTCTACCTTTGCATACAGCCTGAACAGCATCGGAACGCCGGTACTGGTGGTGGAAATGGGCGTGGGGATGCGCATCACACGCAGCTACGGCGACCAGATGGTTGACGGCATCCTGAACCTGATGAAAAAGCTGGGCATATGGACCGGAGCAGTAAAAACTCCGAGAAAACCGATGATCTCACGGGATCCGGAGGATGTGAGCTATCTCAATGCAGGAGTCAGCGGCATTTTTATCCCCTCTGTAAAACATGGCGCCGTATTAAATCAGGGCGACCTGATCGGGAAAATTGTAGATCCTCTGGCCGGAGAGGTGCTGGACGAGGTGACAGCACCGGTGGACGGGATCCTGTTCACGATCCGTGATTATCCGGTGGTAGGCGAAGGCTCTCTCATGGGACGTCTTCTGAGAAAGGAGGTCTGCGGGCATGCGTAAACGTGTGATTTATGAGATGAAGGGTCTTTACCGGGACGATTTCAGGATCACCGGATATGAATTCGGCGAGGGAGAAGAGGCTGTCTGTATTGTAGGAAATTCCCGGGGCAATGAGGTGCAGCAGATCTATTGCTGCTCCAAGCTGGTAAAAAAGTTCCGCCAGCTGGAAGCGGAGGGCCGGATCAAAAAGGGTCAGAAGATCCTGATCATTCCATCCCTGAATCCATATTCCATGAACATAAAAAAACGGTTCTGGCCTACGGATAATACAGATATCAACCGTATGTTTCCGGGCTATGATCTGGGTGAGACAACGCAGCGGATCGCAGACGGCATTTTCCGGGAGATCTCAAAGTACCGCTTCGGCATCCAGTTTACCTCTTTTTATATGCCGGGAGATTTTGTTCCTCATGTGCGTCTGATGGAGGAGGGCTACAGCAAGGCAGAGCTGGCATTACAGTTCGGACTGCCTTATGTGGTCATCCGCAAGGTGCGCCCTTATGATACGGCAACCCTGAATTATAACTGGCAGGTATGGGATACCCAGGCCTTTTCCCTTTATACCACGACCACAGAACAGATCAGTCCAAACGGCGCAGGACAGGCGGTACTGGCAATCTTAAACTTCCTGTCTGCCCAGGGGATCGTCAATTATCTGGGACCGTCCCTGATCCAGCCCAAGGTGGTATACGATACCGAGCTGATTCCGGTTAGAACTTCAGAATCCGGCATCTTCGAAGCCCTGGTAAAGGCAGGGGACCGGGTAGAGACAGGACAGCCCCTGGCCAATATCCTCCATCCCTATGAAAGTGAGCTGATAGAAACCTTATATGCACCGGCAGACGGAAAGATCTTTTTCATCCACAACGAGCCGCTGACCTATGCGGATACCGCGGTGATCAAGCTGGTTCCTGTACACGCATGAACCGCGGCTGCTGATGGGAGAACAGAATGTTTTTAGAAGTTTTATGTTGTATCGTGAAGGATTTATACCAGCCGGTTTCCTATTTACTGGTTATCTGTGCGGCGGGCGTGCTGGCAGCGGGGATTTACCTGGGAATCCGGAAGGTGACGGGACAGAGGATCCGGCTGCAGATTTCAGAACATGGTCTGTTCCGGGTCCTTTTGCTGGTGTATCTGATGGTCCTGCTGGAGACAGCCCTGTTTTCGCGGGAGCCGGGCAGCCGTCATTCCCTGGATCTCACCTTGTTTGAGACCTGGGGGCATTCGGCGGTCAGCCATGCGTATTTTATTGAAAATATCCTGATGTATCTCCCGTTTGGCATTCTGGTGCCGGTATGTTTTCGGAGGATGGAGCGGTTGGGGGTATGTGTGCTTACGGCGTGCGCAAGCTCGGCCCTTCTGGAGCTGACGCAGCTCCTCACCCGGCGGGGCTACTGCCAGTTGGATGACGTCGTGACGAATACGGCGGGAGCATTCCTTGGATGGTGCATCTGGAAGCTTTTGCGGAAAGGCGGATTTTCAGGATAAGTAACGTTTTTGTCGTATGAGCGCTTGTTAATTTGTATCACGGATGATAGAATAGAAGTATCATGTTTATATTTTATATAAATGCAATCAATAACAGAACGGAATAAGAGCTCTAAGGAAGGAGACCCATGACGAAAATGATATCGTACTTGAATCAGCTTGGAATCCATCGGTTTCAGGCAGTACTCCTTCTGCTGGAGCTTTTTTTTGCGTTATGGCTGTGGAATGCGTATCTTCATCTGAGACACAGGCAGGCTGACGCATCGGAACAGAGAAGGAACCGCGAGCTGTTTTACCGGACGTACTTTACAGAGCTGCAGACACCGCAGTTTCTGCTGCGCAGAAAAGACCAGTGCCCGGTTTACCAGACCCGCGCGTTTACCTCCTGCTTCGAGCTGACGGGGAAGCAGTTTCAGACGGATTTTCAGTCATTTGCGGACCGTCTCGTCCGGGGGCAGGGCAGAGTGTTCTGGAAACAGTATCAGGAATGGACGGGGGAAGGAGAGTACCAGACAGAGCTTCAGCTGGCAGCAGGCAATACGTGGTACCGGCTGACGGTCCGGCGCAGTGAGGATGGGCTTTACGATCTGTTCCGTTTTACCGATATCACCCGAGACCGGGAACGGCTCGCCCAATTGTCCGGGCTGTTGAAACAGGAAGAAGAATCCAGCCGTTCCAAGACTGCATTTCTCTCCAAAATGTCCCATGAGATCCGGACTCCCATGAATGGCATTATCGGTATGCTGACGCTGGCCCACCATCAGCTTCGCGGGCACGCGGCCGAAACTTATATCAGCAGGGCCGAGAATCTGTCTGCGTATCTGCTGTCGGTTTTAAACGATATTCTGGATATGTCCCGGATCGAGGCCGGTAAGGTAGAGCTGGAACAGAAGGCCTTTTCCCTGCCGGTCCTTGCAGAGAAGCTCCGTGATCTGTTTCAGAAGAATGTTGAGGCAAAGGGTGTTGCGTTTTCTGTGGAAATGCAGGATTTTGACATCTCTTATGTCATTGGCGATGAACTGCGGCTTTCCCAGGTCCTGGTCAATTTCCTGTCCAATGCACAGAAGTTCACCAGTCAGGGGGAGATTAAAGTGATCTTCCGCCAATTGATGCGGGAGAATGGCAGAGTCAGCTTCCTGATCCGTGTTCATGATACCGGAATCGGTATGGAAGCGGACTTTATCAACCGTATCTTCCTTCCCTTTGAGCAGGAAAGCGCAGATACGGCGAGGAAGCATGGCGGCTCCGGCCTGGGTATGGCCATTGCGGATAATCTGGTCCGTATCATGGGCGGCGAGATCGTGGTGGACAGCATGCCCGGAAAGGGTTCGGACTTTACTGTATATTTAAGCCTTCCGGTGGCAGACGGGGAACAGATCGCCGGGCAGGACGAGGTTGGAGCGAATGGACCGAATGGACCGGAAACCGAGTTCACCTATGCAGGCTGTCATATCCTGATGGCAGAGGACACCGAGATCAACGCTGAGATCGCGGTCAGCATTCTGGAGGAGGCTGGCGCGAAGGTGGATATCGCTGCAAACGGCCAGATCGCGCTGAATATGTTTGCCGGACAGCCGGCCGGCACCTACAGCCTGATCCTGATGGACATTCAGATGCCGGTAATGGACGGACGGACCGCCGCGAGAAGGATCCGCGCCATGGACCGCCCGGATGCAAAGACCATCCCGATCTTTGCGCTGTCTGCGGATGCCTTTGTGGAAGACCAGAGACAGTCTCTGGAGAGCGGCATGAACGGACATTTCTCGAAGCCGATCGACTTTGAAAAGATGCGTACAGAAATCGGAAAAATCGTCACTGTTCCGTAGGTCTGCGTCTTTGCTGCGCTGACTGTACGAAAACAAGGGCTGGAAAAATCCTAAGAAGAGGGTATTCAAATGAGAAAAGAGGGCAGTTGGCAGGAATTGCTTCGCCTGATGAGAAGAAATAAGAAAATTGCCACAGCAGGAAAGCTGGCAGCAGGAGCTGCTTCCATTACGCTGCTGTCGGTAGGGGGACATGAAATCTGGAAGCAGTTCCGGCAGGGAAATGGATTCCGGCCAGAGCTGTTTGCGAACAATCAGGCGCTTCATGGCAACCAGATCACCTTTCCGGAGAGGGAGGAATACAGAGGACAGGATCAGACCTCAGAGCCCGGGGCGAATGAACGCCTGCAGCATGACCGCCATGCGGCAGATGAGGCCGGCCGGGAAAACCAGGACCGGGTGTCTTTTGAGCTGGATGAAAAAGCTCCGGAGGCGCTTTTGGATGAGGTTCAGAAGATGGTGGTGGAACCTGCGGAAGGTGCGGGCCGCGAGGTGCCTCCGGCGAATTTGCCGGAGAATACGGTCCTGCTGGCTCCGAAGGATCGGACAGAGGGAGAAGCACTGCATACGGGCGGAACCATTACAGGTGGAACTCATGCCGGAACCATGACAGACGGCGGAAGTGACGAAAGCCCGGGAAGCGGCAGTGACAGTACTTCTGCCGGTACCGGCGGCTCCGGAGTTGCAGGAGGCGGAAGCCAGACCCCCGGAGCAGCAGAACCGATACAGCCGGAACAGCCCACGCAGCCGGAACAGCCGCAGCCACAGCCTGAACCGGTGCCGGCACCGGACCCGGCTGTGCCGGTCACACCGCCGGATCCGACCCCGTCTGAACCGGTGTATGATCCGGATTATCCGGATGATTCCAAACGGCCGCAGCTTCCGGGCAACCCGTTCAGCATGGGAAGCAGTGACGATATGAAGCAGTTCCCGGATTCCGGTGTAGATACAGACAAGACAGCCGAACAGACGGTTGCGCTTCATATTGATGATCTGTGGGAAGCAGACAGCAGTTACCTGTATGAGGGCGCTGTTTTGACGGACTGGAAGCTTTTGTGCTCCATTCTGGCATACGCAGATATTTATGAAGATGGAACCCTGGTGGATCGTTACCGTATCACGGATTACAGTGAGCTGTTTCGTGTGGGGGAATATCCGCAGACCGCAGAGGAGAACATGACGGTATCCTTTTATTTCCGGCCGAATACCCAGAGTGAATGGCAGGAGGTAAGGCATACCTTTGATGTAAAATACGCGAAGCTGATCGTCTTAAATGCGCCGGATGAAAACGGAGAGCAGACAGAACTGAAAATCAGGTATCTGGATAAAAACGAAGCGTTTTATCTTGGTTATGCTACCAATGCGCTTTTTGATGCAAATCCGGACTGGGTAACGGACGAATTCGGCACATTGGATAAAATTTTCCCGGGCTGGTCTGAGGAGAAAGACGGAGAATTGCTGCACACCCGCTACTATAAGCCGGAAAAGGGCGGCAGATATCTTTTATATCCGCAGGAGCGGACGGAAATCCCGGAGGGCTGGAGCGCATTTCTCGATAACACGATGTCGGATCCGCTGGAAACGGCGAAACTAACCTATGCCCAGAATCTGTATTTTGATGGATGGGACGATACGGAAGACTGCTTTGAGATTCCGGAGGGAGTTCAGTATTGCAATCTGAGTGGGATCACAGTCAACAAAGTGGTGGTACCGGCATCTCTCTGGCAGCTGGATGCAGACTGGAATCCGCCGCAGGAAGCCTTCGAGGCTGCAAAGGAAAATCCGTATTTATCCAGCCTGGATGGAATCCTGTACAATGGGGACCAGACGGAGTTATTAGGGATCCCTCAGAATGTCTCGGAAATTGACATCCCGGCTTCTGTTAAGAAGGTAAATCTTTCATTTTTCTGCGATGCAATCACAAAACTGGTATTTCATTCCATGCCCCCGCCGGAGATAGACCTGACGGCACTTGCCTGGAATGAATCTGTGACGATCCGGATCCCGGCAGGCAGTTACGTGAATTATCAGTATGCCTGGGGGAAAATGCTCGCGGACTGTCCGAATATTATGCTGGAAGTCCCGGATGGGGCTGATGAAACGTATGCGGTCATCGGCAACGGACTGTTTTCCGCAGACGGAAAAATCCTGTATGGGGTTCTGGATGGCTGCTCCGGCTTTTACCAGATCCCGGACAACACGGAAATCGTGGCAGAGAATGCCTTTGCTTCCAAGGATGGGGTAGACAGCCTTTATGTTCCGGAGTCTGTGACCCGTTTCGAGTCAGGCAGTCTGGCAGGCTCCGGCCTGAACCGGATTTATTTCAGCAGTCAGACACCGCCAGAGCTGGCAGAGTCTGTGTTCTGCTCGTCGGCTGAAGCGGATGAGCCGGTTCGTGTCTGGGTGCCGGAGGGCTGCCGCGAGGCATATCGGAATGCCTGGGGAACGGAAGTCACCGATCAGATCGAACTGCTGGAGGGATTTACCTATGAGGATGGAACGAATACAGAAGGGGTCCGTTATCTGAATACGGAAGAGGATGGCGGCATTCTGCTGGAGGTTCCGGCTATGGAGAAGCCCTTCACCTTCGAGGATCTTCCTGAGAATATCAACTGGACCGAGATTGGCTCTAATGCGTTCCGGTATGGCAGTGTGGATGATTTCCTGGAGGTGCCGGAATCGGTAACAACAATTGGCAG
>CAVIRL010000079.1:6886-12444 GCA_963645005.1 Prevotella sp. P5-108
TTTGCCGAGACAGCCTATTCCACATCTCTGGATTTTGTGGCATTTGACGCGATGGAGATGGTTTTTGAAGATGGTGCCTCTGAGAACAATATCCGGCTGAACTATCTGGCACCGGAAGGATCAAACCCTGTGTCCCTGGATGGCAATGAGGTATCCGCAATTGCCTATGGAGACCGCTACGTGGCAGAACAGGCTGGTGACGGATATCTGATTTATGCAGTCAGCGACGGAATGCTCGACCTGGATCAGGGATCATGGCTTATGGGCGCAACAGCCGGAGTCTCCGGTGAATTTGTGGTACCGGATGGATACCCGCTTCACTATGTGGAACCTTTCGCAATGCAGAACTGTCAAGACAGTGGTAATACCTTTACGATTCCTCCTGAGATCGCGTCGGAAATCTGGTGGATCGGAAGTTACGCATTTTTCAATACCGGACTGTCTGGCAGCCTGGAATTTTCTGATTCGCTGTATTCGATCGGCTCCGGTGCATTCGAGAGCTGTGACCAGCTTACCGGGATCAGCATTCTTCCAGGCGAGGATCCGGCAGATTCGCTTAGTATCGGCGGACAGGCATTTGCAGAGAGTGGTCTGGAATCCGTGATCCTTCCGGGCAATCTGACCGATCTTTCTTCCTATGTTTTTTATGGATGTTCTGATCTGACAAGTGTCACCTTCTGTTCCGCAGAACCTCCGGAGCTTGTGTCGGCCTCCTGGGGTATTCCGTTCGAATTTGGATTTGAGGACAACGAAGCGGTAACGCTGGAATTCCCGGACGATGTGGATGCAGAGTCCTATATCGAGTGGTGGAAATATGCGCTGTGCGGTTTTTCAATCCTGTCAGATGAAGCTGATATGGAAGCAGAACTGTACAATGATCTGCTGTGGAGCAGAGGCGCGTTCGATCCCTATGTGGATGAGTGGCTGGAGGAGGACAGCCCGGTCTATGAAGAGGATGGTGTCACCTATCGCAGAGCCTATACTGCGTACTGTGCAGATGCGGCACGCTATAAGCTTCAGCAGATGCTCTATGAGAAAGCCGTCATGATCTGTGAATGGCTCGGAGTCTCGGAAGCTGATCTGATCCCTCCGATGGAGGAAAAGCCTGATATCACGGTCTACCAGGACGAGTCAATCTTTGAGGAACTGGTGGAAGTGCCGGATGCCGGTCTTGCCGAAGACCTTCCGGTGGCAGATCTGGATCCGAAGGATGTGATCGAAATAGAAACTCCGGATGCCGATGACGCCGAACCCGGCGAGGACGCGTCTGGCAAGGATGACGCCGAAAGCGGAGAGGATGCGTCTGGGAAGGATGGCGCTGAAATCGGCGAGGACGCATCCGGGAAGGACGCGTCCGGGAAGGGTGACGCTGAAACTGGCGAGGATGCAACTGGCAAGGATGACGCTGCAACCGGCGATGACGAGTCCGGGAAGAATGATTCTGACACCGGCGAGAATGCGTCCGGCAAGGACGACTCCGACACCGGCGAGAATGCGTCTGGGAAGGATGATTCCGAAATCACCGGCGATGCCTCCGATGAGGATGCCTCTGAATCGGCAAACAACGCCTCCGCTCAGAATTGCGAGGGGTCAAAAGACCTTTTGACCCCGACATCATATAATACAAGGGGATAGATACATGATACTGGAACAGTCAGAACATATCATTGAAGAAGTGAAAAAAGCATTTATGGGGAAAGACGAGATCATCCGCAAGGTGCTGATGACCATTTACGCAGGCGGCCACATTCTGCTGGAGGACTGCCCGGGCGTGGGAAAAACAACACTGGCGCTGGCCTTTTCCCGTGTGCTCGGACTGTCCTATAAGCGTGTCCAGTTTACGACAGACACCCTTCCTTCCGATATTACCGGTTTCAGCACCTACAACCGGCAGAAGGAATGCTTTGAGTATCATGAAGGCGCGGCAGCCTGCAACCTGCTTCTGGCAGATGAGATCAACCGTACCTCTCCGAAGACCCAGTCCGCGCTTCTGGAGGCCATGGAGGAGCACAGTGTGACAGTGGACGGCGTAACCTACGCCCTTCCGAATCCGTTCATCTGTATTGCGACCCAGAACCCGGCCGGTACAGCCGGGACCCAGGAGCTTCCGGAGTCCCAGATGGACCGTTTTATGGTGCGTCTTTCCATCGGATATCCGTCCACGGAAAATCAGGTAAATATCTTAAAGGCCAGACGGTACGCAAACCCGCTGAATGAGATTCAGTTGGCGGCGCCCGCAGAGAATATCCTGGATGTCCGCAACTATCTGTCCTCGCTGCAGATCAGCGATGAGATTCTCTATTACCTGATCCGTCTGTGCGAGGCAACCCGGGAGCATCCGCTGGTAGAGCTTGGCGTCAGCCCGCGCGGCGTTCTGGCTCTGACCCAGATGGCGAAGGCCAACGCAGTACTGAATGAGCGCAGCTACGTGGTGCCGGAGGATGTGCAGGCAGTGTTCTCAGACGTTTGTGCCCACAGATTGATCTTAAAACCGCAGGCGCGTGTCGAGGGCGTGTCCGAGAATGATATCTTAACCCGCATTCTGTCCGAACAGAAGGCACCTTCCATGACCAGGGGGTGGAGGCAATGAAAAGAGTCCGGGCTGTTTACAGCACGGTCATTCTGATCACGGCGGCCCTGCTTTTCTGGTCCGCCCGGGTGTATGTGCTGGGCATCCTGGTGGTGGAGCTGGCATTTCCCGTTCTGCTGCGCCTGCTGCTTTTAGAGGACCGCAGGCAGATGCAGATTTCCATTGAGACCAGGGCGGCGAGTGTGGCGGGACAGAAGCTTTCCATTTATATTCAGGTCCGCGGCCACCGGTGGATCGCTGCCGGTATGCTGGAGGCAGTTCTGGAGGTGGAAAATAAGCTTCTGAGTGCCACGCAGACCATTCCGGTCACCATCGGCCTTTCCCGGAGGGCGGTATCGGTCTGCCTTCCGTATACACCAAAGGGATGCGGCCAGACAGACATCCGTTTCCAACAGATCCGCTGCTGCGATGTTGCGGGACTGAATATGGTAATGGTGGATGCTCCCAAACCTGCCCGCGTGACGGTCTATCCGGAAAGCCTGCCGTTGGGAGTATCCGCGGATTCCTGTCTTTCCGGTTTCCGGGAGGGAGCGCAGCGGACCATCAGCCGGCGCGGCGGCGACCCGTCGGAGGTATTCGAGCTGAGGGAGTACCGTCCGGGAGACGATGTCCGCTCCATTCACTGGAAGCTGTCCGGCAAAACGGAGGAATTTCTGGTAAAGGAGTCCAGTGATACCTCCCACTACAGTACAATGGTGCTGCTGGATGCCGGACTTATGGCCGGAGCAGATCGCTGCGGGGAGGAACTGCTTTCTGCCGCGGTGGGTCTGGCGCTGACCTTCAGTGAAAAGCTTCTGGATCTGGGAGTTCTGCATTCGATTGGGCTTTTGGCCGGGGCAAGGCTGTTTTTCTGCCAGGTTGCAGAACGGGCAGAGTATGGGAAGATGACCGATATCTGGATGGGGCTGACTCTGGAGGAGCAGGCGGGGGAAGGCCTGAAGCTGTTTCTGGCCGACCCGCTGTACAGCAGCTGCCGCCATATGATCTATATCACAGCGGGGGCGTTTCCGAATGAGCTTGACGGGATCCCTGCGGACATGCACCTGACGGCAATCTGCATTCAGCCCGATGGCAATGAGGTCCGTGTGACAAGAAAGGGACTGGGCGTTCTGATGGAGATTCCGCAGAAGCGCCTGAAGGAAAGTGTTTATAATATTGCGATTTAAGGGGAACAGCAGCTATGAGAGAAAAAAAGACCCTGTTTTTTGAGACAGGAAGGAAGCATGTCCGCACAGACCTGACCGACATGGTGGTTTTGAGTCTGCTTTATTCTCTCGGCATGCTGTTTTCTTTGTTCCAGCTGGTGCCGCTTCGTATGGGGCTCCGGGTCTTTGCGTGTGTGCTTTGCTGCGGACCGGTCCTGGCGGGCGGCGTATTTGGCTTCTTCCTGAAAAAGTATCGGAAATGGAGCCTGGCAATTCCGGCAGCCGGTGCAGTGCTGGAATTGCTGTATTTTGGCCCTGCGCGGATCGTCCTGGGCATGCAGGCGTACGGCAATGCGCTCATCGCCAGATGGAATCTGTACCGGAAGGACGGCATCCCGCTTCTCGGAGACGGACAGATGACAGAAGACGCGCTGGCAGTATTTGCCGGTTTTGCGCTGCTGCTTCTGACCGTTCTGTTCTGGTATCTTGCTGCTAAGCGGGCCTGTATCTGTGTGTTATGCCTGCTCGTGCTGTGTCTGGTCCCGGAGATTGTGCTGCGCTGCAGCTCGGCAGCAGGAAGCATGCTGCTTCTGACCTGTGCAGCGGGAACCTGGCTTTTGTTTCTTCAGGGCGGTTCCCGTGCGCGAAGGCTGCAGTGGCTGCTTGTCCTTGGCTGTGTGTTTGCGCTGATCTCCGTGATATCCGGAAGCCGCCGGGTGTCCGGCATCCTGCAGCTTCAGCAAAATGCTGCAAACGTGGCAGACCGCATCCGGTACGGAGAATCCTCCCTCCCGGACGGCAATCTGGCTCTGGCACGGCAGATGCAGGCGGGAACGGCGGATACCCTGCTTGTGACAACGGAGCAGATCAAACCGTTGTATTTCCGCGGTTATGTTGGAGCTGATTACGATTCCGGTTCGTGGAATCCCCTTCCCAGATCCGCCTACGGAAAGAAACGGTGGGGCTTCCTGGACTGGATGAAGGAGAATGCCTTTGATGTCAATGCCCAGTATGCTGCCTATCAGTCTGCCGGTCAGGATACCCGGACCGAGGCAGTGCCGGAAAACCACATCACCGTGAAGAATCAGGGAACGGACCGGAGGTATGTTTATGCTGTGTATTCTGCATCGGCTCCGGCCGGTCAGTGGATGGTTTCCTGGCGGGATGACGGATACCGGTCCCGGTCTCTGTTTGGCAGCCGGGATTATACCTATACCGAGAGATCGGCAGATATTCCGGGAGAGCTTTTGCAGCTTGCGGAGTGGGCATACGCTCCGGACACCCCGGAGCAGGACCGCTACCTGCAGGGTGAAATGGTTTACCGAGATTTTGTGTATGAGAATTACCTGAACATTCCGCAGAGTCTGGAACCGGAGCTTGACCGGCTGTTCCATTCGGACCGGAATGCGGATTCCGGGGAGAATACGTTTTCCGAAAAGAGCGTTTACGAACTGACTCAGGATATCCGGGATGTGATGGAGCAGCAGTTTTATTATCAGCAGCTCCCGGAAGCGGTGGAAGCGGAAGATCCTCTGGCTGCGTTTTTGCATGGTCAGAGCTATGGCAACTCCGCTTATTATGCCTCAGCAGGCGTGCTGGCCCTGCGCAGCTTTGGGGTTCCGGCCCGCTATGCGGAGGGATATTTCCTGAGCCGGGAAGCAATCGAACGGACCGGAAACGGAAGAGTACAGCTGACCGAGAAGGATGCCCATGCCTGGACGGAAATTTATATGGATGGAATTGGATGGATTCCGGTTGATTTTACGCCGGGTTTTTATTACAATACCTATGCACTGCTGCACATGCTCGAGCTTCCGCAGAAT
>CAVIRL010000080.1:0-3322 GCA_963645005.1 Prevotella sp. P5-108
TTTACAGCACGTGTCCCTGTGCCTTCATGACCTCGATCACCTGGTCTACCAGCTTCTCGCACTGTTCGGTGGTCGGTGCCTCTACCATGACGCGCACAACCGGCTCGGTGCCGGACTGGCGGAGCAGGATGCGGCCGTCTGCGCCCAGACTCTCGGTGACCTTTGCCACCTCTGCCTGGACTGCCGGGTCATCCTGTGCGGCCTTTTTATCCTTCACACGTACATTCTTCAGTACCTGCGGCAGGATTTCCACCTCAGATGCCAGCTTACCCAGAGTCTCCTTCTTCTCCAGCATAACTTCCATCACTTTTAAGGAGGTCAGAATGCCGTCACCGGTGGTGGCGTGCTTGCTGAAGATGATGTGACCGGACTGCTCGCCGCCCAGACAGTTCCCATACTGGGACATATTCTCGTACACATATTTGTCACCTACTGCGGTCTTCTCGTAGGAGATTCCCTCCCGGTCAAAGGCCTTGTAAAGGCCGAAATTGGACATGATGGTGGTGACCACGGTGTTGTTCCGCAGTGCACCGGTCTCTTTCATGTACTTGCCGCAGATGTAGAGGATCAGGTCTCCGTCTACCACGCTACCATTCTCGTCTACTGCGATACAGCGGTCTGCATCGCCGTCATAGGCAAAACCTACGTCACAGCCGGTTTCTTTCACATACTCCTGCAGTACGTGGATGTGGGTGGAGCCGCAGTCGGTGTTGATGTTTAAGCCGTTCGGATGATTGTTGATGACATGGGTTTCTGCGCCCAGGGCATCAAATACATTCTTGGCAATGGCAGATGCACTGCCGTTTGCGCAGTCCAGAGCCACTTTCCTGCCCTTGAAGGAGCGGGTGGCAATGGAAATCAGGTAACCGATGTAGCGGTTTCTGCCTGCTGCGTAGTCAGTGGTGCGGCCGATAGCATCTTTTAAGGCGAAAGGAATCTCATCCATCTCCCCGTCTAAGTACCGCTCGATTTCTGTAATCACATCTTCTTCCAGCTTTTCGCCCTTACCGTTGATAACCTTGATGCCGTTATCATAGAACGGATTATGGCTGGCAGAAATCATGATGCCACAGTCGAACTCCTCAGTGCGTACTACATAGGAGACGCTTGGGGTGGTAGTAACGTGGAGCAGATAAACATCTGCACCGGATGCAGTGAGACCTGCTACCAGGGAATACTCAAACATATAGCTGCTCCGTCTGGTATCTTTTCCGATGGCTACGCGGCAGCGACCCTCCAGATTGTCTGCGGTCTTTTTCGCGCGCCGGCCGTAGTACCAGCCAAGGAAGCGGCCCACCTTATAGGCATGCTCTACGGTTAAGTTGACGTTTGCTTCCCCGCGGAAGCCGTCAGTTCCAAAATATTTTCCCATTGCTCTGATCTCCTCTTTTCAGATTGAAGCCTGAAATTCCCGGCAGGCACACCTGCGCCGCCGGGAACCCCTGGTATTTTAATATTCAATTTCCTTCAGGAAACGGCCCAGTGCGTCCTGCCATGCCGGAAGTCGCTCGAATCCGTTCTCGCTGAGTTTTTCCTTGTTCAGGCGACTGTTGGACGGACGGGTTGCCTTTGCCGGGAACGCATCACTGCTGACCGGGGTAACCGGCACATTCATGTCTGCCTGGCGGAAGATTTCCTTTGCAAACTCGTACCAGCTGCACAGCCCTTCGTTTGTGGCATGGTAGCGGCCGTATTTGTCGGTCTGGATCATATCGACCAGAAGTCTTGCCAGATCATAGGTATAGGTCGGAGAACCGATCTGGTCATCCACCACGCTGACTGCTCCGCGCTCTTTGCCGAGACGCAGCATGGTCTTGATAAAGTTCTTTCCTGCCACACCAAATACCCAGGCAATGCGCACGATAAAATATTTGTCGGACAGCTCTTCCACTGCCAGCTCGCCCTCGTACTTAGTCTGACCGTATACGTTTAACGGATGGCGCTCGTCATCCGGCTCCCACGGGCGGGTGCCCTGACCGTCGAACACGTAGTCCGTGCTGATGTACATCAGCTTTATGTCTGCCTCCTTGCATGCGCAAGCCACGTTGCGGGTGCCCTCTCCGTTGATGCGGCGGCAAAGATCTACGTTATCCTCAGCTGCATCTACTGCAGTATATGCGGCACAGTGGATGACTGCGTCTGCACCGGAATTTTTGATCACACGTCTGCAGGCTTCCACGTCGGTGATATCCATCTCCTGAATATCCACACCGATGCCCTCGATGCCGCGTTTTGCCAGTTCATTCATCAGGTCAGTTCCAAGCTGGCCTTTTGCTCCTGTTACCAGAACCTTCATGCTGTTTCCTCTTTCTGAATGATAGCTGCCACAGGATTATACTTCCTCGCGGCTGCCGTACATTTTCTCGTAATAATTCTGATACTCGCCGGAGATGATGGTCTCCCACCACTCACGGTTCTCCAGATACCACTTGATGGTCTTCTTGATACCGTCTGCAAATTTGGTCTCTGGCAGCCAGCCCAGTTCATTGTGGATCTTGGTCGGATCAATGGCGTAACGCATGTCGTGACCTTTACGATCGGTAACATGGGTAATCAGACTCTCCGGCTTGCCCAGCTCTTTGCAGATCAGTTTAACGATATCGATATTACGCATCTCATTGTGGCCGCCGATGTTGTAAACCTCGCCTACACGGCCCTTGTGGATGATCAGGTCGATGGCTTTGCAGTGATCCTCCACATACAGCCAGTCGCGGACATTTAAGCCTTCGCCGTATACCGGAAGCGGCTTGTCTGCCAGTGCGTTGGCGATCATGAGCGGGATCAGCTTCTCCGGGAAGTGATACGGACCGTAGTTGTTGGAGCAGCGGCTGATGGTGACCGGCAGACCGTAGGTTCTGTGGTATGCCTGTACCAGAAGGTCAGCACCTGCCTTGGAGGAGCTGTAGGGGCTGCTGGTGTGGATTGGGGTTTCCTCGGTGAAGAAAAGGTCTGGGCGGTCTAACGGAAGGTCGCCGTATACTTCATCGGTGGATACCTGATGGTAACGCTGAATACCGTACTTGCGGCAGGCATCCATCATGACTGCAGTGCCCTTGATGTTGGTGTCCAGGAAGATCTCTGGATTTTCGATGGAGCGGTCTACATGGCTCTCTGCTGCAAAGTTCACCACGATGTCCGGGTGCTCCTCCTCAAAGAGTTTGTAGATGGCCTCGCGGTCACAGATGTTGATCCTGCAGAAGCGGAAATTCGGGTTC
Organism: Prevotella sp. P5-108; assembly: GCA_963645005.1. GTDB lineage: Bacteria > Bacillota > Clostridia > Lachnospirales > Lachnospiraceae > Brotaphodocola. The sequence continues at coordinate 3,216 of CAVIRL010000080.1, forward strand.
TTTAATGCTTCTTCCAGGGTGGATAAGTTGCCTGCGTAGGTCAGACAGTCCACACATACGATCCGGTAATCCGGATATTTGTTTAACATATGGTAAACGAAGTTGGA
>CAVIRL010000080.1:4077-12287 GCA_963645005.1 Prevotella sp. P5-108
CGATGATAAAGGCCTGTGCCAGTCCGTCCGGGCTCGGCTGTACCGCATAGGACAGCTCCACGCCAAACTGATGGCCATCTCCCAGCAGTGCCTCAAAACGCGGGGTATCTACCGGAGTAGAGATGATCAGAATCTCCCGGATGCCGGCGTTCATGAGAACGGACAGTGGATAGTAGATCATGGGCTTATCATAAATCGGAAGTAACTGCTTGGATGTTACCTTGGTCAGCGGATACAGACGGGTGCCTGAGCCGCCTGCCAGAATAATACCTTTCATAGTGTCTCCTTCTTAAAACATAAAATACCGCCCGGGTCTCTTTTGTACAAACGGACAGTTTAAGCTAGTTTGTACTATACCACAGATGTGCCGATATTGCAATCCGGGGCCTGAAAGAGACCGGGCGGGAATTCGAAATTTTCTATTAATTTGTGAGAGTTTCTGCAGAATCTGCCGCTGATGGCTTTATACCAGCCGCACCTGCGTCCGGCACGTTTCTTCCGGTGGCCGGGAGGAAGCTGCCATTCTCATCTACCTCTGCCGCAAACAGCAGGGTGCGGGCATCCTTCTGTTCGTAGCTGCAGGTCACCAGGACAAACATGGAGTCAAAGGGCTGTTCCGGGACTTCCGCGAAGCTGCAGGGTGCCAGGCGCTCGCTGACCCATTTATCAAAAGAGGCCTGGGACTTAAAGGAAGTCTTGCGGACAATGCCGTTGGAATCACTGTAGTAGCAGCCCAGGGTTTTTAAGTGAATGGTGCGTTCCGGGGTGTAGATTTCAAAGTACCGATGGTTCTCAAAGAAATCCTGATCTTTGAATTTGACTACATCCTTGAACATGGAGCCGTCCTTCATGTGGTGGCCGTAAATCGGGTTGTTCCAGCCGCTGAAGTCAGACTTGCTGTCGGCATCCAGATAAATGGTACCGTACACGCTGTCATTCCCCTCAAAGTCTTTGTGCAGGTAATACTGGTTGTCCGGTGACTGGACGATGGGATAATCAATCTTCGTATCCGGCACGCGGATCCAGCCAATCGTATCCGGGTTGGTCTCCAGAAGTGGTGCAAAGTCGATGGGCGAAACATAGGGTGCTTCTGTCTCTTCCTCCGCTTCTTCTGTTTCCGGCGGCTTAGTCTCGGCTTCCGTCTGTTTTGCTGCCTCAGCCAGACTCTCCTCCAGGCGGCGCTGGGCTGCGGCGTCCATCCACTCCATTACCAGGCTGACAGCACTGCCGATCATGATGATCAGAAGGCCCGCGATGATGATGCGCCGGAGAAGACCATTGGACTTTCTGTTTTTATTTTCGTGTTCCATCATAAGATCCTCCATTTCTGCGAAAAGCCAGATTTAATGCGTTTGATTAAATCCGGCTTTTCTCAAAGTTACAATGTTTACACTTCATTCATCTTTGCCAGCTTCGCTGCCTGGTCGGCCGCAATGCAGGCATCCAGGATTTCCTGGATATCACCATTCATGATCTTGTCTAATTTGTAAAGAGTCAGGTTGATGCGGTGATCGGTGACACGACCCTGTGGGAAGTTGTAGGTACGGATTTTCTCGGAACGGTCGCCGGTACCGATCTGGCTGCGGCGCTCTGCTGCTTCCGCGTTCTGCTTCTTCTCCAGTTCCAGGTCATACAGTTTGGAACGCAGGAGACGGAATGCCTTCTCTTTGTTCTGCAGCTGGGATTTCTCAGTCTGGCTGTAAATCACGATGCCGGTCGGGATATGAGTCAGACGTACTGCGGAGTCGGTGGTGTTGACACACTGTCCGCCGTTGCCGGACGCACGCATAACATCGATACGGCAGTCGTTCATATCGATCTGAACATCTACTTCCTCTGCCTCTGGCATGACTGCTACGGTTGCGGTGGAGGTGTGGATACGTCCACCGGACTCGGTCTCCGGCACACGCTGTACACGATGTACGCCGGACTCGTACTTCATCCTGGAGTATGCGCCCTTACCGGTGATCATGGCCTGTACCTCTTTGAAGCCGCCGATGCCATTCTCACTTAAGGAGATGATCTCTACCTTCCAGCGCTGGCTCTCTGCGTAGTTTACATACATGCGGTAAAGCTCTGCGGCGAACAGCGCTGCCTCATCGCCGCCTGCACCGGCACGGATCTCCAGGATGATGTTCTTGTCATCGTTCGGGTCCTTCGGCAGCAGCAGAATCTTCAGCTCCTGCTCCAGCTCTTCTACGCGCTTCTTGGCGTCGGAAAGCTCCTCTTTTGCAAGCTCACGCATTTCTTCGTCGCTCTCTTCTTCCAGAAGTGCCAGGCTGTCTTCGATGTCCTGTTTTGCCTGTTTGTATGCCTTGTAAGCCTCTACCAGCGGAGCCAGGTCAGCCTGCTCCTTCATGAGCTTGCGAAAGCGGTCCTGATTCTCAGTTACGTTCGGCTCGCCTAATTCCTGCATGATTTCCTCATAATGAATGAGGATGTCATCTAATCTGTCAAACATGCGGTTCCTCCTATTATATATGTTCGTATCTGTATGTTTCCGTGTTTTTTCTATATGGATGAATGCCCGGAGCCCGGTCCTCCGTCAGCCCGGCCGGACACCGCATACCACGCGGTCTTTGCCCGGAAGATCTTTCACGATTCTCACCTTGTCAAAACCTGCATTTCTTAAAAGTCTGCTCACGGCCTCACCCTGATCATGTCCGATTTCCAGATAAATGGCTCCGCCCGGCTTTAACCAGTCCCCCGCCTGTTTTGCTATCTTCCTATAATATAGCAGGCCATCCTTCGTTCCGTCCAGTGCCATCATCGGCTCATGATCCCGCACCTCCGGTTCCAGCGTGGCAATCACGGCTGTGGGGATGTAAGGCGGGTTGGATGTGATGATGTCGAAGGTTCCTGCTTCGCTCTGAGGCAGCGCTGCAAAGAGATCACCCTGGCAGAAGATGAACGGATGCTGCCCCTCGGCAACCGGCTGCCCGGTCTGTTCTGAATGCTTCGTTTGCTCCGGATTCCGTGACACAGCAGCCTGCGCTTCCACATGCGTGACCACTGTAAATCCATGATCCTGCGCATTTCGTTCAGCCACCTTCAAGGCCTCTTCTGACAAATCTGTAGCCGTAACTGACTCGTAGCCGCCCCTCACTGCCAGACTGATGGCGATACAGCCAGAGCCGGTACAGAGATCCAGAAGCTTTTTCTCTGTGCTCTGCTGCTCCTGAAGCACCAGTTCCACCAGTGTCTCGGTGTCCTGGCGCGGGATCAGCACATGCTCATTTACAAAAAATTCCAGCCCCATAAATTCCTGGCTGCCCAGAATCTGCTGCAGAGGAATGCGGGATGCGCGTTTTGCAATCATATCACGATACTTCTGAATCTTCTTCTGCGTTTCTGCATCCTTTTCCGGGAGCGGACGCAGGCGGTCCATCAGAAAATGGACCAGATCCAGATGAAACGATTCAAAAAGAAGCAGCTTTGCGTCGTTCTCCCCGTCGATGTCACCCGCCTGCAAAAGGGCGGTGCTTCCTTCTTCCAGGAGATCGTAGAGTGTCATCGGGTTTCCTCCCGGCTGATGGCCCGCTCCGATGTGGCAGCACTTGCCTGGCTCTGTGCCGGGCCAGAAACTGCGGAATCCGCACCGTCTTCCGGAATCTTCGTATCTGGGAAGTTTTCCCGCAGATATGCTTTCCAGTCAAACACGGCTTCTACTGCCGCAATGGCCACCTCGATCATGGAATCATCCGGTTCACTGGTAGTCAGGTTCTGCATCCACAGGCCCGGCTTGCTGAGTAAATTGACAACCGGATTGTCACTGCGTCCGGCCAGTCGTAAAAACTCATAGGACACACCGGCAATGACCGGCACCAGGATGATGCGGCTCGCCATGCGCAGCAGCACATTGTCTACCCGCACAACCATAAAGAACAGAATGCTGATGAGCATGACAATAATCAGGAAGCTGGTTCCGCAGCGTTTATGCTGTTTGGAGCTTTCCCGCACATGGTCAACCGTAAGGGTCATGCCATGCTCAATGCAGTTGATACATTTATGTTCCGCACCATGGTACATGAAAGTGCGGCGGATGTCCTCCATCCGGGAAATCAGTTTAATATATGCAATAAAAATGGCAATACGAATGACGCCTTCCAGGATTGCCATGACGGTATCAGAATGGATGACCTGTTTGCAGGCATTGGCAATGAGCAGCGGCAGGATCATGAAAATACCGATGGCCATGACAACAGAAAATACCATAACAACCGCCATCAGTACCTGCTCTACCTTTTCTCCGAATACCTTATCCATCCAGAACTCCAGTCTGCCAGGCTCGGAATCTTCATCATCCTCAAAAAAGCTGGCAGAATAACTCAGCGTCCGCATGCCAAGGATCATGGAATCCGCAAAACTGAAAACACCACGCACGAAGGGAAGTCCACAGACCGGCACCTTCTCTGTCATACTGATGTAAGTATCCTTTTTGACCTCGATGCCGCCGTCCGGCCTGCGGACTGCCGTGGCATACTGGTCTTTGTTTTTCATCATAATTCCTTCAATGACGGCCTGGCCGCCGATACCGGAATATTTCATAGAACCAATATCTCCTTATAAAGAAAAATAAGGTTGAGCCAAAGTGTCTCCACTTGAGTCTCAACCTTACTTCGCTCTCGTTATGCTTACGCCTTAACGCCGTATTTCTTATTGAACTTATCGATACGACCACGTGCAGAAGCAGCTTTCTGCTGACCGGTATAGAAAGAATGGCACTTAGAGCAAACCTCTACGTGGATCTCTTCTTTGGTGGAACCGGTAACGAACTCGTTGCCGCAGTTGCAGGTAACCTTAGCCTGATAATAAGCCGGATGGATTCCTTCTCTCATGATTTTCACCTCTTCACTTTCTCAATTATATAGTACTGTGATCGTCTAACGGTCTCACTCGTACCGTTAAAATCACGCCACATCTATAAACAGCTTCATAATTGTATCATAGAAACATAGCCTTGGCAAGCATATTTTCTAAGGTTTTCAAAGATTTTTCATTAGAACATACGGCGTTTTTTCGCCACCTCCACGAACTCCCGGTTGGTGCGGGTCTGGGCAAACAGGTCCAGGATCCGTTCCACGGAATCTTCCGGTTTCAGGCTGTTGGTGGCCTTGCGGACAATGTCCACAGCTTCTGCCTCATCACGGCTTAAAAGCAGGTCATCGCGGCGGGTTCCGGACTTTAAGATGTCGATAGCCGGGAAGATGCGTTTCTCGGAAAGCTTGCGGTCTAATACCAGCTCCATGTTGCCGGTGCCTTTAAATTCCTCGTAGATGACATCGTCCATGCGGCTTCCGGTATCCACCAGGGCTGTTGCAAGAATAGTCAGGCTGCCGCCTTCCCGCATATTGCGGGCCGCGCCGAAAAATCGCTTTGGCATATGCAGGGCTGCCGGATCAAGACCGCCGGAAAGGGTACGTCCGCTCGGCGGAACCACCAGGTTGTAGGCCCGGGCCAGACGGGTGATGCTGTCCAACAGGATGATAACATCCCGTCCATGCTCGACCAGGCGCTTTGCGCGCTCGATGACCATCTCAGAGACGCGCTTATGGCGCTCCGGCAGCTCATCGAAGGTGGAATAAATAACTTCTACATTATCTCCTACCACCGACTCCTTGATATCAGTTACTTCCTCCGGACGCTCATCGATCAGAAGAATGATCATATGCATATCCGGGTGGTTGGTGGTGACTGCCTGCGCCACCTGCTTTAAGAGGGTGGTCTTTCCGGCCTTTGGCGGGGATACGATCATTCCTCGCTGACCTTTTCCAATCGGCGCCAGAAGATCCAGAACCCTCATGGCTGTGCTGCTCTTTCCCTGTGTCTCCATGTGAAGGCGGCTGTTTGGAAAGATCGGGGTCAGATCCTCAAAGTTCGGGCGGCGCTCCAGTATGCTGACCGGATAGCCATTCACGTTTTTGATATACAAAAGAGCCGCAAACTTCTCATTGGATGTTTTTACACGGCGATTTCCGCTGATAATATCTCCGGTTTTTAAATTGAAGCGGCGGATCTGGGTCGGGGATACATACACATCATTCTCACCCGGAAGGAAATTCTCACAGCGGATGAAACCGAAGCCATCCGGCATAACCTCCAGAATTCCGTTTGCCGGAACGCCGCTGTCCATCTCCTCCGGCAGCCGCTCAATTCCATCTTCCCGGCTGTTCTGGCTGCGGTTCTGGTGGAAACCGTTTCGGTATGGCTGTACGTTCTCTGCTACACTGGAAGCCACTCTTCCCTCCTGTTTTTCCGGCATACCGGATACCGGTCTGCTCTCCCGCTTTTCCGGCATACCGGATACTGGTCTGCTCTCCTGCTTTTCCGGCATATCGGATACCGGTCTGCTCTCCTGCTTTCTCGGTACATCGAATACCACTCTGCTCTCCTGCTTTCCCGGCATACCGGATACTGCTCTGCTCTCCTGCTTTCCCGGCATACCGGATACTGCTCTGCTCTCCTGCTTTTCCGGCGCAGGTTCTGTGCTTTTCTCCTCTTTTTCTCCTGCCGCACGGCAAAGCGCCTCGATCAGTTCAGCTTTTCTAAGGGCAGTTGCTCCCTTGATACCCTGTTTTTTTGCCATATCCCTCAATACAGCTACAGGCAATGTCTGTAATTTTTCTCGCATATTTTCTCCAATCTGAACTTATATTCTGGTAAATGGGGTTTATATAAATTGATAGATATCCATATGGACTCAGTATGAATAGTGAATTCAGCGAATACGGAAGCAGCCGCTCGCTGCCTCCGCGCATAAGTATATTATAATGAATTTTCCCGAAAAAGAAAAGTTTATTTTTTGGGGATTTCCCTCACTCCTGAACAGATTCCCGCAAAAAGCGCATATGCTCTGCAATTTTCGACTCATATCCATTTTCCGACGGATGGTAGAAGCATTGGCCCTCCATTCCGTCCGGCAGATACTGCTGTTTTACATAATGGTTCGGATAGTCGTGCGCATATTTGTAGCCAATTCCGTGCCCCAGCTTTGCAGAACCGCCGTAATGGGAATCCTGCAGGTGTACCGGAACCGGCATGGATCGCTGATTTTTCACGGCACTCATCGCATCAAAAACCGCATTGCACGCAGCGTTGGATTTCGGTGCCGTTGCCACGTAAAGCACTGCCTGGGACAGAATGATCTGCGCCTCCGGCATGCCAATGCGCTCCACTGCCTGGGCTGCGCTGACCGCCACGGTAAGAGCCTGCGGATCCGCATTGCCCACATCTTCCGCGGCACAGATCATGATCCGGCGGGCAATGAACTTAATGTCTTCCCCTGCATAAAGCATCCGCGCCAGATAATAAACGGCCGCATCCGGATCCGAACCGCGCATACTCTTGATAAAAGCAGAGATCGTGTCGTAATGGTTGTCTCCGTCTTTATCGTAGCGGACCGCCCGTTTCTGGATACATTCCTGGGCCACATCCAGTGTAATGTGGATCAGGCCGTCAGCCGGATCACGCTCTGTGGTAAGAACGCCCAGTTCCACTGCGTTCAAAGCCGCACGAGCATCTCCGCCAGATACATCCGCAAGGAAATCTGCCGCCTCGTCATCGATCACGGCATGATAGCTTCCCATTCCTTTTTTTTCGTCCTGCACCGCCCGCAGGATCAGTTCTTTTACGTCATCCTTTTCCAGGGCTTTCAGTTCAAAAATACGGGAGCGGGAAAGAAGTGCTCCGTTCACTTCAAAGTATGGATTTTCCGTAGTCGCGCCAATGAGGATCAAAGTACCATCCTCCACATAGGGAAGCAGGTAATCCTGCTGGCTCTTATTAAAACGATGGATCTCATCTACAAACAGGATCGTTTTTTTTCCGTACATACCAAGGGCATCCTTCGCCTCTTTTACCACATCTTCCATATCTTTCTTGCCGGCAACGGTAGCGTTGATCTGGCGGAAGCTGGCGCTGGTGGTGTTGGCAATGACCTTGGCCAGAGTGGTCTTTCCAGTTCCCGGCGGCCCATAAAAGATGATGGAACCAAGCTGGTCTGCCTTGATGGCCCGGTAAAGCAGCTTGTCCTTTCCGATAATGTGTTTCTGCCCTACCACTTCATCCAGTGTGGTAGGACGCATGCGGGACGCCAGGGGAGATTCCTGCTCCTGGGTGCTCGCTCTCATATAATCAAACAAATCCATGTATAACCTCCTGCCAGCCCATGTTTTCTTACGGTCAGCGCAGCAAGTGCGCAGACCTACTGA
>CAVIRL010000081.1:0-11682 GCA_963645005.1 Prevotella sp. P5-108
GTATTTGCACCGTTCATGCTGTAATTCCACAAACGCTTCTGCGCTTCCAGGGCTTTTACGCCCAACGACCATACCGGGTCTGTTTTAGAATGGCTGCTCAGATTATCCCGCAGTGCGAAGTGCATCTTTCCGTAAATCTGATTTTCCATATTTGTGATCTGCTGAGCTGTATTTACGGAAGCATCGTCCGGTTTTTTCCTTGCCAGATAATTTTCATATACGTACATGCTTTCCGTTTTTTGTGCCAGGATTTCCTTCAGACTTGTGGCCGCATTGATGCGCTGCTGATTTCTGGCTGAAATACGACGGCGTTTCCGGTTGTTATATGCATCGATTTTCTGATCCAGATCTTTTTTGGCGGCAGCCATTTTTCTGTAGAAGTCATCCAGCTTTCTCTGCTTCATACCTTCTTTTCTCCAGGCCTTCAGTTCGTTCTTGTCGCTGGTATCTTCCTGCAGAATACGCTCCAGCTCCGCATAGCTGTTGATGTACTTCGTCAGCGCCGAATTCATTTCTTTAAATTCCTCGCTTCGTTTATTCAGATGATTTCCGCCATTATCGTACAGCTTTTGCTGGATCTTTTTGAGTCCCTCTGCTTCATTCCGGTGAAAGTATGCAAGCAGTCCATATTCCGGTCCCCGGATTTTGAATTCTTTCGGTTCCTTCTGTTTCTGCTCATTATAGCGGATCGGAGCCTTTCCCTTATTTGGGCCTTCAGAATGCGGCTGTTTCAGATCATCATCCAGTTTTCTGCTGCGTTCTGCCTGTTTATGTTCCTGATAATCCACGTCAGCAATGGAAAAAATATTATCCGGCTCTTCCACGATGATTGGCTTTTTGTATCTGTCTTTAACGATATCTCCATTTTCATCTGTTTTATAAACCGGCTCCGGCATCAGTTTCTGCAGGTTAAGCTTCTCCCACTCGTCATCCTGTACAATGTGGAGCGCCTGCTTTGGATTTTTCAGCTTTCCGCCTTCGATCCGTAATTCCGGATTTTCCCTTCCCAGCTTGACCATATCCTTCAGATGGGCCAGACGGGTTTTCGCTGCCTCCACCTGCGCTTTTCTGAATTCATACGGTTTCAAAAGGTTGGAAAGATCTGCCGAGGTCAATTTTTCAATCGCATCGGCCATTTTTGGTGTTATGATCTTTAAGTCAGACTGACTGGCTAATTTCAGCATACCGCCATCCAGGATCGTTCCGAAAGAATTATCATTATCAATGCCCAGAACTCCTACGAGCTTCGGATTCTCCGGATCGGAATAATCCTGCTTTAAGAAGAAGTTATTTGCATGACGATCCGTATTGCCGCAAAGATAATCCAGAATCTGAAGGTCTGCCAGGGAACTGAGCATTTCTTTGGAATTGAGCTGCTCACGATCCATTTTTGTATAAAACGGATCGGTATATGACATATAAGCAAAATCGGCCATGTCCAGCCCTGCCGCTTCCGTCATAACTCCTTTTACTTCTTTGTTTCCGGACTTTACCGTGATCCGCTTGCTCTCAGCCAGCAGATCCGGGAACCCCAGAGCCTTTGCGACATCGGTCATGGCGCAGGCACGGGTGGCTACCGTATCCCCCTTCTCTATCCCAGACTGGTCCAATACCGTATGGCGGCCCATGTTTTTACCGACTTCAACCGCCAGATCTCCAATGATGCGTCTGAAATGAGGGTCGTTTTGGGGCATCCATTTTGATGCCTTTATAAACTCATCAAGCGTAAATCCACCCGAACCTTCTTCCGGTTTCTGTTGTGTGCATTCATAGTATGCCGCAACCTTAAAAAGATCATATTGCAGGTAAACACCGTCAAAGACTTTCGCATATCTCGGGTATTTCGCGTTATATTGTGCAAGGATCTTCAATAAGTCATCCCGTTCAGATTTTTCCTTCACTTCCTCTGTGAAGAAGCCGCGATGACGCACGCCGTTTTCGTCTGTATATTCTACCGGCTCACGACTGCTCATGGCGTCACCGATCTTATTCTGGTCACGGTTGTCAAACTCTGCGACGGATTTTTTCGTGCTGCGGACCACACTGGCGAGAGGCGGAAGATCAGCCGGAGAAAGACCCTTCAGTTGAGTCTGATTCTGAACGAGAATGGTATTTAATTTCTCACAGAACGGCTTCAGATCGTCTATAACAGAAAGCCTGGTCAGATCCTTGATGCATTCTCCATGCAGCTCCTGAAGCTCTTTATGCTCCTTTGCCGTCATCGGGAGATAGCTTCCGGAACGGTTATGGCGGATATAGTGAAGCTGCATCTTTGATAAGAGCTGCTCCATATCCTCCTTCAGGAGCTGTTCCCCTTTCTGCCTGAAATCTGCATATTTTCGTATCTCATCCCAGAGATTAAACATCTCTTCATAGACAGTGCCTGTTACGGCTGCGTAATAAGGGGATTTTTCGTTCACCAGCGGCAATGCACCATCATCAAACGCTTTCTCAGGTGCAGCTTCTGCTTCCCTCATGCCAGCCGGTCCGGCCTCAAGCTGTTCCAGGGCTTCTGCATCCCGGAGCTGCTTATCATACTTGCCGGGATCTGCCTTTATGCTTTTGTAATTATTATAGAGGCTCTGCGTCGGATTCATGGAATGGATTTCCAGAACCCTCCAGAATTTTTCCATTTCCTTCTGGAAGTTTTCCGGGTTTCTCTCATTTCCCTTAAAAAACGCATCAATATTATTCCGGCCTTCCAGACCCAGTTCCACATAAAATCCGTATAAAGTCCGGTAACTGGTCCTGGGATCATACTGAGCTTTGCCGTTGGCATGATCCATGATAAATCTCAGGGCCTGGTCTGCAGTACGTGCGTTCTCTCCGGTCAGGGAGCGTAAGATCCGCTTCCACTCCTGATCCTGTGTCTCTTTCTCCTTTGGGATTGAGTATCTCATATGAAGCTCTCCTTTCTCCTGTCTGCGGCCGTTCTCCCATGACATGACTGTTCAGTACCTTCACAGTCACGGGCAGCTTTTTTAAAAGGTCAGGGTATCTACGGTCGGCACGAGCCGGATCAACTGCTCCTTATAATATGCGATCAGTTGCTCGCGGTCCGGCATGGTTCTGCGGATGGTACGGCGCAGAAGACGCATATAGCCGATGATCTTTGCCTTGTTTTCCACCTCGTCCAGTCTCGCCGGATCCTCTGTTTCCAGATATAAGGCCAGGGCTCTGCGCCAGAATTCTCTGGAGGTTTCAAAGGAGAAGCCGAGGAAATTCGGGATCACCTCATGATCCAGTTCTGCAAAGCCTACAAAGGAGTTGAACATGGAGCCGAGCTCGAAGATCGGGTGTCCCATGCAGAGCGTGTCCATGTCGATGAGCAGTGCCTCGCCGTCGCGCACCATTAGGTTATTGGTATGGTAATCGCCGTGCATCATGGTATGCTGATCCGGCACTGCCTCCACCATATTGTATAATTTTTCGCCGATCTCTGCCGGTAAATGCTCTTTGTCAAAGGCAGCCCAGCCCAGGGCAACCTCCTTCATATCCGGCATATCTCCGGGCTTTACCTCGGTGCCGTGGATCTGCTTTAACATATCGGTATAGTATTTCAACGGCAGCTCCAGATGCTCCGGATCGCGGATGATCAGCTTGGAAAGGGGCTCGGCCTCCAGAAGCTCCATGACCGTGCCGAAGCTTTCTCCGATGCGTACCACATCGTAGGGGATCGCGGTATTGATGCCAAGCACCAGAGCCTTTCTTGCCAGCTCGCGCTCTCTCTGGATCTCCGGGAGTGCATTCGGGTTGAAATAAACCTTGATGATGGTCTCTGCATCATACCGGTAAACCGCACCGTTGGCGCCTTTTCCAATCAGTTCACAGCCATCTACGCTGAAATGGCGGTATGCCTTCTTCACCTTGATCATTTCCGTAAAGCCGGTCATGTCCAGGATTTCGTAAACCTCCAGGGATACATTGATCATGGTAAGCTGGGCTGTTTCCTTTCTCAGTCGCAGAAGGACACGAAGTCCCGCACTGGAGATGTATTCCAGCGCTTCGGCATCAATGACAACCGGCAGTCCCGGTGCTGCCGCACGCGCCTCCTGGATCTCTGTCTCTGCCTGGGACGCATTGGAAGCGTCAATCCTCTTATCCAGACGGATGGTAAGTGTACCGTCATTTACAGTGTAGCTGATCTTTCCCATTCTTTATACCTCCTCAAATATGATCTCGATCAATCGATGAAATTCCTGCCAAGCAGGCGTATCTGAAAGCTCTTTTAAATTCTCTGCCATGGTGCGGAACAGCCAGGCCTGCTCCTTCGGATCCTTCTGGTTGAAATTCTGCCAGAGGGCATGACCCTCCCTCAGCCACTGGCAGTAAAGGGATCGGATATTTGCAAGCTTATCACCCAGGTAGAGGATCTTGACGTCCCGGTCCTTTGTTTCTGCCACCACCTGCAGTCCCTCCTGCTTGCGGATCTTCCAGGTCTCCTCGGCCGGAATGCCGTCCCGTTTATTTTCTGTCTCTGAGGCCACCAGCTCAGCCACCCGGTCGCCAAACCGTGTCCTAAGCTCCTCCATCGGCACTCCTGCGTCCTCCACGACATCGTGAAGCAGCGCTGCCGCAATGACCTCCTGCTTGTCTGTTATGGAACCAACGATCGCGGCCACCTCTGCCGGATGCAGGATATAGGGGACATGCTCCTGCCTGCGTTTCATGCCGTCATGAACCTGAGCCGCAAATATCATTGCCTGCGTTACCAATTCCTCCACGTTACTTCCTCCATTATTTCTCTCTTTTCGTAACCGTTCAAAACTTCCCGGTTACCTCTTATCTTCTTTCTTTTTCTCCCTTCAGCCCCATTATAACAGGGCATGTGGGACAATTGTAGGACAAAGGTCTGAATTTTCCTGATCTACCGGTCCCAGACCGTCCTTTTGTTGTTCACTGCACGGACCAGCTCATTCAGTGTATTCTGATAGGCAATATCACCACTGTCGTCGGTATTCTCTCTGATGTACTTTTCCCGCTCGATCTTTGCGAGGGCTTCCTTCTGGGAATCCTTCACCTTCTTGATCCAGCCGTCATCTACTTCGTTCTCAGCCAGGGCTGTTTCGGATGCGGCTGCGGTGGTTTCCAGGGTACTGTAGTATTCGCTCAGCGTATCCTTGATCAGGCGGTCCATGGCTGCGACTGTCTCACAGTGCAGGAACTGATCCTCCAGCTTGGTCTTCTGCTCGGCTGTCGGCACAAGCTTGACCAGCTTCCAGAAGGTTTGCCGTGCCGTTTCATAGTCATTGTAGATCGCATAGGTTTCCTTTGCATAGGCTTCGATCTTTTTTTCCTTGCTGGTGGCCGGTTCAAACTGATACTGCTTGCAGACCTCCTTCCAGCCATCCGGCTGCTGCAGGAAAAGCTGCTGCATATCCAGATCGATCTTGAGGCGCTCCTTTAAGGTAAGCAGAAGCTTTTCTTCTGCACTGAGGGTTATGCCGTGGTAGATCTTTGCCTTCATGATATCCTCAAAGCCGGCATCCTGGTCCCGGGTCTGAAATCCGATGGCCGTATAGGTGCCGTCAGCCATTTTCCAGGACGCGTAATACTGGTTCTTATCAATGACCATACTCCGGTTCTTTGCCGGATCGTAGACGATGATCCCACTCTGCAGGGTGGTAAACCGGTAGCTGTTGTCATCGGCCTCATAGTCGATGGCATTTCTTCCAGTCAGGGTTGCCTTCTGCCCTACATCCGTGCTCGTCTGCTTTCCGTTTTCATCCTTATACTCCACCTTTGTCGTGGTGCCGATCTCAGCCTCCGGCGTCACCGTCATGGTATAAGGGATCTTGAGCGGGTTGCTGTACTGATAGCTGGTTCCCGAGCCAGAGCCGGTCTCCTGGATCCGATAGACCCAGACCGCCTGATCACCGGTCACGGCGATCACCCAGTTTGTTTCGTTTCCTGTCTGTTCGGAAAGAACCTTCATGCCGCTGCTCAGATCATTAAGATGAATGATGCCATGGTTATCGCTGGTGGAATCCGGCAGCCAGATCGTAGTCGTCGAAGCATCGTCTTCACCGGACTTCACCTGGTAGTATACGGTATCACCCTCCGGAGTCTGGACCAGGTTCTTGCCATCCTCCAGCTCCATGGTGTCAAACCGCTCCAGGACAGCGCTGCTGTTGTCCATTAGCTTGATCTCAACACTTTCCACAAACTGATCGGTTTCCTCGATTTCATTGCCGTCTTTATCTGTAATGGTCCTGGTCGCAGTCCTGTAGTTCACGTTGAAGCTCTCAAGCTTTGCCATATTATTGCGGTAGATCACAGAGCCCATGGCGGAACCGGAGGAGTCTGCAGATCCTGTATTATCGTAGACCGCAAAGAGGATATTGCCGTTTTTATTATACTGATCCAGCAGATACTGGTAATTATCACCGTTCACGGCTGCAGGTCTCGCAACATTTTCCATGATATACTTATATTTCTGGGATAGCTGGTCGATCGCAGGGCTGTCCTCCAGCTCCACGGCAGTGCCTTCCTTCTTTGATCCGTTCTGCCCGGCAGGCACTGTGCGTTCGATCGTACCCTTCCAGTTTCCCCCGCACAGCTCCTGGTAAGCCTTTCTCCAGTTGTAATCATCCTGCTGCTCGGTGTTGCTGTCCTTGTAGTTTTCAAAGTAACGCTGGAACAGACGGCTGAAAAAGGCCATGGCTTCATCATTTTCCAGAAGATTGTTTCTGCTCACCTTGACGGCACAGAGACGGTATCGCGTGATGTCCTTTCCCTGCTCATTCATCTTAAACCAGTCGTAATAGTCCGGACATTCCGCCAGGGTTTGCTCGTGGGTTATTTGCCAGTTTTCCCAGATCCGGACCTGCTGTTCCACCAGAATATTTGAGGTCTTAAAATGAGTGCCCGAGCCGGTGCTGTCCGGGGAATACATCCGGAAGCAGCAGACCAGGGAATAGGGGACCTCATCCTTTTTTGTGGAATCCAGAGAGACATTCAGCCCGATCAGAAGCGCAGAGTTTCCGCTCATGGATACACTGGCCACCGAGTAGGTGAGCTTGCTGGTATCCACCTGCTGCTGTATGTCCGTCGTTTTGCTTGAATCAGTCCATTTGAACTTACGGTTAAAGTAATCCATAATGCTGGCAAAGATCATGGAGGAAACATCCCTCTGCTTTACGGCCTTTCCGTTGCCGTCCAGCAGTGTGTACTTCATATCATACATGCTGTAGTAAAGATATTCGGTACCGTAGCGTTTGTTCACATCCCGGACCTTGCCGCAGAACAGGCGCTGGTTTCCGGGCAGATAGCTTTCGTACTGCTGGCGGACCGTGTCATATTCCGAGTCATAGACGGCACTGGAGGCCGTACCGACGCGGACATCCAGGATCGCATACTGCCGGGTCACGGTGTTGTACCGGATCAGAGCGTACACCTCCCAGTTTGACTTCGGCTTATAGCTGCTGTTGTCTTTTTCCGACTCCGGGATCTTCCAGTTAATGTGTTCGTGATCCGGCGCTGTGCCGGTAAGGCTTAGGCCGCTCAGAGGGCTCTGCACACTGTCTCCGTAAAATACGGTCTCATAGCTGTAGATCACCGTATTTCCGTTATCCAGCAGATCCAGGATGATAAAGTCCTTCAGATCCTCTGCTTTTGTTGAGTGATAATCCGGGATAAAAAAGGCTGAGGTTCCCTCCGCCTTCCAGAGCTCTGCATGATCCTCGGCCTGCTTTTCTGTCATGGCGCCGTTCACATCGGACGGGAGATCCTTTGTATATTCCTCGTCCAGTGTGTTTTTCGCATTTTCTCCCGTCATATTTTCGACATCATAGGTTTCCGCCTGGACATACTCTCCCTTTTCCTCATCGTAGACGAACAGGTCATTCGCTTCCGATGCTGCCGTTGCCGCCTTGCTGCTCCTGCTGCCGAAGGTGGAGCTGCAGCCGCACAGACTGACTGTCACAAGCAGAGAAAGTATGGTCTTTAACATTCGATTTCGCATTGATTTATCATTCCTTTTTCGTAACTGTGAAGGTACGGAACAGTTACCTTTTTTCACAGTTTATAACGGCTGGATCTCATAGCATCCGGCACCCTCCTCCGGCGAAAACAGGATCCGGCAGTCTCCGATGTTCAACCACTGATTATTCTGGAGGTTGTAGGGGTTTTTTCCTGCAAAGCTAGAGTAGATCGCATCATCCAACTGCGCTGCCGTGCTGCTGATGCCATAGCAGAACAGGCGGAGCACCTGATAATCGTAGGTGGCTGCCTTTGTGGTATCGGTACTGGTGTTGTCGAGCACCGTTTTGATGCGGATCTGATAACCGCCGCTTCCGCTGACCTTTTCGAGGGATAACAGCTCGGTTTCGGAGGAGCCATTTAAGGAGCACCAGGAAATCTTATCCTGATATACATGAAAGGTTCTGGCTCCGTTCGTCTGCTTATAGGCGATCTGACCGATGGACTGCACCGCCCCCATCATGGCGGCCCATCCGGACATGGCAGAGGAATCCTGTCTGACAAACAGAGACGGCTTCTGCACCCTGACACCTGCGATCACCCGGTAGTCCGGCTGGATCACACCGTTTGTGTCAGTTAAATAAAAATCCGGCGTCACGCCGCCTATCAGGCAGGTACCGTCCGGCTTCAGATAATAGCTGTTTCCGTTCACTTCAATATAGCCTGTGGTCATGCTGCCGTCCGAAAGACAGTAATAATAATTGCTGCCCGACTTTACCCAGCCGGTCTGCATCACCCCGCGGGAGTCAAAGCTGTACCAGGTTCCATCCACACAGATCCATTCATTTTTTGCAAGCTGTGTGTTGGACTTATAATAATGCCATCCCTGACTGTCCTGATACCAGTTCGGATTGGCTGCAAGGGCTTCGGATGACATCAGTGCGGACAGTAAAAAGACTGCCGTGCCTCTTCGGATCCAGTTATACTTCCGTTCTCTCGTTCTGCGCTTCATATGCATCAACCTCCGTTTCCGTTTATCTCTGAAAAAGACAGGAAAGCTTCCTGTCCTTTTCAGAGAGGCTGTCGCAAGCCGGAGAATCCGGCCCGTGACAGCCCTCTCAGCCCCTTGCCGTTATTTCGACTTTGTTGTTTCAGGAGTTGAGATCGTGTAGTTGTAAGGTGAATCTTTGGAAGATTCATTAACCCAGCTGATCATCGGACTTAAGGATAACCGCAGAACAACGATCAGGATGAAGATCAGCAGATAACCGATGACTGCATTACGTAAAGCGCCTTTTGCTTTCTCTTTCTCCTGCGGCTCATCAGCCTTTGCCAGCTTCACACCAAGGATGACGCACCATACGGCACCCAGCGCTGCAACGATCGCAATGGCCGGGCCAAGGACCATGTTCAACAGCTTGATGATCGGCACTGCTGCCTCTGCAAACGGGTTGGTTGAGGTTAATAACATGAGATTCATACTGTTTCCTCCTTCATTTTATTTTCTATATTTGTAAAACCTGCCTGGGCAGATCCAATATAGACGATGTCTGTGTCTGTCTATGTCTATTTATGTCTGGTTTTATCTGATCTTATCTGATCTTATCAGTAATGAAATTCATTTATATTTATCGACATGCTGTATGGAACAAATGCCGGGATCTTCTATAGCTTCCGGAATTCTTCTATGGCTGCCAGGGCTGCCAGATTTTCAGTGGCTGCCAGGATCTTCTGCGGTGCCAGAATCTTTTGCGGCTGCCAGAATTTTCTGTGTCTACCAGGATCTTCTGTGCAGCTTAATGCTTCCTGTTCCGGTGAGGAGCACTCCGATCACTACAACAGCAAGGAGTGTCACCAGATGCCGGTTGAACAACCGGTATGTCTGCTTTACAAAGAAATGATAGCTTCGGGTGTTTCCGGCCTTATCGGAAACGCTGATCAGATACCAGCCGCCCTGATTCAGATCCTGGCCGGACAGTGTCACCTCATTTCCGTCGTGATAGACCGTCACCTGACTGTCTTTCTGCGCCTTTTCAAAGGAAAGCGGAAGCTTCAGCGACTTTCCGACAATGGATTTGGAAAAGGTCAGGGTCGGTGCTATGGTATCCTTTGTAAAGGATACGCGGTAGTCCGGAAGGCCTTCTGCCGAGAAGCGGATCTGATACTTCCCATCATCCCGAAGGTTCATGCAAACCGGATTTGTTACCTTGACCGGCTGACCGTTTCGGGTGATATGGCCGATCGTGTATCCATCCGGCGCCACCAGAAAGTTCTGACGGCTGAGACCGTCCTTCAGGATCTGGAAGCTGAAACGGCACTGGTAGATGACCAGATCATCACCGGAATAATCTCCGGGGCTGCACAGCATCTCCAGCTCATAGCATCCCGGCTCGGAAAAATAATAGCTGTTGCCGGAGTCATAAGCTTCGAGGTCATAGGCTTCGTGATCCCTGGTTACCGTGATATCGGTCGTGTCCTTGTCTGCATTCAGGATCACCGGTCCTATGGTGACTGCTCCGTTTGGAACTGTGACCTGCATCTGATACTTGTTCGGAAGTGCATACTGATATCGGTTGGCAGCTGTGTCAAAGGTAAGCTGTACATCCGTTGCTTCCTCAAACGCCACGCCCGTGCCTCCCCTGGCGATCAGGGCCTGAAGCTGCCTTGATTCCTCTCTGCTCAGAGAGCCGGAGCTTCCGTAATCCGCCCAGTCAAACTCTGTCTCACCGGCGGCATCCGCTGACGCAGATCCGGAGCTGCTGTCTGACAGGATATCAGATTCACTGTCTGTCACAGCCTCGGTTCCAAAGCCTGACACGGCCTCGGTTCCGGAGCCGGACATAGCCTCAGCTCCAAAGCCTGACGCAGCTTCGGTTCCGGAGCCCGATACGGCTTCGGTTCCAAATCCTGACACAGCATTGGCTCCGCTGTCCGACATGGCAAAGGCAGATATGGGAAACGCTGCGGCAAGGCTTACCGCAAAAAAGGTTCTGAACATTTTTTTCATTATTTCACCTTCCCGGGGATCCTGCGGTTCTTCACCGGATCATCCTTATGCATCGTCCTTTCTCTGTCATGGAGCAGACTCTTCTGAGCCCTGCCGCCATGCTTAGCCAGATGCTCCTGTCTTGCTTCTTCTACCAGCTCCTTATATGAGGTGCGCACCCGGGTCGGCTTATCTGCTGTTTTTTTCAGATCACCGGCAGAATCCAGATCTGCCTTCGCTGCCTTACTGCTTTTTCCGGTACTTCTGAGTTCTTTTTCCTCCCGGAGCTTGCTCAGCTCTACCTCCCAGAGTGCCCTGTTTTTCGGACTGTCAAAATATGCCATATCCTGTCACCTCCTGTTTCTTTACTGTGCCGTGGTCTCCGAAGTGGTCTGCTTCTGATCCAGCGCATCCAGGTAGGCCTGCGTAACGGCCTCCATGCCCTCCAGAAGTCCCTTGTTTTCCTTTTTGGTGATCGCTACAAAGCCCTCCGCATCGGTGTCAATGAGGTTCTGCGCCTGGAAGATCTGCTCATCCTCCACCATGGAGACCGCCTCATCCTCATAACAGATATAGGCTTCTATGGTGCCGTTCTCAAGAGCCCTGCGTCCATCTGTCTCAGAATAGGTTTTCTCTTCGGATGGTTCTGCCTCATTCAGCGTCAGCAGGCTCGATGCGGATACATTGGAGGAGATGCCGATCGGGCTGTCCTTCAGGGCGGCAATGCTGTTGATGAAATTGCCTCTGGAGGTGACGGCACACAGATATCCGTAGGC
>CAVIRL010000081.1:11692-12144 GCA_963645005.1 Prevotella sp. P5-108
GGCATAGGGGGATGTCATGCCAAACTCCCCGCTTAAGGAGCCGTCATCCGTAATGGAGCCGATGGCCATATCCGCTTCCCCCTGGTTTAGCACCTCGGTCAGCGGCCTGCCGCTCTCTACCGGGACAAAGGAAACCTCAAGACCGAAGGCCTTTGCGATCTCACCTGCAAGTCCCGGCTCCATGCCGTGATAGGTTCCGTCTGTGTCATCCACCCAGGCAAGACGGCTTCTGCCGGTGGTAATGGCCACCCTCAGGGTTCCCGTCTTTTGGATGGCAGATGTCTGATCACTGTTTTTTTTGGAGCAGCCTGACGTTACGGCCAGGGCAGCCACCGCAGCCAGCACCAGCAAGGTCCTCATTCCGTGTTTTCTTTTCATGTTGTTTTTCTGCCTCCTACATTCTGAACATCTTTGCGATGCTCTTTGTTGTCTGGATGTCCACACAGGTACGC
>CAVIRL010000082.1:0-9555 GCA_963645005.1 Prevotella sp. P5-108
TCATCGGTGATGACGAGCACGGCTGGGATGACAACGGCGTATTCAACTTCGAGGGCGGCTGCTATGCAAAGGTTATCAACCTGGACAAAGATTCCGAGCCGGACATCTACAACGCAATCAAGAGAAACGCACTGCTTGAGAACGTAACCCTTGACGCAGACGGCAAGATCGATTTCGCAGACAAGAGCGTAACCGAGAATACCCGTGTATCTTACCCGATTGACCATATCAAGAACATTGTACGTCCGATTTCCGCAGCACCGGCAGCTAAGAACGTGATCTTCCTGTCCGCAGACGCATTCGGCGTACTTCCGCCGGTATCCATTCTGACTCCGGAGCAGACCCAGTACTACTTCCTGTCCGGCTTTACTGCTAAGTTAGCAGGCACCGAGCGCGGTATTACCGAGCCGACCCCGACCTTCTCCGCTTGCTTCGGCCAGGCATTCCTGGAGCTGCATCCGACCAAGTACGCAGAAGAGCTGGTTGAGAAGATGGAAAAGAGCGGTGCAAAAGCATACCTGGTTAACACCGGCTGGAACGGCACCGGCAAGCGTATCTCCATCAAAGATACCCGCGGCATCATCGATGCAATCTTAAACGGTTCCATCAACGATGCACCGACCAAACAGCTTCCGTACTTCAACTTCGAGATCCCGACCGAGCTTCCGGGCGTAGACACCGGCATCCTGGATCCGAGAGACACCTACGCAGATGCTGCTGAGTGGGAAACCAAGGCAAAAGATCTGGCACAGCGTTTCACCAAGAACTTCGCAAAATACGAAGGCAACGCAGCAGGCAAGGCTCTGGTTGCAGCAGGCCCGCAGATCTAATCACGAAAATATCACATTGCAATACATATGGAAAGGCTGCCCTTGTGGCAGCTTTTTCTATGCGGTGAAGCAGGGACTGTGCGGATACAGGATTTTCTGCTATACTGGAACAATGACTGAGAAGAAAAGGAGACGAGGATGAAAAAATATATTTTCTTTGATTTAGACGGCACCCTTACCGATTCCGCGGAGGGCATCACCAATTCCGTGGCTCATGTGCTGGATCATTACGGCATTTCCGTGGAAGATAAAAGCAGCCTGAATGTCTTTGTCGGTCCGCCGCTGGTGGAGAGCTTCATGAAGTACTACGGCTTTGACCACGAGAAGGCAAAGAAGTCCGTGGGCATCTACCGCGAGTACTTTGAAGACAAGGGCATGTTTGAGAATGCCGTGTATCCGGGCATCCCGGAGCTTCTTGCGGGTCTTAAAAAGGACGGATACCAGCTCTGCGTGGCAACCTCCAAGCCGGAGCAGTATTCCGTGAAGATCCTGGAGCATTTCGGCCTGGCAGAGTACTTTGAGATGATCGGCGGTGCCGACATGAATGAGACCCGGGTCCACAAGGGCGATGTGATCCGCTATGTTATGGAAAGCCGCGGTCTCACCAACCCGGACGAGATTGTGATGGTGGGAGACCGGGAAAACGACATGAACGGCGCAAGGCAGAACCACATGGAAGCTGTAGGTATCCTCTACGGCTACGGAAGCCGCGAAGAACTGGAAAACGCCGGAGCCGGACACATTGCGGCTACTGTGGAAGAGCTGGGGAAGGTATTGCGGAGCCTTTAAAAATGATTTGTGTTTGCGTGGTGATCTGCTTATAATAAAAGCAGACAAGGGGAACCTTACCGGGAGGTGTATGTATGAAGCAATATCTCAGATTTCCTGTGGGAATTGAAAGCTTTGAGGATATTCGAAGAGAAGACTTCTACTATGTAGATAAAACAGGACTGATCGAGCGGCTCCTGCGAGAGCGAAGCAAGGTAAGCCTGTTTACACGTCCGCGCCGCTTTGGAAAAACGCTGAATATGAGCATGCTGCAGAACTTTTTTGAAATCGGCTGTGACAGAGCATCGTTTGACGGCATGAAAATTATGAAAAACCAGGAATTGTGCAGTCAGTATATGGGACGGTTCCCCGTGGTTTTTCTCAGCTTGAAGAGTGTAGATGCACGTTCTTATGCAGCGGCAAAAGAAAAAATGATCTGGCTGATCAACAGGGAGGCACGTCGATTTCAGTTTTTGCTGGAAAGTCCGAAACTGACGGAAATCGACCGGGGACTGTACCGTGAACTTCTGAATTCAGAGATGAGTGAAGCTATGCTATCAGGCGGACTTCAGGCTCTGACAGAACTTCTGGAAAAGCATTATGACAAAAAAGTAATCCTTCTGATTGATGAATATGACGTACCTCTCGATAAAGCATTTCAGAATGGCTACTATGATGAGATGGTTTCCTGCCTGAAGGGAATGCTTGGCAATGCGTTAAAAACAAACAGCAGCCTTCAGTTTGCGGTACTCACAGGATGCTTGAGAATTGCAAAAGAAAGCATTTTCACCGGACTGAACAATTTTAAAGTATATTCCATCGCGGATTCCGCTTTTGATGAATATTTCGGGTTTACGGATGAGGAAGTTCGGGACATGCTGCATTACTATGGCCTGGATTCAGAGTACGATACGGTGAAGCGGTGGTACGACGGCTATATCTTCGGTGAGGAACAGGTTTACTGTCCATGGGATGTTATCAATTACTGTGCGGATCATACAGAGAAGCAGACTTTGTTTCCGAAGAATTACTGGCTGAATACCAGCAGCAATGACATTGTGCGGCGTTTTGTGGATAAGGCCAGTGTGCAGACACGAAGTGAAATCGAGGAATTGATTGCCGGAAAAACCATTGTGAAAAATATTCATCTGGAGCTGACTTACAATGAACTGGACAATTCCATTGATAATCTCTGGAGTGTATTGTTCACAACCGGGTATCTCACCCAGACAAAACAGTTGAGGCCGGATCGCTACGAACTGAAAATTCCAAATCATGAGATCCGTGACCTGTTTGTAAGACAGATCCAGGCATGGTTTCAGGAGTCTGCACGGAAGGATGCAAGTACGCTGCAGACTTTCTGCGAGGCCTTTCCGGACGGAAAACCGGAAATCATTCAGCAGCTTTTGAGCAATTATCTCTGGAATATGATCAGTGTCCGGGACAATGCCACAAAAGAAAAAAAGGAGAATTTTTATCATGGCATTCTGCTGGGCCTTTTGAGATTTCGGGAGGACTGGTATATTAAGTCGAATGCGGAGTCGGGAGAAGGATATTGCGATATCCTGATCGAAATTCCGAAAAGCAGGATCGGAATTGTGCTTGAGCTCAAGTATGCGGAACAGGGAAAGCTGGATGCGGCGTGTGAAGAAGCACTGGAGCAGATTCGGAAACAACAGTATGTTTCCAGACTGCTGGAGGATGGAATGAAAACCATTTTCAAATACGGCATTGGATGTTATCGGAAGGAATGTGCTGTAAAAATGGAAAAATAAAACATCAGATACGCAAAAGGAGTATGACCCGGACTGCTCAGGCCATACTCCTTTGACATTTCCCAAAATGGATTTATTTGGACTTTCCGTATTTCTCTTCGCAGTACATGCAGCGGTAAGTCTCGGTCTTCTCGTCTGCCAGATAGAAGATGTGCGGCAGCTCCTGCTCGATGGAGGTGATGCAGCGCGGGTTCTTGCAGCGGATGACATTGGTGATCTTCTTCGGAAGCTTCAGTGCTTTCTTCTCGGTGATCTTGTTGTCACGAATGACATTGACGGTGATATTGTGGTCGATGTAGCCCAGTACATCCAGATCGATGTTGTCGATCGGGCCCTCAACCTTGATAATGTCCTTGCGGCCCATCTTGTTGCTTCGCGCGTTCTTGATGATGGCTACCTGACAGTCGGTGAGACGGTCAAGACCAAGATGATAGTAAATGTTAAGGCTTTTGCCAGCCTGAATATGATCCAGAACAACGCCTTCCTGTAATCCACTGATATTTAACATGGTTTTTCCACCTCCAGTAAAGTCATGATCAGAGCCATACGAACATAGACACCGTACTGAGCCTGCTTGAAGTAAGCTGCTCTCGGGTCGTCATCCACCTCGGTGGAGATCTCGTTTACACGCGGGAGCGGATGCAGCACGTACATGTCGTCCTTGGCCAGTGCCATTTTTGCCTTGTCCAGAATGTAGCTGTCTTTTAAGCGGATGTAATCCTCCTCGTTGAAGAAACGCTCTTTCTGAACACGGGTCATGTAGAGAATGTCAAGCTCCGGGATGGCTTCATCCAGGTTGCTGACTTCCTTGAACTCGATGCCCTTTGCGCGGAGGACATCATCGCGGATATATTCCGGAACCTTTAACTCGTCCGGGGAAATGAGTACGAAACGGACATTCGGATAGCGGACCATAGCGTTGATCAGGGAGTGAACGGTACGGCCGAACTTTAAGTCACCGCAGAGACCGATGGTTAAGTTGTCCAGACGGCCCTTTAAAGACCGAATGGTCATTAAGTCGGTCAGGGTCTGGGTCGGATGCTGATGGCCGCCGTCGCCTGCGTTGATCACTGGAATATTGGAATGCATGGAAGCAACCAGTGCGGAACCCTCTTTCGGATGACGCATAGCCGCGATATCTGCGTAGCAGGAAATCATGCGGATGGTATCTGCCACACTCTCACCCTTCGCTGCGGAGCTGGAATTGGCCGAAGAAAAACCAAGTACGCTGCCACCTAAGCTTAACATAGCGGATTCAAAGCTGAGGCGGGTTCTTGTACTTGGTTCATAGAAAAGAGTAGCCAGTTTTTTGCCATCACAAACGTGAGCATATTTTTTGAGGTTGTGTTCGATATCAGATGCCAGTGTCAATAACTCGTTGGTCTCTTCAACGGAAAAATCCAACGGATTCAACAAATGTCTCATAACGTATCTCCTTTGCATTTTCTCTGGCGGCCAAAACCTCTGACCGCAGGTCTTAGGACATTATAGCGGAAAATATCTTAGATTACCAGTCTCTTTTTTAAAAAAAATTCATAAAAATTAGCCGTCTCTAACAACTGATTTTTGGGTATTTTTTTACTTCCGGAACTGTAATGAATCCTTAAGGAAGATTAAGGAAAAGAGGATATCTTAAATGGCAGGTTCATGGTATGATGTGCATAAGCAGACAGGGATGTCTGCCCAGGGGAGAAGAATAAATTGATGGAAGAAAAGAAAACACCCGTCATCCGGGTGAAGAATTTATATAAGATCTATCAGGTGGGGACAAATAAGGTCTATGCGCTGAACGGCGTGGATTTCACCATGTACAAAGGGGAGTTCTGTGCCATTGTCGGCCCCTCCGGTTCCGGAAAGTCAACACTGTTAAACATGCTGGCCGGTCTGGAAAAGCCCACAAGGGGCGAGATCATCATAGCCGGAAAGCACATGGAGCGGATGGATGAGAACCAGCTGGTGCAGTTCCGGCGGGAGAACGTGGGCTTCATTTTTCAGTCCTACAACCTGTTAAAGACATTGAATGCAGTAGAGAATGTGGCGCTGCCCCTTTCCTTCCGGGGCGTGCCGAAAAAGATCCGCAATGCGAAGGCAGAAGAGTATTTAAAGCTGGTGGGACTGGAAAAGCAGATGAAGCACATGGCCAACGCCATGTCCGGCGGCCAGCAGCAGCGCGTGGGTATCGCGAGAGCCCTGGTGGTGGATCCCAAGATCATTTTTGCGGATGAGCCCACTGGAAACCTGGATTCCAAAACCACCATGGAGGTGTTAAAGCTCATGCAGCGCATTGTGCGGGAACAGCAGCAGACCCTGGTCATGGTCACCCACGACAACTATATCGCCGGATTTGCGGACCGGCAGTTTCACATTGTGGACGGGAAAATCTTAAAGATCGAGGAAAAGAAAAAAACTGCGGAAGAAGCAGGGGAGAATGCTTTGAAAAGAGGAGAAGAGCTATGAAAAAGATGAGGTGGAAGCGGTTGGCGGCCCTGGCATTGGCCCTGCTGCTGTTTGCGGGGGCTGTGCCTGCGGCCGCGCCGGTGCAGGCGTACGCATCGGAGGTATCGGTGTATTCCGACAAGATCCAGCGGGGAAAAACAGGAAAATCCCTTACGGTGAGCTTTACCATCAAAAATATCAGTGGAGGCGATATCAAAGAAGCCAAAATTGCCTTTGACACCAGCGGCGGCGAAATCTGGGATGAGGACGAGGAAGACCGCCAGTATGGCTATTCCTTCCCCTTCGAGGTAACCGGAAAGCTGAACGACACGGACAACCCAAAGGGAATCGGAACCATCTCTGACGGAAAGGAGAAAAAGGTATCCCTGACCGGCACGGTGCGCCGGGATCTGTCCGAGGGATATTATAAAGTTCCGGTTGTTGTCATGGACAAGGATGGCGGCTGGATCGGCCAGACAGATCTGCGCGTCTGGATCACCAAATCCACCTCCACCGACGATGATGACGATGGCACCAACAAGACCTACGATTTTGTCCTGGGCGAGGGACAGGACGCACCCCGGGGAGTCTACCCGGAGGTGATGAATTTCTCCATCGGCCTGCGCAACAACAGTCCGGCCACGGTATACAATGTCAAGGCAAGCATGGTCCTGGATGCGGACAGCACCAAGTTCCCATTTGAGATCAACGATGCCAACTACGACCGGATGTTTGAGAAAATCGCGGTGGACGAGACGGTGCAGCTGGATTACAGCTTTGCCATCCGCAAGGAGTCTTATACCGGCTATTATCCGATCGCCATGAAGATCTACTACTCCGACAGCTCCACCGGCGAAGAGCTAAAGACCTACGAGACTTCTTTCTTTGTCCATATTGTGAGCAAGCCCACCAAGGATGAGTATGAGGAGTTTAATGAGCACGACCGCACCAAGGCGCGTCTCATCGTTGCCGGTTATACGACAGACCCGGAAACGATCGTAGCCGGAGAAAGCTTTAATCTGGTCCTGACGGTGAAAAATGCCTCCGGCAGTGTTTCAGCCTCCGACATTCTGCTGACGATGGAATCCGAAAAGGTATCTGACAGCCCGGTGTTCACCACAGAATCCGGTTCCAACTCCGCAGCCATAGGCTCGCTGGACGCAGGAGCCTCCACACAGGTCAGCCTGCGCATAGTCTCCAGACCCGGAGTAGACCAGCGCTCCTACGGCATAACCATAAAGGCCGGATATGACAGCCCGCAGTTTAAAAACGCCGAGGACACCATGACGGTGAATATTCCGATCAAGCAGATCCCGCGTCTGAATACCGGAACCTTCGAGGTGACCCCGGATTCCATCAGTGTAGGAGAAGAATCCAACATCATGTTCGGCATCAACAACACCGGAAAGGTGACGCTCTATAACGTGATGGCGCGGTTTGAGGCAGATTCCATCCAGACAACGGACACCTATGTCGGTAACATCAAATCCGGCGAGACCGGCAACGTAGACTGCATGGTAACCGGCGCGGCCCCGACTGCAGATGACGGAAAGGTAAAGGTCATCATTTCCTATGAGGATGAAAACGGCGAGGTGTCAGAGGTAGAGAAGGAGCTGACCCTCTATGTCAGCGAGCCGGTTCCGGATATGGATGACATGGATCTGGAAGACCCTGATGCAGCCTCACAGCAAGAGTCGGGACCGATACAGAAATACGGAAAATTCGTTCTGGCTGCCGTGGTGCTTGTGGGTGCCGTTACAGGCGTCACGGTATTCCGGAAGCACCGGAAGCGGAAAAAGGAAGCGGAGCTGCTGGCTGATGAGGACGAAGTGAGCGGAGAACCGGACGAAAACGATGAGACAAAAGAAAACGGACTGTGAATGACTGCGCAGGATATCCGGAATAAGCCGGGGCAGGAACAAGCCAGACCTGAATTTGGGGAAATTGGTACTGAGAGGAAACGAGAACGATGAAATTTGCAGATCTGCTGGCCATGAGCCTGAAAAATTTAAGCAGAAGAAAACTGAGGACCGCTCTGACGGTCCTTGGCGTCGTGATCGGTACAGCCTCCATCGTGGTCATGGTTTCTCTGGGAATCGGACTCAGTGAGCTGAACCGTGAGCTGATATCCTCTTATGGAAGCCTGACCGAGATCAACGTGAATAATCCTTATAATGGAGAGAATTCCAACGACCCTCTTTATCTGACGGATGATGCGGTGAAGCAGATCAGGCGCATTCCCTATGTGAAGGATGTTTATCCGATGCTGCAGGTGGATGTGATCCTGCGGCAGGGCAAATATTCTACGAACGTTTCCCTGAACGGAGCACCCTATGAATATCTGGAGAAGATTCCCCTGG
Organism: Prevotella sp. P5-108; assembly: GCA_963645005.1. Taxonomy (GTDB): domain Bacteria; phylum Bacillota; class Clostridia; order Lachnospirales; family Lachnospiraceae; genus Brotaphodocola. The sequence continues at coordinate 8,170 of CAVIRL010000082.1, forward strand.
GCCAGGGAAAGCTTTCCGATCCATCCGACAAGGAGCTGAAGCTGATCTACGGCAATGCCATCATCCAGTGGTTTGCGGATTCCCGGGGAAATAACGCCTATGGGGAGACAGGACAGCTGCCGAATGTGGATTTTATGGGGAAGCCCATGTTTGTCATCTTTGATACAGACACCTATTATCAGTCCCAGAACGGTGGGGAAAATGCTCCCAATCCGCCGAAAAAGTATCTGCTGAAGGCGGACGGCGTGGTGGAAGGCGGTGTGGATGATTACAACAGCTATGCCTACAGCGTGTATACAAGACTGGATCTTCTGGAAGCTCAACTGAAGAAAATCTTCAAAAAGCGTGCGATTCCGGGTCAGCCCACCACGAAAAAGGGTAAGCCCTATAACTATTTTATCTACAATTCCTGCGTGGTCAGTGTAGATGAAATGGAGCATGTGGAAGAGGTACAGAAAAAAATCACCGACATGGGTTTTCAGGCCTACAGCAACGCAGACTGGATGAAGCAGTCAGAGCAGCAGTCCAATATGATCCAGGCCGTGCTCGGCGGTATTGGTGCGGTATCGCTGTTTGTGGCAGCCATCGGAATTGCCAATACCATGATGATGTCCATCTACGAGCGAACAAAGGAGATCGGCATCATCAAGGTGCTGGGCTGTGACATGAAGGTGATCCGCAACATGTTTCTGCTGGAATCCGGCTTTATCGGATTCATGGGCGGCGTGGTGGGCCTGGTTTTCAGTGAAGCCGTGTCCTTTGCCATCAACCACCTGCTGAACATCAGCGAGACCATGACCGGGATGAGCGGCAACATTTCCCGGATCCCGCTGTGGTTGGCAGCAGCGTCCCTGGCCTTTGCGGTGTTCATCGGCATGGCTGCCGGCTTCTTCCCGGCGCTTAGGGCCATGAAGCTAAGTCCCCTGGCAGCGATCCGCAACGAGTGAGATACGCCCTCGCCCGGTGCGGGCATGGCCGCATGCCAGCCGGGAACCACACGGAAACCAGCCGGAAATCACACGGAAACGGTCGGGAACCACACGGAAAGCAGCCAGAAACCACGAGCAAACCACACGCAAGCCACACGCAGACCATGCACAGTCCATGCACGTACCGCAAAAAATACTTGCATTTTCCGACAGAATCCGCTATCCTGTATACAGAGCGTGCGACTGGCGGAAAAAGTGGGGAACCACAGGGGAGCACGTATGTGAAGAATTGCCGGCCGCCTGGGCACCATGTTTTTGTGGTACTCAGGCGGCCTTTTTGTATGACAGGAAATTGCGTCCTCTCATACAAAAACGCTCTGCGGGGTGTAAAGCGCCAGTGGCGCTTGTTATGCACCGACCGGAGTGGAACGTAGATGCACACTCGGCGCAATGGAAT